>NZ_DATLJK010000016.1:0-184157 GCF_035538955.1 Hansschlegelia sp.
CCTCACGATGATCAGACCAGCGCCCAAACGTCCGCAAGCCATCAGCCCGGACATGGCGCGGGGTGGAGCAGCCCGGTAGCTCGTCAGGCTCATAACCTGAAGGTCACAGGTTCAAATCCTGTCCCCGCAACCAAACAAAAAAGCCCGCACAGCACAAAAAGCTGGCGGGCTTTTGTCGTTCATAAGCCCAAACGCGCCAAGCCGGCGCGGAAAGAGCGGGCGGCGTCACGGCCGAGGCTCGAACGGCGAACGACGGACGCTTCGCTGGCTGAGGCCGTCCGGTTCCGCCCCTGGGCGTGAGCTCACGCGAAGCCGCGCTGCAGGCCCGCCGCCTCTGTCCTGTCCTCGGCTGCCGCCGTCGGCGCCGTTTCGACCCGGTCCCGGCCGCTCAGCTTGGCCCGATAGAGCGCCGCATCGGCGCGCGCGAGGAATTCGGACGGGCTGCGGTCCTGCGCGAATTCCGCGACCCCGAAGCTGCAGGTCAGAGAGCCGACGGCCTCGAACTCGGCCGTGGCCACAGCGGACCGCAGCGCCTCGGCGACCCGAGCCGCGGTCGCGCCGTCCGCGCCCGGAAGAAGGATCAGGAACTCCTCGCCGCCCCAGCGCGCCAGGAAGTCGGTGGTCCGGACGAACCGCCGGGCCAGGCCCGCAATCCGCACGAGCGCCTGGTCTCCGACCGGATGTCCGTAGGCGTCATTCACGCTCTTGAAGCGGTCGACGTCGAACAGCACGAGGGAGAGCGGCGCCGCGTGGCGCTGCGCATACGCCATCTCCTCCGCGAAGGTCTGCTCCAGGCGCAGGCGATTGTTCAAGCCGGTCAGCGGATCCGTCGCGGCCTGCAGGCCGAGGTCGTCGGCGAGCTTTTGGAGCCGCAGGCGCTTTTCCATCTCGACCTCGTCACGGACCGCGCGCTGCCGCCCAAGGATGTAGATCAGCGCCATGATGGTCACCAGGAAGGTGATGACGATGCCGAGCAAGCGGCTTGCGAAAATCTCCCGCGTCGGCTTCAGGATCACGAGCGACCAGCCGCCATGCTGGGTAAGCTTGCGGCGCACGTAGTCGCGCTCGCCGTTGACGCTGGTCCAGCTCGCGTCGGCGACCTCCTCTTTCAGCAGCGGTCGCGCGTCGAGCGGGCCGAAGATCTGCTCCAGCGGCGTGCGCCGGTCCTCCGGGAGCGGCCAGAGCGTTCGCCGGAGTCCGTCGGGCTGGTTGGTCAGCGCGACGACGCCGTCAGGGTTCACGAGGAAGTACGGACGGTCCAGCCGGCGGACATCCGCCTCGAACCCCCTGAGCGACTTCACCAAGACCGCCACAGCGGCGATCCTGTCTCCGACCCGCACCGGCTGGCTCGCAATGTAGCGGGGTTCCGCCGACACAGGATCGAACTCGAACAGAAAGCCCGCCCGGCCCGCCAGTGCGTCGCCGAGGTGTCTCGTGGAGGCGCCCATGATCCGAGGCGCCTCGTCAGAGGCGGCGAGCACGGCCCCGTGCGGATCGAAAATGTAGCCGGCCAGCGCGGCGCCGGCTTCGACATGGAGGTTGAGAACCGTGCGCGCGTCGGCCCTATTCGGAGCGCCGGCGGCGAGCTTCACGATCGCCGGCAAGCCGGCGAGCGCCTTCGCCATGCCCCCGATCGTAGCGGTCTCTGCCGCCAGCCGGCTGCCCAGCAGATCGATGTCGCCTTGCGCTTCGAGCTGTACGTTGTGGCGGTACACCTCGCCGAGATATTCGGTCAGCGTCCAGCCGCAGAAGAGGATCACCGCCATCGCGCCAATCGTCCAGCCGAACTGGCGCCGCAGATATCGGGCGAATGTCCGGGATGAAATCTCCGCGGCTGCGCGGTAGCCCCAAATGGTCCAGACGGCCGCCGCGATGCAGCAGGCGAGCATGGCCCTCGCGAGCTGAATCGGCGCGCCGGTCAGATCGGCGAACCACTCGTAATTCAGCACGGCCGCCGGGCCGTAAGGCATGGCCGGGGTCACCAGGCCGGCCGCCAGGCCATAGAGGGCGAAGGAGACGGAAGCCGTGAACGCCGCGGCGCGGACGCGGCCGGAGACCACTTCTGCGTGGCGCAGAAACACGATCGCCGCGGCCAGCGCGGCCGGAAGGCCGATGGCGTAACGGCCGGCGACGCCGCCGGCCTTGGCGCCTGCGAAAACGCTGATGACCCCCAAGCCGAGAAGCAGCGGAAGGTAAATCCACCTGCCGGGCATGCGCCAGCCGATCCGCAGCGCCTGCAGCCGTGCGAATTCGAGCAGGAACACGAACGACCCCGTCATGAGAGCGACGCGCGCAGCGGCGAAAGACGGATGGTCCCCGACGATCAGCGCCGACAGATCGAGCCATTCGAGGCCGCCATGCAACACGCCGAACAGGCCGAGAGCCTGCCACGAGGCGGCCGGCCTCGTGATCCGCGCGACCGAGAAACAACTCGCGCCGAGAAGGATGAAGGCCAGCCCATAGAAGAAGAAGACGAAGTCGAGCTGACTCGCCAAAAAACTGTACATGGCTTCCTTCAACGGACTGACGCCCCCCGGACCGGACCGCAACCAACAACGCGCCAGCGGCCCCAAGGTCCCGTGGGAGGGCCGGGGTTTGTCATTAGAGTTGATCGATCCTTCCCGGGATCCCGCGGCCATCGGCGCGACGACCTACAGGAGCAGGTCGGCGTCCGGTCCGCTGCGGCAGGGCGCCTCAGGCGCGGGTTCGGCGGGCATGGCCCTTCACGGCGCGGGCGCGCTTTGCGATAGGAAGATCGCTCGGCACTTCCGGCCGATCGGATAGGGGAGCGCAGATGACCGCCTCGCTCAGCGACCTCGCGCTCGACCTCGCTTCGCTCCGTGCGGCCTATGCGGGAGGAGCATCGCCGGCTGCGGTGATTGATGAGGTCTTCGACCGGATCGATCGCTGCGGCGATCCCGGCATCTTCATCTCGCTCGCCGATCGGGCCGCTGCCCGCGCCGCCGCCGCGGCGCTAGGCTCGACGCCCGATGCAAGGCCGCTCTGGGGCGCGCCGTTCGCCGTCAAGGACAACATCGACGTCGCAGGGCTGCCGACCACGGCCGCCTGCCCGGCCTTCGCATATTCACCCGATGACAACGCGACTGCGGTCGAACGGTTGATCGGCGCCGGCGCCATAGTGATCGGCAAGACCAATCTCGATCAGTTCGCCACCGGGCTGGTCGGGCTGCGCACGCCCTATCCGGCGCCGCTCAACGCGGTCGACAGGGAGCTCGTGCCCGGCGGGTCGAGTTCCGGCTCCGCGGTCGCGGTCGCGCGCGGCCTTGTGTCGTTCGCGCTCGGCACCGACACCGCCGGATCGGGCCGCGTTCCGGCCGGGCTCAACAACATCGTGGGGCTGAAGCCAACCCTTGGCGCGATCCCCACCCGGGGCGTGACGCCGGCCTGCCGAACGCTCGACTGCGTCTCGGTGTTCGCGCTGTCGGTTGACGACGCCTATGCGGCGTTCTCGGCCGCCTCGGGCTACGATCCCGTCGACCCATTTTCGCGCGACGTTCGCACGGCTCCGATCGCGCCGCTTCCCGGAACGTTGCGGATCGGCGTTCCCAACGCCGGCAGCCGGCGGTTCGGCGGGGACGCGGCGGCTGAAGCCGCCTTCGACTCCGCCCTTGCGGACGCGGCCGCGCTCGGCGCGAACATCGTCGAGCTCGATCTCGAGCCGTTCTTCGCGGTCGCCAGCTTGCTCTACGAAGGTCCGTTCGTGGCCGAGCGCTACGAGGCGATCCGTTCGTTCATCGAGGAGCGGCCGGAGGAGATGCACCCGGTGACGCGGGCGATCATCGAAAGCGCGCGGCGCTTCGACGCCGCATCGGCCTTTGGCGCTCAATATCGTCTGGCGGAGCTTCGACGGGAGCTGTCGGCGGTCTGGAACCGGATCGACGTCATGCTGGTTCCGACCTTCCCGCGGCCCCGCACGGTCGCGGAGGTGACGGCCGAGCCGGTGCGGCTCAACAGCGAGTTCGGGACCTATACGAATTTCGTGAACCTGCTCGACCTCTGCGCGCTTGCCGTGCCGGCGCGGCCGCGCCCCGACGGATCGCCCGCCGGCGTCACGCTGATTGCGCCTGCCGGAGCCGACGCGCGGCTCGCAGCGCTCGGCGAAAAGATCCACGCCACCGGCGGAACGCCGCTCGGCGCCTCCGGGCGGGCGCCCGCTCCGGCGCCCGTCAGGGCGGCCGCGGCGGCGGCAGGCGAAATCGAGCTCGTGGTCGTGGGCGCCCATCTTTCGGGGATGAAGCTCAATGGGGAGCTGACCGGCTGCGGCGGTCGCTTCCTGCGCGCGAGCCAGACCACGCCGGACTATCGGCTCTTCGCAATCGAAGGCGCCATTCCGCGGCCGGGCCTGCTGCGCGTCCCGGACGGAGAGGGGGCGGCAATCGCGACGGAGGTCTGGGCGCTGCCGCCGGAGGGCTTCGGGCGGTTCGTCGCCGGCATCGGCGCTCCGCTCGGCATTGGGGTCGTCCGGCTTGCCGACGGTTCTTCGCCGAAGGGCTTTCTCGCCGAGGCGGAGGGCGTGAACGGCGCGAAGGAGATCACCGGCTTCGGCGGCTGGCGCGCCTATATGACCGACCGCGCAGCAGTCTGAGACAATCGCATGCTGGAGGCGCCGCCGCGGCTGACCGACCAGGCGCTCGAGGCGCATATCGACGCCGCGACGACGCTGCTCGGGCTGCGGATGGACCCTGACGACCGCGCTTCCACTCTGGCGCATCTCCGCGCGACAATGGAGGCCGCCCGGTTCGTCGCGGCCTTTCCGCTGGATGATACGGTTCAGCCGGCGCCGATCTTCCGCCCGTGAGCGATTGGCCGACCCGGACGGCCGCCGAGATCGCCGCCGCCGTCGCGGCGGGCGAGGTCTCCGCCGCCGAGGTGGTGGAGCAGACGCTGTCCGGGATCGCCATCCTCAACCCGAGGATCGGGGCGTTCACCGATGTTGTCGGGGGGCGCGCCCGAGCGACCGCGGCAGAGATCGACCGGCGGCGCGCTGACGGCGCGCCGCTGGGCCCGCTCGCGGGCGTGCCGTTTGCGGTCAAGAACCTGTTCGACATCGAGGGGCTGCCGACCCGCGCCGGATCGAGGATCAATCGCGACCGCGCGCCTGCCGAGCGCGACGCCACGGCGGTTAGACGGCTCGAGGCAGCCGGCGCGGTCCTGGTCGGCGGGTTGAACATGGGCGAATTCGCCTACGACTTCACCGGCGAGAATGCGACCGACGGGCCCTCACGCAATCCGCACGATCTGGAACGGATGACCGGCGGCTCCTCCGGAGGGTCCGGCGCGGCGGTCGCCGGGGGACTGACGCCGCTTGCGCTCGCGACCGACACCAATGGATCGGTGCGCGTCCCCGCCGCCCTTTGCGGCGTCTTTGGCCTGAAGCCTACTTATGGCCGGCTCAGCCGCCGCGGCGTGTTTCCCTTCGTCTACCACCTTGATCATGTCGGCCCGATCGCCCGGTCGGCGCGGGATCTGGCGCTCGCCTATGACGCGCTGCAAGGGCCAGCTGACGGCGACGCAGCCGTCGTGTCCCGGCCGCCTGAGCCGACCTTCCCCGGCATAGAGGACGGCATTGGCGGGCTGCGGATCGCGACGCTCGGAGGCCACTTCGCGACCGGTGGAGAACCGGAGGCGTTCGAGGCCGTGCGGATCGTCGCGCGGGCGCTTGGCGCCGAACGGTCGATCGAGTTCCCCGAGGCTGCGCGCGCCCGCGCCGCAGCCTTCGTCATCACCGCCGCCGAGGGATCGGCGCTGCATCTCGAGCGGCTCCGGAGCCGGCCGCAGGACTTCGATCCCGCAGTACGGACCCGGCTGATCGCCGGCGCGGCGGTTCCGGCGGCCTTCCTCGCGCAGGCGCATCGCTTCCGGCGCTGGTTCGCGGACGCCGTCGCCAAGGTCTTCGAGGACGTTGACGTCGTGCTGGCGCCGGCGACGCCGTGCCGGGCGCCGCGGCTTGGCCAGACCACCTTCGAGCTGAACGGCGAGACCGTGCTGGTGCGCCCCAATCTAGGCTTCTACACGCAGCCGATCTCCTTCATCGGCCTGCCGGCCGCCTGCGTTCCGGTATGGCTCGACGACGGACTGCCGCTCGGCGTGCAGATCATTGCGGCGCCCTGGCGCGAGGACCACGTCCTTCGGGTGGCGCGCGCGCTTGAACGCGCAGGGGTCGTGGCCGCTCGCACCGCCAGGCTCGCCTGAGGCTTACGCCTCCTCGACGTAGCGCCGGCGCAGATGCGCCTTGAATAGCGCCGGATCAAGCGCCCGCCCCGTCGACTGCGTGAGCAGGTCATCGGTCTCGAGCAGCGACGCCTGCGCGTGGATGTTGGCGCGCAGCCAGCCGAGCAGTGGCGTGAAATCGCCCCGCTCTATCGCCGGCGAAATGTCCGGAACCGCGCGCCGGGCGGCGTCGAACAGCTGCGCCGCAGTCAGGGCGCCGAGCGTGTAGGTCGGGAAATAGCCCCAGCCGCCACTCGGCCAGTGGATGTCCTGGAGACACCCGACCCGATCGTTCGGCGGCGTCAGGCCGAGCAGCTCCTTCATCTGCACGTTCCAGGCGCCGGGCAGTTCCGCGAGCGGCAGATCGTCGGCGATCAGCGCCTTCTCCAGCCGGTAGCGCAGGATGACATGAGCCGGATAAGTCACCTCGTCGGCGTCGACGCGGATGAAGCCCGGCGCCACGCGGGTGTAGCGACGCCACACCGCGTCGGGCTCCCAGCCGGGCCCCGAGCCGCCGAAGGCGTCGCGCATGATCGGCGCCGCGAAGCGGACGAACTCGCGGCTTCGGCACGCCTGCATTTCGACCAGCAGCGACTGACTCTCGTGGAGACTCATGCCGCGGGCGTGGCCGACCGGCTGGCTCATCCAGCCCTGGGGCCGGCCCTGCTCGTAGAGCGCGTGGCCGGTCTCATGCAGGACACCCATGAGAGCGCTCGAGAAATCATCTTCGTCATATCGCGTGGTGATCCGCACGTCGTCATCGGCGCCGCCGCAGAACGGATGCGTCGACACGTCGAGCCGGCCGCGGTCGAAGTCGTAGCCGAGCGCCTCCATCATCCTGAGGCCGAGCGCGCGCTGCGTCTCGACCGGGAACGGCCCCTGCGGCTCCGGATCGGCCGGCCGTCGCGCCTGCGCGGCCAGGACCTCGTCGAGAAAGCCCGGCAGGAAAGCCGCGAGCTCGTCGAACAGCGCGTCGATCTTCTCCGAGCGGCCGCCGGGCTCGTAATCGTTGAGCAGGGCGTCGTAGGGAGACAGACCGAGTTTCTCGCCCTTCGCCCGCCCGATCTCCCGCTGCAGCCGAAGCACCTCGGAGAGGTGGGGCAACAGCCCGACGAAGTCCGAATCCTGCCGCGCCTGCCGCCACGCCATCTCGCATGTCGAAACAGCTTTGCTGGAGGCCTCCACCAGATCAGCCGGCAAGGCGGTCTCCGCAGTCCAAAGCCGTCTGATCTCGCGCAGATTTGCGCGCTCCCAAGGGCCTAGCCCGCCATCGGCCTCTGCGTCGTCGAGCCAGTCGCCGATGCGCGGGTCGGTCGCCATATCGTGCCGCAGAACCTGGAGCAGCGCGACGCTCTCGGCGCGCCGCGGGGCTGCGCCCTTCGGCATGACGGCGGCGTTGTCCCAGTGGAGGATGCCCAGCGCGTTGGAAAGCGCGGCGATCCGGCCGTGATGGGCGGAGAGCTCGGAATAGGCTGTCATCGAAGTCCCGCAGGGGAGGAAAGGCCAGGCTGGTATCGCAGAGCGTCGCGCCCGACGTCCAGCCGCGCCTCAGGCGGCGGAGGCGTCTTCGGCCGGCGGCTCCCAGCCGAACACGCTGCGCCCGCCATAGTCCGGCGAGCGACGCCGCTCTTCGGCCACGAACGCTTCTAGCGAGGGTCCCGTCGCGTAACGCTCGGCCCGCCGGGCCTGCTCGTCGAGCCGCCTGATCGCCCCGAGTTCATCTTCGCGCCCGAGCTTGGCCTTCCGGACGGCAGACTTCAGCACGTCGATCGTCTGGTCATAGACCTTGAGCGGCACCGGGAATGGCTGGCGGTCCTTGCCGCCATGCGCCAGCGAGAAGCGCGCCGGGTCGCTGAACCGGCAGGGCGCGCCGTGCACCACCTCCGCCACCATGGCGAGCGCCTCGACCGTGCGGGCGCCGACGCCAGGCACCAGCAGGAGTTCGCGGAAATCGGTCGGGCCACGCTCGGCCGCAGCAGCCAGCGCGCCGTGCAGTCTTCGTATGTTCACGTCGCCCGGGCGCACGTCGTGATGCGCCGGCATGACGAGGTGCGGCAGCAGCGGCTGGGCCTGCTCGCGCGGCGCGGCCGCTGCCGGCTCAAGCCGGGAGAGCTCCGCGACGATCTTTTCCGGCGGCAGCGCCCGCAGCAGCTCGAGCTGGCCGCGGCGCGAAGCCTCGGCGCGGCGGTCGGTGAGGTTCACGATCTCTCCGCGGCGCGGGCCTTCGATCGCGGCGTGCGGCTGATCGACAAAGTCCTTCAGCCCTTCGGAAAGCCAGTGATAGCGCCGCGCCTGGCGGGAGCCGCCGTTCATGCCCTGCTGGACGACTGTCCAACGCCCGTCATCGGTGACGACAAAGCCGTGCAGGTAGAGATCGAAGCCGTCCTGGACCGCGGCGCTGTCGACCTTTGCGACCAGCCGGCTCGCTTGCGCGAGCGCAGCGCCATCGAAACCGACCCTGTCGCCGATCGCGATGAGCTCGGGCGGCGTTAGCCTCGATTGCCTGCCGCGGCCGCCGCAGACATGGACGCCGAGTTCGCCCGCAAGAGGCGCAAGGCCCCGCTTGAGCGCGCCGATCACGCTCGTCGTGACGCCCGAGGAGTGCCAGTCCATCCCCATCACGGCTCCGAAGGACTGGAACCAGAACGGATGGGCCAGACGGTGCAGCAGCTCATCCCGGCCATAGTGGAGGATGATCGCCTCCGACACCACCGCGCCGAGCCGCGTCATGCGCTCGCCGAGCCAGCGCGGCACGCGTCCGCCATGCAGCGGCAGATCGGCGCTTCCGGCGCGTCGGGCCACGGCGTCTCCTCACATCCAAGTTCCGCAAACGTTCTAGCACGCACGCCTCCGCCGCGTCTCGATTCGGGCGCGCGGCGATGCGGCGGAACCCACAGCGCGGGCGGCCGTTTTGCTCAGTTGCACAACGGAGTTCGAGCTTTATGGCCGCGCGGGTGTTCTGGAAGGGCTATCTGAAGCTCTCGCTCGTGACCTGCCCGGTCGCGATGACGCCGGCGACGACCGAGAGCGAGCGGGTGCGCTTCCACACGCTGAACCGCAAGACCGGGCACCGGGTCGCCAGCCACTATGTCGACGCCGCCACCGGCAAGCCGGTCGAGCCGGGCAGCGAGGTGAAGGGCTACGAGCGCGGCGAGAATGAGTTCGTCATGCTCGAGGATGACGAGCTCGACGCCGTGGCGCTCGAGAGCACCCATACGATCGACATCGAGACCTTTGCACCGCGCGAGTCGATAGGCTGGATCTGGTACGACCGACCGCACTACCTCACGCCGAATGACGAGGTCGGGGAGGAGGCCTTCGCGGTCATTCGGGAGGCGATGGCGGCGACCGATGTGGTCGGCATCTCCCGTCTCGTGATGTATCGCCGAGAGCGCGCGGTTCTGCTGGAGCCGCGCGGCAAGGGCATCGTGCTGTGGACGCTGCGATATGGCGACGAGGTGCGGGACGAGTCGGACTACTTCCCCGAGAAGCCTCAGAAGGTCGAGCCGAAGGCGCTCTCGCTCGTCGAGAAACTCATAGACGAGCGGACCACCGAGTGGTCGCCCCAGATGGTGAGCGACCCGGTGCAGGCGAGCCTGCTCGATCTGATCGCGTCCAAGAAGAAGGGCCGGAAAAAGGCTGTGCGTCCAAAGGCCGAGGCCGCCGAGGCGCCGGCCGGCAACGTGGTCAACATCATGGAGGCGCTGCGTAAAAGCCTCGCCGCGGAAGGCAAGGGCTCGCGGCGCTAGGCGGCTCGCCTGGGCTTTGCCTTGGGTCTTGCGGAGCCGCCTTCCACCGGCAGCGGCTTCGCGGCCGCCCTGAAATCCGCCCAAGGATCGGCTGCGAGCGACGCCAGCCGGGTGGGGGCGTTGTCGACCGTGAAGTAAGCGGGACCGATCGCCGGCCCGAGTTCGCTCCAGTTGAGCGGCATCGAGACCGCCGCCCCCGGCCGGGCGCGGGTGGAGTAGGGCGCGACGGCGGTCGCGCCGCGGCCGTTGCGCAGATAGTCGACCAGGATCTTGCCCTTGCGCTTCGCTTTGGTGACGGTCGCGACATACCGGTCTGGCTCGTCGGCGGCCATCGAGTCGGCGAGCGCCTTGGTGAAGGGCTTTACGACGTCCCAGCCGGCCTGCGGCTTCAGGGGCGAGACGACGTGCAGGCCTTTTCCGCCGGACGTCTTCACGAAAGCCGCGAGTCCAGCGGCCTCGAGCCGCCGTTTCACCTCGAAGGCTGCCGAGATGATCTCTTCCCAGGAGACATTCTCCCCTGGGTCCAGGTCCATGATGATCATGTCCGGCGTTTCGAGCGCCGCGACCGTGGAGCCCCAGGGGTGGATCTCCAGCACGCCGCCCTGGACGAGGCCGATCAGCCCGTCCCGGTCATTGATCATGACGAGCGGCTCGTCGGACTTGTCCTTGGGATCGTCGAACACGCCGATCGCGCGGTTCATGCCTTTCCAGCGATGCTTCTGGAAGAAGCACTGGTCCGTCACGCCTCCGGGACAGCGCAGCAGCGAAAGCGGTCGTCCAACGATGAAGGGGGCCATGCGCGGCCAAACCTCCATGTAATAGTCGGCGAGACCCTGCTTGGTGACGCCGACGTCCGGCCAGTACACACGGTCCGGATGGGTGAGGGTGACGGAGGAGGCGCGCTGCGGCGTCTTCCCCTCCGGCGCGTCCGTCTCGCGGACGACCTCTGCGGCCGGCTTGTCCTCGCGTAGTCCACGGAAGGCGGCGTGACGGAGATGCCGATCGGCGGTCCAGGCGCGGAACTCGATCTCCGCCACCAGCTCTGGTTTCACATAATGGACCTGCCGGGCTTCGTCAGCCGTCAGGCGGTCGGCGAACGGCGATGACTTCTGCTCGATCGCCTCGAGGCGCTTCAGAAGGTCTTCGGCGACCTTCACGGTGAAGCCAGTGCCCACACGGCCGACATGGCGGAGCTTGTCGCCCTCGAAGGCGCCGAGCACAAGCGAGCCGATCGCGCGGCGGGAGGTGCTGGAGGGCGTGAAGCCGCCGATCACGAACTCCTGCCGGTCGGAGCATTTGGACTTGATCCAGGTCTTGCCGCGGCCGGAGCGATAGGGCGCATCCGCCTGCTTGGAGACCACGCCTTCGAGGCTCAGGCGGCAGGCGTGCTGCAGCACCAGATCGCCGTTCTCCGGAAAATGCTCGGAGAACCGCACCAGACCGGCGTCCTGCCCGATCAGCTGCGCGAGAGCCGCTTTGCGGTCGAGCAGCGCGCAAGCTGTGAGATCGTAGCCATCGAGGTAGAGCAGGTCGAAGGCGTAGAACACGAAGCGATCCTGCCGCCCCTCGCTCAGATCCGCCTGCAGCGTGGAGAAATCCGAGGCGCCGGCTCCATTCTCGACCGTGAGTTCGCCGTCGATCAGGGCGCTCGAGGCCGGTAGCGCCGCCAAGGCGTCGACGACCGTCTTGCCGAACTTCGCCGTCCAGTCGAGACCGCTGCGGGTCAGCAGCTTGACCTTGCCGGCGTCAAGCCGCGCCTGCAGCCGGTAGCCGTCGAACTTGATCTCGTGAATCCAGCGCGCGCCCTTGGGCGCTTTGGCGGCGAGCGTCGCGAGAGCCGGCTCCACGAAAGCCGGCAACGTCGCCTTTTTTGCCTTCTTGATCTTCGACGGGTCGAGGCCGCCAGCGGCCGGTGCCGCGGCGTCCGGCTCGATCCGGCCGGTCTCCGAGGACCAGCCGGGCGTCTCGCCTTCAAGCTCCTCCACCAGCCGGCCTGTCT
Source organism: Hansschlegelia sp. (assembly GCF_035538955.1). Lineage (NCBI taxonomy): Bacteria > Pseudomonadati > Pseudomonadota > Alphaproteobacteria > Hyphomicrobiales > Methylopilaceae > Hansschlegelia > Hansschlegelia sp. The sequence continues at coordinate 11,980 of NZ_DATLJK010000016.1, forward strand.
TCACCGACTCCGGGCGCTCTTCCAGAATGTCCGGGTCCGCCTCTGCGCGGGCCTCCTTGTCGTCGCCTTTGATGAGCAGCCAGTTCTCGTGTTTCTCGCCCTTGCGAGGGGCCATGCGCACGAGGTGCCAGCGCCCTTTCAGCTTCTCGCCATGGATTTCGAATTCCAGGTGACCCTTGGCGAAGCCCTTCGCGGCGTCGCCGATCGGCGACCAGCGCCCACGGTCCCACAGGATGACGGAGCCGCCGCCATATTCTCCCTTGGGAATGGTGCCTTCGAAGTCGCCATATTCCAGCGGGTGGTCTTCGACATGGACCGCCAGCCGCTTCTCGCCGGGCACGAGGCTCGGCCCCTTGGCCACGGCCCAACTCTTCAGGACGCCTTCGAATTCGAGCCGCAGGTCGTAGTGCAACCGGCGCGCCGCGTGCTTCTGGATGAGGTAGCCGTCGCCGGCGCTGCTCGGCGCTTCGGATCCCGCTGGCTCCTTCGTCTTGTTGAAGTCGCGCTTACGGCGATAGGTCTCGAGCGCCATCTGTCAGCTCGCCTTGCGTCGCGGCTGGGCGGCTTTTGCGCCGGCGGCGCGTTTTGTCGGCGCGCGCGACGGCTTCTTGTCGCCCGTCGACTTGGCTGCGCCGGCGCTGAGTCGAAGGGCCTCCATGAGGTCGACCACCTTTGAAGGCGCCTGCTTCTTCGGCGGTGCGATCTTGCGGCCTTCCATCTTGGCCTTCACCAGCTCCGCCAGCGCGCTCTCATAACGGTCGTCGAACGCCTTAGGATCGAACGCGCCGCGCTTGGTGTCGATGATGTGCCGGGCGAGGTCGAGCATCTCGCCCTTGATCTCGATGTCAGCGATGTCGGCGAACGCCTCCTCGGCCGAGCGAACCTCGTAATCGAAGTTCAGCGTGGTGGCGACGAGACCATTGCCGTGCGGCCGTATCAGCAGCGTGCGGACCCGGCGGAACAGCACTGTGCTGGCGAGCGCCGCCACCTTCTTCCGCCGCATGCCCTCGCGAATGAGGTCGTAGGCCTCCTGGACGGACTTGTCGCTCGGAGCGAGGTAGTAGGGCTTGTCGAAATAGACGTCGTCGACGTCGCTGCAGCCGATGAAGGCGTCGATCGCCAGCGTCTTGTCGCTTTGCGGAACCGCCGAGGCGACTTCGTCGGGCTCGAGCGTCACATACTCGCCCTGCGCCACCTCATAACCTTTGACCTGGTCCTCCCGCTCGACGGGCTTGCCGGTCTCGGCGTCGACGAACTCGCGCCGGACCCGGTTGCCGGTGTCCCGGTTGAGCGTGTGGAAGGCGATCCGGTCCGACGTCGAGGCCGCCGTGTAAAGACCGACCGGGCACGTGACCTCGCCGACCTTCAGAAAGCCCTTCCAGTTGGCGCGTGGGGCCACGCTTTCAGCCTCCGATGACAGAAGCGAACGTCATCCCTGACGCGTTGGTTCCGGAGGACAGGAAGGGGTCGAGAGCGGAACGTTTCCGGAAGTCTCCCCCTTCTATTCCCAGGAGCACCAGCCGGAGGACATTCATGAAGGCCCTTACATGGCACGGCAAAGGCGACATCCGCTGCGAGAGCGTGCCGGATCCGACCATCCAGCACGGCCGTGACGCCATCATCAAGGTGACGGCCTGCGCGATCTGTGGTTCGGACCTGCACCTCTATGACGGCGTGATGCCGACGATGCAGAGCGGCGACGTGCTCGGGCACGAGACCATGGGCGAAGTCGTCGAAGTCGGGCCCGACAACAAGGAGCTGAAGATCGGCGACCGGGTGGTGGTGCCCTTCACCATCTCCTGCGGTCAGTGCTTCTTCTGCAAGCGCGGCTTCTACTCCGGCTGCGAGCGTTCCAATCCCAATAACGAGATCGCCCGCAAGCTTTGGGGCGCGTCGCCGGCCGGCCTGTTCGGCTATTCGCACATGCTCGGCGGCTACGCCGGCGGCCAGGCCGAATATCTGCGCGTTCCTTACGCCGACGTGGGCCCGATCAAGGTTCCTTCAAGCCTGACGGATGAGCAGGTCCTGTTCCTGTCGGACATCTTTCCCACCGGCTACATGGCGGCGGACTTCTGCGACATCCAGCGCGGCGACACGATTGCGATCTGGGGCTGCGGGCCGGTCGGCCAAATGGCGATCCGTAGCGCCTTCCTGCTCGGCGCCGAACGGGTGCTTGCGATCGACACGGTGCCGGAACGGCTCGCACTGGCCCGCGCCGGTGGCGCCGAGACGATCGATTTCATGGAAGAGGACGTCTACGACCGCATCCGCGAGCTGACCAACGGCAGGCTGGCGGACGCGTGCATCGACGCCGTCGGGACGGAGCCTGCGGTGACGGCGAGCTTCGACAGCATGGTGGACCGGTTGAAGGTCGCGACCTTCATGGGCACCGACCGGCCGCACGTGCTCCGCCAGGCGATCCACTGCTGCCGCAACTTCGGCACTGTCTCGATCGTGGGCGTCTATGGCGGCTTCCTGGACAAGGTGCCGATGGGCTCGGCGATCAATCGCGGCCTGACCTTCAGGATGGCTCAGACGCCGGTCCAGAAATACCTCCCGTCTCTGCTCGAGAGGATCGAGAAGGGCGAGATCGATCCCTCCTTCGTCATCACCCACACGGCGACGCTCGAGGAGGGGCCGGAACTCTACAAGAAGTTCCGGGACAAGCAGGACGGCTGCATCAAAGTCGTCATGAAACCCTGACTGGAGAAGACCCCGTATGGCTTCCACGAACCCCGCGCGCCCGCTCGCCGTCGTGACCGGCGCCTCGACCGGCATCGGCTACGAACTCGCGCTGGTCTGCGCCAAGAACGGCTTCGACCTCGTGGTCGCGGCCAACGAGCCGCAGATCGAAGAATCCGCAGAATCCTTCAAGGCGTTCGCCGGCCACGTCACCACCGTCCAGGCGGACCTGTCCACCACGGAAGGCAACGACAAGCTGATCGCCGCGATCGGCGGGCGGCCGGTCGACGCGCTGCTCGCAAATGCCGGGACAGGTCTCGGCGGCGCGTTCCTCGACCAGGATTTCGCAAGGGTCAGGAAGATCGTGGACCTCAACATTACCGGCACGATCTATCTCATCCAGAAGATCGGTCGTGAGATGCGCGCGCGCGGCTCCGGCCGCATCCTGATCACCGGATCGATCGCCGGCTTCATGCCGGGCTCCTTCCAGGCCGTCTACAACGGCTCGAAGGCCTTCCTGGACAGCTTCTCCTTCGCCATCCGGAACGAGCTCAAGGACACTGGCGTGACGGTGACCTGCCTCATGCCGGGCGCAACCGAAACCGATTTCTTCGAGCGCGCCGACATGCTCGACACCAAGGTGGGGACGCAGAAGAAGCAGGATCCGGCCGAGGTCGCCGAGATCGGCTTCAAGGCGATGATGAAAGGGCAAGGCGACGTCGTGACGGGCTGGCAGAACAAGCTGCAGTCCGCGATCGCCAACATCGTGCCGGCCGGCCTGACGGCGCAGATGCATCGCCGCATGGCGGAGCCTGGCTCCGGCGCATAAACGACGAGCCGGCGCGGCATGGCCGCGCCGGCTCGTTCGTCAGCTCGGCTGGTTCTCGCCCGGCGCGCCGCCGGAGCCCGAGTCCTCGCCAGTTTCGGTAGCCTTGGATTGAGGATCTTCGGGCGGGGGCACCGCCGCTGCGCCGACCGACGGCCAGCTTCCGCCGCCGCTCAGCTCGCTTTCGGCCTGGGCCCAATGCTCCTCGTGGCGGCCTTCAGGCCGGCCTTCCGAGATCCAGATCTCGTGCGCTCGCTCGCGTATCTTCTCTGTCTTGGGATCCATGAATCTCCTCCATCGCGGCGGAGAAAGGATCCCGAGGCGGACATTGTTCCCAGCCCGACGGACGTTCGGCGGCGCGTCGAACGACGCGCGCGCCTCGTCCGGCGACGATCAGTCGTCGTGCAATTCGCCGATATGGTGCTGGGCGAACAGCTGCTCCCCGAGCTGCGCGACGAGGTTCAGCTGCGTCTCGAGGAAGTCGATGTGACCCTCCTCGTCCGTCATCAGCTCTTCGAACAGGTCGCGGCTCGGATAGTCGGCGACCGATGCGCAGTAGGTCGCAGCTTCCTGGTAGAGCTTGCGGGCCTCATACTCGGCAGCGAGGTCGCACTCGAGCACTTCCTTGATGCTCTGGCCGATCCGCAGCGGGTCAAGCACCTGAAGATTAGGGAAGCCCTCAAGGAAGATGATGCGCGTGACGAACTTGTCCGCGTGGTTCATTTCCTCGATCGATTCAGCGCGCCACTTCTTGGCGAGATCCTTGTAGCCCCAGTCATCCAGCATGCGGTAATGCAGCCAGTACTGATTGATGGCCGTCAGCTCCGAGCGAAGCCCCCGGTTCAGGAATTCGATGACTTTGGCGTCGCCCTTCATGGCGCTCTCCTGCAGCTCGTCCGCGACCAGTTAGAAATGTTCTAAACTCGCCGGCGGCCGACCGCAAGGGCTGACAGTTCCACGAGGTCAGAGGCGTCCGGGTGGACGATCAGCGCCGCCGGTCCATCGTGGCGACTTCGACCACGTCGCCCGACATTCCAAGAACGTCGCCGGAGCCGTGCGTCACGGCCGGGAAGGCGGCCGGGCAGGCGCCGCAGGCGCTTTCAGCAGGCTGCTCGAGGCCCTTGATATCCGCCAGCATGGCCTTGATCGTCCGTGCGCAACGGCCGCACTGCGGGCTGCAGCCCAGGCAACGATAGACCTGACCCGGAGTCTGCGGGTTGGCGGCCGGGTCGCCGATGGTGTTCTTGATCTGCGCCGCGCTCAGGACGTTGCACGAACAAACGATCATGACGTTTCCAACTCAGCGCGTGCTTGCGAGTAGTTTGGAAGATATCTAAACTACTGTTCTCACTCGTTATTTGGCTCATATCGTGAGTGCCGAGCGGGAGTCAATGCCGCAGCCGCGGTATGCGCCGCACGGCTGCGGGATCGTCAGTCGGCGAGCACCCGCGCGGTGGGAAACGTCACCTCGACGACGGTCCCGACGCCGATCTCGCTCTGCATCGAGAACAAGGCCTGATTGGCTTCGGCCAGCGCCTTGGTGAGAGGCAGGCCGACGCCGGCGTCGGCGCCTTTGTCTCCCGACAGAGGCCGGAACGGCTCGACGGCCGCCGCGAGATCCTTCGCCGACATGCCTGCGCCGGAGTCGCGAATGCGGACCACGGCCTGTCCGGCGTCTGTGAACACCGTGGCCGCGATCACCTGGCCGCCGGGGCGGCTCAGCTTGACGGCGTTCGTCAGCAGGTTCGTCAGCACCTGCCGCATGGATTTCCGGTCCGCCAGCACCGGCGGCAGGTTTCGCGCCAGCGACGTCCGGATGATCACGCGGTCACGGTTCGCCTGCGGCTGGAGCAGCGCGGCCGCCTGCGACAGCGCCTCGTTCAGGTCGACCGGGGTGAATTCGAGCTCAAGCCGCCCGGTCTCGACCCGCGAAAGCTCCAGCAGGTCGCCCACAAGCGCGATCAGATGTTCGCCGGCCCGCCGGATGTCGCGCAGATGCTCCTTGTAGCGGGGCGTCCCGACGGGACCGAACCGCTCCTCTTTCATCACCTCGGCGAAGCCGATGATGGCGGTGAGCGGGGTGCGGATCTCGTGCGCGACCCGCGTGAGGAATTCTGATTTCTGCGCGTTGGCACGCTCCGCCTGGCGCTTGGCGGCGAGCAGTTCCTCCTCCGCCTTCTTCCAGTGCGTGATGTCGCGCAGAACGGCGCAATAGCGGCCCTCATGCGCCGGACCGATCCGCCCGATCGTCAGATAAAGCGGGATCGCGCCGCCCTGGCTTGCGAGGCCCAGCACCTCCCGCCCGTCGTTCAGCATGGCGGCCACGCCGCTGCCCTTCAGGCTGTCGAGATAGTCGAACGCGACCCGCCGGCTCTCGGGGGCGAGCGACAGCGTGAACAGGCTGCCGACCACCTTGCGGGCGTCGATCCCGAACAGCGCCTCGGCGCTGCGGTTGACCGAGAGGATCCGCCCCGCGGGATCGAGCGTCATCACGCCGTCCGTCGCGGTGTCGAGGATCTCCGCCATCTCCTTCTCGCGCTGGATCGCGGAGTGAACCTCGGCCGAATAGCCTTCCGCCCGCTTCAGCGTCACCAGCGTGGCCGGAGCGCCGCGCCAGCTGATCGCGCTCAGCCGCGCCTCGACGTCGATCTCCAGCCCATCCTGGGCCAGCACCCGCAGGCTCGATGGGGCGGCGTCATCCCGGGGCAGCGGCTCGGCGAACAGGTCGCCGGCGCCGCGCGACACCAGACTGCCGAGATCGTTGTGGCCGAGCATGTCGAGCGCGGGGCGATTGGCGTGCGCGACCTCTCCCGCCCGGAGGACCAGGGCGCCGATCGGAAGCTTGTCCAGCACCCGCAGCAGGTCGTCGGCGTATGACGCGTCCGGCGCCCGGCCCTCGATGTCGTCGAGCGTCCAGTCGCTCGTGGGCGCAGACGGCGCCAGCACTTCTGCGGTCTCGGGAAGCGAGGCCACCGGCCGCTCATGCGCTTCCTGCGAAAGCCGCCCACTGAATCCGCGCAGCCGGCGCGCGATCTCGTCGAACGCGGTCTCCTCGACGACCGAAAGCCCGTGCAGCGACGCCGGCCTTGGCGCGATAGCGGGCTCCCGCAACTTGATCACGTTGCCTTCAAAGCTCTCCGTCGAAGGCGGCAGCGAAACGATCGGCGCCGGCTCGCCCATCGACTCCCCGGCGAGCGGCTCTACGGCCGCGGCGTCATCGGCGCCTGGGGCGGAATCCTCGGAATCTGGCTCGACCTGTGAGGCGACATGTTCCGCAGGCGTCTCTTCCGCCTCTGCAGCAGCGTTGATCGACTGGGCGAGCGGCTCCTGCGCCGGTTCGGCCGGCGAGAGCTCCGGCTCATCGGCCGGCGCGTCGGCGAGCGGCTCGACCGTTCCGTCGCTCTCCGCCTGGGCCGCCGGCTTGGCGCGTCCAAGGCCGCGGAAGCCGATGAAGGTGCGGCCGCGGTCGAAGATCGGAAGCGCCGACAAGGCGAGCGGAAGACGTCCCTGGCCTTCCATCGGCCAGGCGATCTCGACGTCGCTCCACGGCGCTCGGCCTTGCAGCCGCTCCGCGACTGCATTCGCCGGATCGAGATCGAGTTCGGCGCACACCTCCGCCCATGGGCGGCCGACGGAAGCGGCGGCGCTCGCCCCCACAGCCTCGCTGAGATCCGGCGAGAGGAACGCGATCTTGCCGTCCGCGTCGATCTCGAACACGAAGCGGAGTTCCGACCAATCCCGTGCGTCGACGCTCGGCGCGGCCGCCGGCGCTCCGGACTCGCGGTCAACGGAATCTTCGGCGGCAGGCTCTGCGACCGGCGCGGCGTCGGCCGGCTCCGCGGTCTTCTCGGCGGGCTCGGCCGCCGCGCTGGCGCTCGGGCCGCCGGCGAGCTCGTCCGGCTCGGCCAGAGGCGCCGGGGCGCCCGCGTCGCGCTCCTGATCGACCCGCTCGAGCAGCACGCCGAAGCCATCCCCCAGGACGATGCGGGAGGCTCTGAACGTCATCGCCGGGGCGCCGCCATCGGGGCGAATCCGCACCAGACCGGCCGCACCGGAGGCGCCGACGCGCGCCAGCACGGCCTCCGCCGATCCGCCGAACGCGCCTTGCGCCCTCAGGGTCTCCGCCGCCGGATTGAGCCAGACGACCTCGCCGTCGGCGTCGACCACGAAAGCGGCGGACGCGCGCTTGTCGGCGAGCGTTTGGTTCGCCTCCACAGCCTCGAGCGGCTCGTCCAGGCCCATATCGTCCTCAGGCTGAGCGGTCTGCAGCGGCGCTGCGTTAATGAACCGTTAAATACCGGCCGAGGCGAAGGCAGTCTATGGCGGCGCCCCGCCTGTTCCGCCATGATCGACCGGCAGGGTTAACCCGGTCGGGAGGAGCTTCCTCACTATGACGGACACGAAGAGGACGTCGGGAACGTACGAGATTCCGAACGAGATGCGGGATTTCGCTGAGCAGAGCGTCGACCAGGCGCGCAAGGCCTTCGCGGGCTTCCTCGACGCCGCCCACAAGGCGTCGACGGCGATCGAGACGCAAGCGGAGAGCGCGCATGAGCGGTTTCGCGACACGGCCGGAGACGCCGTCTCGTTTGCGGAGCAGAACATGGCGGCGAGTTTCGACTACGCCCAAAAGCTGCTGCGCGCCGCCTCCGTCGAGGAACTGCTGCGGATACAGATGGGATTCGCGAAAAGTCAGCTGGAGGCTCTCACCAAGCAGGTTCAGCAGCTCAGCGGGGCTGCTGGTCGTCGCACCGACACGAAAAGCTGAGATAGATCGTCGCAACGCTTGATCGTATCGCACTGCAGCATTATGTGTGCGGTGCACACGAGAGCTGTTGCGATCAGAAAGGGCGTAAGCCTCCGGGTCGCGGCTCGTGGAGGCCCGATCGCAGCCCGGCGGAGCGCGGCTGGCCTTCTGATCCTTAGCCTGTCCGCCACACCAAGTGAGGAAGACGAATGGCTACGACCCAGAAGACCGCTTCTAAAGCCGAAGAGATCATGAACGAGGCCGGCGCAGCCGCCCGCCAGGCGAGCGACGCCGCTCCGGCCGCCGTCCGCGAGCTCGCCGACAAGACCGTCCAGCAGGCGAAAGAGGGCTATGCCCGCCTGAAGTCCGCGACCGAGGAGGCTTCCGACGCCTTCGAGGACGCCTATGCGACCGCGTCGAAGGGCTACAAGGACCTCAGCCGCAAGTCGGTCGAGGCGACGCGCTCCAATGTGAACGCGCATTTCGACTTCCTGCAGGCGCTGCTCGGCGCCAAGTCCGTCAGCCAGGCGGTCGAGCTTCAGACCTCCTACGCCCGTCAGCAGTTCGACGTGGTGACGGGACAGCTCAAGGAGCTTTCGGCGCTTGCGCAGAAGGCGGCGACCGAGGGCGCGAAGCCCTTCCAGGATCTCGCCTCCCGCAGCCTGCGGCAGACGCAGGTCTGACGCTTCGGGCGCGGCCGGCTCTGCCGGCCGCCGCCGCGCAAACGCCCGGGCGAGTCTGTCGTCCGGGCGTTTTTGCGTCTTGGGCGAGCCGAACGCGCTTGCCCGGCGCGGAGCTTTCACCTAGGTTCCGCGCGCCCTGACCGGCCCCCGTCAGGCCGCCATAGCTCAGTTGGTTAGAGCGCCAGATTGTGGATCTGGAGGTCCCCCGTTCAAGCCGGGGTGGCGGTACCACGGGCCCTTGGCCCAAGCGGCCCTTCTTCATCGCCCACTGCGCCGACGCGTCATTCGACCGACGTCATTGCTGCGCCCGCGCGGGATGACGTCCCGTCCCCCCGTCGCTATATCAGGCGCCGCTGTTCCGCGGCCGCCCGGCGTGGCGGCCCTTTCCGCTGGAGGCCCCATGGCTGCCGACGCCTCGTCCGACAAGACGCCCGTCACCGTGCTCACCGGCTATCTCGGCGCCGGCAAGACCACGCTGCTCAACCGCATCCTCTCCGAACCTCACGGGAAGAAATACGCCGTCATCGTCAACGAGTTCGGCGAGATCGGCATCGACAACGACCTCGTCGTCGGAGCCGATGAGGAAGTCTTCGAGATGAACAATGGCTGCGTCTGCTGCACCGTGCGCGGCGACCTGATCCGCATCCTCGAAGGCCTGATGAAGCGCAAGGGCAAGTTCGACGCGATCATCGTCGAGACCACCGGCCTCGCAGATCCCGCGCCGGTGGCGCAAACCTTCTTCATCGACGAGGAGGTCGGCCGCAAGGCCCGGCTCGACGCGGTCGTCACCGTCGCGGACGCGAAGTGGCTGACCGAGCGCCTCAAGGACGCGCCCGAGGCCAAGAACCAGATCGCGTTCGCGGACGTGATCCTGCTCAACAAGACCGACCTCGTCTCGAAGGACGAACTCGACGAGGTCGACGGCCGGATCCGCGGCATCAACCCCTACGCGCGGGTGATCCGCACCACGAAATGCGACGTGCCGCTCGACGCGGTGCTCGACAAGGGCGCCTTCGACCTCGACCGCATCCTCAGCATCGAGCCGGCCTTCCTGGAAGCCGACGACCACGACCATGACCACCACCACGGTCATGGCCACGACCATCATCACCACCATAAGCATGGGCCGGACTGCGGCTGCGGGCATGACCACGCCGCGGGCGAGGATCATGGCCACGAGCATCACGACCACGGCCATGGCGAGCACAGCCATGGCGGCCTCAAGCACTATCACGACGAGACCATGCAGTCGGTCGCGTTCGAGATCCCGGGCGACGTCGACGCCAACAAGTTCATGCCCTGGGTGAACAATCTCGCCCAGACCGAGGGCCAGAACTTCCTGCGCTGGAAAGGCATCCTGGCCTTCGCGGGCGAGCCGCGGCGGTTCGTCTTCCAGGGCGTTCACATGATTCTCGACGGCGACCTGCAGCGCGAATGGAAGCCGGACGAGAAGCGCCGCTCCAAGATCGTGTTCATCGGCAAGGAGCTCGACGAGGCCAAGCTCAGGCAGGGGTTTGAAGCCTGCGCCGCCTGAGGCCGCGCAAAGTCTTCGATACGCCTGGAACGACACCCCCGGAACTGACTCTCCATGTCCATGCCTTCTGACGCCGGCTATCCGTCGCTGGTCGACCGCACCACGCCGGTCGACGCCGGCGCCTATGTGATCGCGGCCGCCTTCCTCGGCGAGGCGGCGGTGTTCGCGCTCGGCGACGGCATGGTGCTGTTCGTGGATGAAGGCCAGGAACGGCGGGTTCCGGCGCATGACGGCGGCGTGCTCGTGGCCGCCGCGGCCGGGAATGTGCTTGTCACGGGCGGCGACGACGGCAAGGTGCTGCGGTTCACGGCGGACGGCGCGACCGAACCGCTTGGCGAGGTCAAGGGCGGCTGGATCGACGCGGTCGCAATCGGCCCGGACGGCGCGGTCGCTTGGTCGTCCGGCAAACGGGTCTTCGCCCGCGACGGCAAGGGTGAGCTCAGGACGATCGAGGCGCCCTCTGCGGTCCGAGGCCTCGCTTTTGCGCCTAAGGGCTACCAGGTGGCCGCTGCGCGCTATGGCGGCGTCTCGCTCTGGTTTCCGCGTCTCGACGCGGCGCCGAAGGAACTTGCCTGGAAGGGCTCGCATATCGACGTGACGTTCGCGCCGGACGGCCGTTTCGTCGTCACCACCATGCAGGAAAACGCGCTGCACGGCTGGCGGCTCGCCGACGGCGCCCATATGCGGATGTCCGGCTATCCGGGGAAGGTCCGCTCCGTCGACTGGACGAATGACGGAAAATCGCTCGCCACCGCGGGCGCCGACGCCGCGATCTTGTGGCCGTTCCAGGCCAAGGACGGCCCGATGGGCAAATCCCCCAAGGAACTCGGCGTGCGGCCGGCGCGGGTGTCCCGCGTCGCCTGTCACCCGCGCGCAGCCGTGGTGGCGCTGGGCTATGAAGACGGTTGCGTGCTGATGGTGCGGATCTCCGACGGGGCGGAGATTCTCGGGCGCAATCCGGGTGAGGGCGGACCGGTGACGGCGCTAGCCTGGGACCGCGTGGGCGCGCGGCTGGCGTTCGGCACCGAAGAGGGCGCCGCCGGAGTCGTGGCGCTGCCGGCCGACTAGCTTGGAGACGGCCGCGCTGCATCGCACGCGTCGCTTTCGCATCTGCGGGAACTCTCTGCGCTGCCTTACGTTCCGTCCGTTGACGCCAACCAAATGAAGAGGGGCGCTCATGGACGAGGTGGCATCTATCGTCGAGCAGGGCGCGGCGCGGCTGGATTGGCTGCCGGACTGGATGGTTTCGCTGCTGCTGCTCGCGGCCGCGACGGGTTTCGTCCTGCTGATCCATGGCGCGGCGTTCAGGGCGCTTCAACGCGCCGTCGCCGAAAAATCGCTGTTCTGGCGGTCGTTGGTCGCCCGCACCCGCGGACCCTCGCGGCTCGCGCTGCTGATCCTCGCGCTCAGCATCGCCACCACCGCCGCTCCGCTGCCTCCGAACTCCGTCGACGCGATCCGTCACGGCCTGCTGATCGCCTTCATGGTCCTCGTCGGCTGGACCGCCACGACCGCTCTGCACATCTGGACGGTCATCTATATGCGGCGGTTCAAGCTCGATGCGGAGGACAATCTGCTGGCGCGCAAGCACGCGACGCAGATCTCGATCCTCCGCCGCGCCGGCGTGACCCTGGCGGTCACGATCACCCTGGCGGCTGCGCTGATGACCTTCGACGGCGTTCGCCAGTACGGCGTCAGCCTGCTCGCCTCCGCGGGAGCCGCCGGTCTTATCCTTGGTCTCGCCATGCAGCCGGTGCTCGCCAACCTCGCTGCTGGCATTCAGCTCGCGATCACCCAGCCGATCCGGCTGGAGGACGCGATCGTGGTCGAAGGAGAGTGGGGCTGGGTCGAGGAGATAACCTCGACCTACGTGGTGGTCCGGCTGTGGGACTGGCGGCGGCTGGTGCTGCCGCTGAAATATTTCATCGAGCACCCGTTCCAGAACTGGACGCGGGACGGAGCCTCGATCATCGGCACGGTGATGATCTATTGCGACCACTCCGCGCCAGTCGCCGAGATGCGCGCCAAGCTCGAGGAGTTCGTGAAGGAATCGCCGCTCTGGGACGGCCAGGTGGTGAACCTGCAGGTCTCGGACGCCAGGGAGTTCACGATCGAGGTGCGCCTGCTGGTCAGCGCCGGCACCTCGCCCAAGGCGTGGGACCTGCGCTGCGAGGTGCGCGAGAAGATGATCGCCTGGCTCAACGCGGAACATCCGGAGGCGTTGCCCCGCCACCGCAACGATCTCGGCCGTCAGCTCGCCGGCGCGACCGAGAGGCGGCCGGCCAGGCGGGAGCCGGCCAGCCGCTCCGCGCGACGCGTGGCTCCTTCAGCCGCCGCGGGAGAGGCGTGACAGTCCGATGCGAGGGCAGTTCGCCTTCGGATCACGCTCTTGAGGGGCTGCGGCGCGGTCCGGGAAGGCTCAGCTCGCGATTGCGAGCGATGATTGGCGAACCTTCTGGGCCGAGGCCCTGATCGATCCGGTCGATTTCGCGATGCCTTCCATGCTGGCCGATATGGCGGCAACGCCCGCGGCCGCGGTCTGCATGTTGGTCGACATGGTGGCGGCGACCGCGTTCTGCTCTTCGACTGCGGCGGCTATGGCGCCGGAGATCTCGTTGATGGAGGTGATGGTCGCCGCAATCGCTTCGATCGCCTCGACGGCGTTCACGGTCGCGGCCTGGCTGCGCGCGATCTGGCTCTCGATCTCCTCGGTCGCCTTGCGGGTCTGGCTCGCCAGGTTCTTGACCTCGGAAGCGACGACCGCGAAGCCCCGCCCGGCTTCTCCGGCGCGCGCTGCCTCAATGGTGGCGTTCAGCGCAAGCAGGTTGGTCTGGCCTGCGATGTTCCCGATCAGGTCCACGATCTGCCCGATCCTGTCGGCCGAGGCGGCGAGGCCGGACACCACCTCATTGGTCTCCTTCGCCTGCCGGACCGCGTGATCTGAGATATCAAGAGCCCGGCCGAGCTGCTGGCTGATCTCGCCGATCGAGGCGCCGAGTTCGCCGACGCCGTGCGACACAGCGGTCACGTTGGCCGAGACTTCCTTGGAGGCGGCGGCGGCCCCGTCCGTCTGCGCGGCGGCGTCCGAAATCGCCTCGCTGATCTCGCTGACGTCCCGGTTGATCATCGCCTGAAGGCCGACCCTGCGGGTGCGATCCTGCACCTCGGCAGTGACGTCGGTCGCGAACTTGACCACCTTGAACGGAACGCCGTCCGGAGAGAGCACCGGGTTATAGGAAGCCCGGATCCAGATCTCCCTGCCGCCGGCGCCAATCCGCCGGAACTCGGCGGATTTGTGCTCTCCGCGGCGAAGCGCGTCCCAGAACGCCCGGTAGTCGGGACTTTGCGCATGAGCCGGCTCGACGAACATGCTGTGATGTCGTCCGCGGATCTCGTCGATTGAGTAGCCGAGAACCGCGAGGAAATTGGCGTTGGCGTCGAGCACGACCCCGTCCAGGTTGAACTCGATGACGCCTTGGGAGCGATGGATCGCCTTGATCTGCGCCTCGTCATCGGCCGCCTTCAGCTTCTGCGCCGTGACGTCGGCCGCAAGCTTCATGATCCTGAACGGTCTGCCGTGCCGAAGCACCGGGTTGTAGGAGCCCTGAAGCCAGACGGAGCGACCGCCCTTCGCGATGCGACGGTATTCCGCCGAGCGGTGCTCGCCGCTCTTCAGCGCGTTCCAGAAATCCGCGTAGCCGGCGCCGCGCGCTTCTTCGTCCGGAACAAAGATCCTGTGGTGCCTGCCCCGGATCTCTTCCAGCTCGTAGCCGACGACGTCGAGGAAGTTCCGGTTGGCGGTCACGATCTCGCCGAGAGGCGTGAACTCGATGATCGCCTGCGATTTCTCGATGGCCGCGAATTTTGCCTGCAGGTCGTTGTGGAAGAGCTGCTTCATTGCGGCCTCGGTCGATGGGACCGTGTCAGACTGCAGAACGTACGTTGATTGTTCGTTAAATCCGCGGAATTGCCGCCGAGATCGAGGGCAAGCAAGGCCGGAACGCCAAAGAACGGCGTTAAAAGGGCGTTAATTTGAGCCGCCACGCAGCGCTCGCGATGAGCCGCCGTCTATTCGGCCGCAGAAGGCAGGCTGGCGAAGACCGCCATGCTCTTCAGGCCGAGAGGCAGCTCTGAATCGGGCACCGACACCGGCTCGAAGCGCCCGGCGACTCCGCTCCCCGGTCTGCCGCGACGGCGCGCAACCTCCCGCTCGAAGGCCAGAAAGTGGGTGAGCTGGCCGTCCGGCCCGAAGATTGGACGGCAATCGATTTCGACGAGATACTTGGCGCCATCTCCCCGATAGTTGGTGATCTGGCCGTGGAAGCGCTGCCTCTCGGCGAGCGCCTTCGCGAAAACGTCGAGGGTGGGGCGGCGGGTCTCACGCCCCTGCATGAAGCGCGGGCTGACGCCGATCACCTCCGCAAGCGGCCGCCCTGTCAGCAGCGCAAAAGCGGGGTTTGCGTAAAGGATCAGCGGCCCGGGCGCCGCAGGCTGGGCGTCTGTCAGGCAGATCGCGACCGGGCTGTCCTCGGCCAAAGCCCTGATCAGATCGATGATCGTCATCTGCGCGATCCGAAACTCGCGGGCGGCTGAACGCCCGCATCCGCCCTTTGTCCGGCCCGGGGTCCGGCCGAACCCCGCGGATCGGCCTCAGTCACCCCACGAAGAAATTCCGGAACTGCCAGGGATCGCTCTCGTCGATGTCTTCCGGAAAGAGGCCCGGGCGGTTCTCCAGCGGCGTCCAGTCCGTGTAGTAGCCGTTCACCGGACCCAGATAGGGCAGCTGGATTTCAAGGCAGCGCTTGAAGTCCATCTCGTCGGTCTCGACGATGCCCTCGTTCGGGTTCTCAAGCGCCCAGACCATGCCGGCGAGAACCGCCGAAGTGACCTGCAGACCCGTGGCGTTCTGGTACGGAGCCAGTTTGCGCGTCTCCTCGAGCGACAGCTGCGAGCCGTACCAATAGGCCCCCTTGCCGTGGCCGTAGAGCAGCACGCCGAGCTCGTCGACGCCGTCGACCAGTTCGTCCTCGTCGAGCACGTGCAGCCTGTCCTGAACCTTGCCTTCCGCGCCGAACAGCTCGTGCCATGACAGCACCGCGTCGTCGGCGGGGTGATAGGCGTAGTGGCAGGTCGGCCGGTAGACCGGCTTGCCGTCCTCCCAGACCGTGAAGTAGTCGGCGATCGAGATCGACTCGTTGTGGGTGACCAGGAAGCCGTATTGCGGGCCTGGCGTCGGGCACCAGGTGCGCACCTTGGTGGCGGCGCCGGGCTGCATCAGATAGATCGCCGGCGCCTTCGGATCGGTATGCCTCTCGGCGTTCGCCGGGGCCCATTTCTCGTGGGTGCCCCAGCCGAGCTCGGCCGGCTGCAGGCCTTCCGAGATGAAGCCTTCGACCGACCAGGTGTTGAGGAAGACGTTGCGCTCCTTGGCCTTCTTGCCGCGCTGCGTGTCGCGCTCGGCGATGTGGACGCCCTTGACGCCGATGTGCCGCAGCAGCGCCGCCCATTCCTCGCGCGAGGTCGGCTCCGGCACGTTGAGCTTCATGTCCGAGGCGATGTTGAGCGCCGCCTGCTTGACGAAGAACGACACCATTCCGGGGTTCGCGCCGCAGGTCGAGACCGCGGTGGTCCCGCCGGGGTTGCGGCGGCGCGCCTCGAGGGTCATCTGGCGCAGCGCGTAGTTGGAGCGCTCGCTCGGGCCCTTGCTCTTGTCGAAGTAGAAGCCGAGCCAGGGCTCGTTGACGGTGTCGATGTAGAGGCAGCCGACCTCGCGGCAGAGCTCCATGATGTCGACCGACGAGGTGTCGACCGAGAGGTTCACGCAGAAGCCCTGGCCGCCGCCATTGGTCAGAAGAGGGGTGAGCAGCTCGCGGTAGTTCTCGCGGGTGACGGCCTTCTGGATGAAGGGCACGCCGTATTCGTCCAGCACGTGCTTGTTGAGGTCGCTCGGGTCGATCGCGACGATGCGGCTCTTGTCATAGTCGAAGTGCCGCTCGATCAGCGGCAGCACGCCGCGCCCAATGGAGCCGAAGCCGATCATCACGATGGGTCCGTCGATCTTGGCGTACACCGGATAATCGGTCATTCCTCGAAACTCCTTCGCTCTCCAGCCGGGCCGCCGGCGATAAAGGCCGAACGGGGCACGACAATCAACCGCGCGGCGTGACGCGGCCGTGACGTCTACTGCGTAACGCTCCCGCCTTTCTCCGCGTATCGCTCATCAAGGATCCCCGGTGCGCCACCAAGAACGGGACTGGGCTTCCTGGATGAAGGCCGCGCAGGCAGGCGACGCAGCGGCCTACAGGCGGCTTTTGGAGACCCTGACTCCCTTTCTGCGGGCTGTCGTCCGCAGACGCGGGGCGGGACCGGGACTCGATGCGGCGGATGTCGAAGACGTGGTTCAGGAGACGCTGCTGGCGATCCACCTCAAGCGCGGCACGTGGGACCCGCGGCAGCCGGTCGGTCCCTGGGTCGCGGCGATCGCGCGCAACAAGCTGATCGACGCGATGCGCCGCCGCGGCCGCAGGATCGACGTGCCGATCGACGACTTTCTGGAGACGCTGCCGGCGCCGGAACCGGACGGAGAGCTGTCGTCCCGCGAGGCCGAGCGGCTGCTCGAGGTGCTCAAGGGTCGGCAGCACCAGGTGGTGAAGGCCATCACCGTCGACGGCGAAGACATTCGGAGCGCGGCGGAGCGTCTCCATATGAGCGAAGGGGCAGTGCGTGTGGCGCTGCATCGTGGACTGGCCGCCCTGTCGGCGGCCTATCGGAGCTTTCGGGAATGAGGACGGATGCGCTGATCGGCGCGCTGACTGCAGACGCCGCCGTCCCCCGGCCGGCGCGGTTGAGCAACCTGTTCTGGACGGCGGTGGCGATCGCCACGCTCTGCGCGGCGGTCGCTTTCGCCCTGACGATCGGCCCGCGGCCAGACGCGATGAGCGCGCTGGGCTCAGTCCGCTACGTGTTCAAGTTCGTGGTGACGATCGCGCTCGCGCTCGGCGCGGCGGCGTTTCTTCGCCGGCTCACTCGCCCTGCGGCGGCCTCGGGCCGGATCGGCGCCGCCATGTGGGTCGCGCCGCTCCTGCTCGCCGCCGGAGTCGCCGTCGAGCTGATCGTGATGCCGCGTGCGGAGTGGGCGCCGCGCCTCGTCGGTCACAACGCGTTGTTCTGCATGACGATGATCCCGCTGCTCGGCGCGCTTCCGCTCGCGGCGCTGCTGTGGGCGCTGCGCCGCGCCGCGCCGGGCTCGCCGGCCGGGATGGGGGCCGCGGCGGGCGTGCTCGCGGGGGCGATCGCCGCGACGTTCTACGCCGCGCATTGCCAGGACGACTCGCCGCTGTTCGTCGCTGCCTGGTATCCGGTCGGGATCGCTGTCGTGACCGCCGCGGGCGCCGCGCTCGGCGCCCGCCTGCTGCGGTGGTGAAGCCGCCAGGCCCTCAGGCGGCGCGGCGCGGCTGAAGCCGCGGGGCCTCGCCGAACGTCAGCGCAATGGCGCCGGTCGCGCGGACAAGGCCTCGCGCGCCGTCGAGCGCGTCCGCCGCGAGTTCGAGGCCGAGGAACCGCGCCCGGTCCACCCAACCCGGCATCGTGAGCCCTTCGGTGTGAACGGCCGAGAAGCCGAAGCGCTCGTAATAGGGCGCGTCGCCCACCAGCATCACCGCCTGATGGTCGAGATCGCGCGCCCGCTCCAGCCCCGCCTTCATGAGGGCGGAGCCGACCCCGAGACCGCGCGCCTCTTCCGCCACGGCCAGCGGGCCGAGCATCAGCCCGGCTCGATCGCCGAGCGCGACATGCCAGAAGCGCAGCGTGCCGACGAGCCGGCCGTCCGCCTGTTTGGCGGCGAAGGACAGGCCCCGCGCCGGAAGACGGCCTTCGCGAAGCCGCTCGCAGGTCTTGGCGAAACGCGCCGGACCGAACGCGCGGTCGAGCAGCGCCTCGCGGGCCCCGGGGTCGGCCGGGGCCTCGTCTCCGATCAGGATCATCGCAGCCTCGTCAGATGACGTGGGACGCGAGCGGCGCGAAGCCGTTGAAGGCCACCGCCGCATAGGTCGTGGTGTAGGCGCCGCAGGCTTCGATCAGCACCTTGTCGCCGATCGAGAGGCTGACGGGCAGCGGATAAGGCGTCTTCTCGTACATGACGTCCGCGGAGTCGCAGGTCGGGCCTGCGAGAACGCACGGAGCCATCGCGTCGCCGTCGCGCGCAGTGCGGATCGGGTAGCGGATTGCCTCGTCCATGGTCTCGGCGAGGCCGCCGAACTTGCCGATGTCGAGATAGACCCAGCGGATCTCGTCCTCGGCGTCCGACTTCCTCGACACCAGCACCACCTCGGCCTCGATCACGCCGGCGTCGCCGACCATGCCGCGGCCCGGCTCGATGATGGTCTCCGGGATGCGGTTGCCGAAATGCGTGCGCAGCGCCTCGAAGATCGCCGCCCCATAGGCGTCGACCGCAGGGATGTCCTTGAGGTAGCGGGTCGGGAAGCCGCCGCCGAGATTGACCATCGAGAGCGCGATGCCGCGCTCCGCGCAATCGCGGAAGATCTGCGCCGCCGAGGCGAGCGCCAGGTCCCAAGCGCCGACGTTGTTCTGCTGCGAGCCGACATGGAACGACACGCCATAGGCCGCCAGGCCGCGCCGCTGCGCGTGCTCAAGCACGTCCGCGGCCATCTCGGGCGCGCAGCCGAACTTGCGCGACAGCGGCCATTCGGCGCCCGCCCCGTCGGCCAGGATGCGGCAGAACACCTTGCTGCCGGGCGCCGCGCGCTCGATCTTCTCGACCTCCTCGCGGCAGTCGACCGCGAACAGGCGGACGCCGCGGGCGAAGGCCGCCGCCACGTCGCGCTCCTTCTTGATCGTGTTGCCGAACGAGATCCGGTCGGGCGCGACGCCGGTGGCGAGCGCCATGTCGATCTCGACGACTGACGCGCAGTCGAAGCACGAGCCGAGCTCCGCGAGCAGCTTCAGGATCTCGGGGGCCGGGTTCGCCTTGACGGCGTAGAACACGCGCGTGTCCGGCAGGGCGCGGGCGAACTTCATGTAGTTCGCGCGCACGACCTCGCTGTCGACGACCAGCACGGGCCCGT
This sequence comes from Hansschlegelia sp., assembly GCF_035538955.1. NCBI lineage: Bacteria > Pseudomonadati > Pseudomonadota > Alphaproteobacteria > Hyphomicrobiales > Methylopilaceae > Hansschlegelia > Hansschlegelia sp. Next base: position 31,535 of record NZ_DATLJK010000016.1, read on the forward strand.
CGGCGTTCTGGGAGGCGAGAAAGCCTCGGATGCGGTCATTGTCGAGGCGGTCGAGATGGGAGGTCATGGCGTTCAACCCGGCAGCGAAAGTGGCCCGATGGATTGACGCCCTCCGTTCGGCGCGATGTGGACGCGCGCCGTCGGTCAGGATGCGTCGTTCCGTGGCCGCGCCCCGTGCGGAATGCGGCCGTCGATCACGCCGTAGTCGCGACGATTGTCACGCGAGACGACGGACCGTCCTGCGCTTCAGATCGGCGCCACGCTTGGGAGGGGGAGAACCCGCGACCCGCGCGCCCGGCAAGGATGTAGTCGCCTCTTCAGTGACCCCGGCCGTTGGAGAGCCGGGAGAGACCAAAAAAGCCCTCTACGTCGTTGCTTCACGTCGCGTCCGCCGCCGGAGAGGCGACTTAGAGCCGGTTGGGATTTCCGGCCATCGGGTTGCCCGGCGGGGAGTTCCCGCCAACCCGACACACGACACAGGCACGCGCGAAATTGGGCAGCGCGGAAATAGGAGCGTTCGCGCCCCCGCGCAAGAAAAACCTTCGGATTGTGACAGGGTTTTTTCTTAACGAGCTCCGCGGGCTGCGAGGGTCAGTGCTGCATCGCGTTGATCGCATCGAACATCTGGCTCATCGCGCCATTTTCGGCGGCGTAGCGCAGCGGCTTGCAGCGCTCGACGACGATCTCCGTGGCGCCTGGCTCCGCGAGCAGACGCATGGTCTCGCTGATGAAGTCCGTGAGCGGCATCGCGCGGGGATCGCTCGCCTGCCGCTCGCTCATCAGCTCAGTCTGGACGTAAGGCGGGATGATCTCGATCACCTCGACCGGCGTACCCTCGAGCTGACGGCGCAGCGCCATCGAGTAGGAGTGGATCGCGGCCTTTGTGGCGGAATAAGTCGGCGTCAGCGCCATCGGCACGAAGGCCAGCCCGGAGGAGACGGTGACCACCGAGGCTTTCGGCTGCTTCAGGAGATGCGGCAGCAGCGCCGCCGTCAGCCGGATCGGGCCGAGCAGATTGGTCGCGACCGTCGCCTCCGCCGTCGCGAGATAGTCCGGCGCCGCCTTGACGTCCTCCGGCTGCATGATGCCGGCGTTGTTGATCACGACGTTGAGGCCGGGATGCTCCCGCACGGCGCGTTCGGCGAAGCTCGCGACCTCCGCGGCGTCCGCGATGTCGAGCGTCATCGCCTTCATGCCGGGATTGGCTTGCGTGACCTCGTCGAGCGCGGCCTGACGCCGCCCCGAGACGATGACCTGGGCGCCTTGCGCGTGCAGCGCCTCGGCGAGCGCCCGGCCGATGCCCGAGCCGCCGCCCGTGATGAGAATCGTGCTGCCGGAGATGTCCATGATCGAACCCTTTCCTGTGGCTGGACACAGGATAGATCTCGTGCTCTCCATCAGAAAGTACGCACCCGAAAGTTCGGTAGTAACCCGAAGGAGAGCATGGCCGTGAAGCCGGCGAGACGCGACCCCGTCATCGAGGCGCGGCGCACGCATCCGGCGCCGGCGCAGATCGACCCCGCGATCGAGGCGCTCGTCCAGGACGTGATCGGCCAGGTCGCGGACAAGTGGACCATGCTCGTGCTCGAAGCGCTCGAGGAGCGCGGCACGCTGCGCTTCACCGAAATCGCCCGGGAGGTCGGCGGCATCAGCCAGAAGATGTTGACCAAGACGGTCCGCCAGATGGAGCGCGACGGCCTTGTCGACCGCAAGGTGCTGCCGGTGGTGCCGCCCCACGTCGAGTACAGCCTGACGGAGCTTGGCCGCAGCCTGAGCGCGGCCTTCTGCGGCGTCTGGATCTGGGCGGAGACCTACTATCCCGACGTGGAGAAGGCGCGACGGGCGTTCGAGGCGCGGAAGACCGCCCGCTGAAGGGCGCGTCGTGGCGCCGCGCCGCCTTGCGGGAACGGGGCGATGTGCCTACGGAATTTCAGGTGCCCGCCCTGTCCAAGCGTCCCAGATGACCGATCGTCCTGCCTTCACCCGCCGCGGCGCGCTGGCGCTTGGCGGCGCCGTCGCCGCCTACCTCGCGAGCGGCGCTCCTGGCTTCGCCCAGCAACCCGCGGCGTCCGCCTTCGGCTATGACGACGTCCTGAGGCGAGCGCGCGAGCTCGCCGGTCAGCCTTACGATCCCGGCGTCAGCGAGCTTCCGCAGGAGCTCCGCAACCTGACCTTCGACCAGTACCGGGACATCCGCTTTCGGCCCGACCGCGCGCTGCTCGCCGGCGGCGGCGGCCAGTTCCGCATGCAGATGTTCCATCCGGGTTTCCTGTATCGCCGGCCGGTGGTGGTCAACATCGTGCGCGACGGCATCGCGACGCCCGTGCCCTATTCGGGCGCGCTGTTCGACTACGGGGCCAACCGGTTCGAGCGGCCGCTGCCGGTCGATCTCGGCTTCGCGGGTTTCCGGCTGCACTATCCGCTGAACGACCCGCGTGTGTTCGACGAACTGATCTCGTTCGTCGGAGCGAGCTATTTTCGGCTGCTGGGCCGCAACCAGGTCTACGGGCTTTCGGCGCGCGGCGTCGCGGTTAATTGCGGCGGCCAGGAGCCGGAGGAGTTTCCGGATTTCCGGGAATTCTGGGTGGAGATGCCGGGCGCCGACGACGAGGCCGCCACCATCTACGCGCTGCTCGACGGGGCCTCGCTCACCGGAGCCTATCGCTTCACGGTCTATCCCGACGTCGAGACGGTGGTGGACGTCACAGCCACCCTGATCCCGCGCAGGACGATCGCGAAGCTCGGGATCGCGCCGCTGACCTCGATGTTCTTCTACGCTGAGAACCAGCGTCGGCATTTTTCCGATTTCCGGCCTGAGCTGCACGACTCCGACGGGCTGCTGCTGCAGACCCGCGGCGGCGAATTCGTCTGGCGCCCGCTGCGCAACCCGAAGATCACGCAGATTTCCGCCTTCTGGGACACGGACCCGAGGGGCTTCGGGCTGATGCAGCGAGATCGGCTGTTCGAGCACTACCAGGACCTCGACCTGAACTATCAGATGCGGCCGAGCTACTGGATCGAGCCACGCGAGGGCTGGGGGGAGGGCCGTGTCGAGCTCGTCGAATTGCCGACCGATGACGAGACCAACGACAACATCGTCGCCTTCTGGGTCCCGTCCTTGCCCGCCGAGGCGGGCAAGGAGCGCAGCTTCGGCTACCGCATTCGCGCCATGACCTCGGACGCGAGGCTGCACACCGGCGGGCGCGCGATGAACACCTATCCGACCCGCGCCGCCGCCCTCGGGTCGGCCGAGCCGGTGCCGCCCGGCACGCAGCGCTTCATCATCGACTTCGCCGGCGGGGATTTGGGCTACTTCCTGGCCGATCCGACGCGCGTCTCCGTCGTGCCGTCGACATCCTCGGGCGCGATTCTGCGCACCTTCGTGACGCCGAACCCGAAGATCGGCGGGTTCCGCGTGGGAGTCGACGTGCAGGCCGACACCGGCAAGACGATGGAGCTGCGCGCTTTCCTGAAGGCCGGCGACCGCGCGCTGACCGAGACCTGGACCTTTCCCTATGCGCCCGAAAACGCGCCTTAAGCGCGGCTGACCGCGACGCTCTTCACCAGCGCATAGACGACGCGGCCCGGCGCAAGGTCGAGCTCGGCGGCGGCGCGGCGGGTGATCTCGGCGCGCAACACCGCGCCGCCGATGTCGATCGAAACTGAGGCGTAGGGCCCATAGCCGCGCTTCACGCCCCGAACCACCCCCGGCAGCACATTGCGAACCGAGGAGCGCTGCGGCGGATCGAGCGCGACCGCGACGTCGCGCGCCAGGAAGCGCAGCCGCGCCGGGGCCCCCGGGGCGCCGATCAGGCCCGGGGCCCAGACCCGGTGGCCGCCGAGCGCAAGCCCTGTCAGCCCATATCGTTCGTCGAGCTGCGCGACGACTGCATCGACCGTCACGCCGTCGAGCAGCCGGTCGCCTGCGGTCGCAAGCCCCGCCGCCGCGACCGCCTCCTCGATCGCGCCTGCGGCGACGATCCGCCCGCCCTCCAGCACGATCAGCCCGCGGGCGAGTCGACGCGCTTCCTCGAGCGCGTGCGTGACGTAGAGGACCGGCAGGCCGACCTCCTGGATCAGGGCCTCCAGGAAGGGCAGGATCTCGGCCTTTCTCTCGGCGTCGAGCGCCGCGAGCGGCTCGTCGAACAGCAGGGCCCGCGGGCCTGACAAGAGAGCGCGGCCGATCGCGACCCGCTGCTTTTCCCCGCCCGAGAGCGAGCGAGGCCGCCGGGGCAGCAGATGTCCGATCCCGAGGGTCTCTATCACCTGTTCGAGGGCGGGGCTCGCGTCGTCGCGCCGGCGCCGGCGGCCGAACAGCAGGTTGGAGCGCACCGAAAGATGCGGGAACAGCCGGCTCTCCTGGAAAACGACCGCGATACGCCGCTTGCGTGGCGGCAGGTTCACGCCTGCCGTGCTGTCGAACAGGGCTGTCTGGTTCAGCGCGATGCGGCCGTGGTCCGGCCGGGCGAGACCCGCGACGGCCGCCACCAGCGTCGACTTGCCGGAGCCGGAGCGGCCCAGCACGGCGGTGACGCCGACTGGCGCGGCGAACGCGACGTCGAGCGAGAAGTCCCCGACACGGCGGCGAATGTCGAGCTCGAGCATCAGCCGTCTTCGCTTGAGCGTGGTCTCTCGCTCATCCGGCGATCCGCGAAGCCAGACGTCGCGCCAGCAGCTCGGAGGCGATCAGCGCGGCGAGCGACAGGACGATCGCGATCAGAACGAGTTTGCCGGCGGCGGCGTCTCCGCCGGGCGTCTGGGTCAGCGTGTAGATCGCCGCCGGCAGCGTGCGGGTCTCGCCGGGAATGTTGGAGACGAAGGTGATGGTGGCGCCGAACTCGCCGAGCGCCTTGGCGAAGGCGAGCACCGCGCCCGCCAGCAGGCCCGGAAGCGCAAGCGGCAGCGTCACGGCGAACAGAACCCCCGTCCGGCTGGCCCCGAGGGTCGCGGCGGCGTCCTCGAGCCTGCGATCGACAGCCTCGATCGACAGCCGGATCGCGCGCACCATCAGCGGGAATCCCATGATGGCCGCGGCGAGCGCCGCGCCGGTCCATCGGAACGAGAACACCACGCCGCAGCAGGCCTCGAGCGCCTCGCCGATCGGGCCGCGACGGCCGAAGCCGATCAGCAACAAGTAGCCCGTGACGACCGGCGGCAGGACGAGCGGCAGATGAACGACGCCGTCGAGCAGCGTCTTGCCCGGAAAGCGTCCGCGCGCCAGCGCAAGCGCCACCAACACCGCAAGCGGCAAGCTCGCGACAGTCGCGACGCTTGCGACGAGCAGGCTCAGCCGGACGGCGACGAGGTCGTCCGGCGCAAGCCCGAGCGCAGATCCGAGCGCCTCCAGGGTCAGCTCCCCGAGAGCGGCGCGAGCACCGTGAAGCCCGCCGCTTCAAATGTCTTGCGCGCCTGTGACGAGGCCAAATGCTTCAGGAAAGCCGCCGCATTCGGGTTCTTCGACGCTGTGAGCATGGCCGCCGGATAGACGATCGCCGGATGGCTGTCGGCGGGGAAGGTCCCGACGATCCTGACGCTTGAGTCGGCCGCCGCATCGGTCCTGTAGACGATCCCGAGCGGCGCCTCCCCGCGTGAGACCAGCGCCAGCGCCGCCCGCACGTTCTCCGCGCCGGCGACCTTTGCGGAGACCGAATCCCATAGGCCGAGGCTCGTCAGCGCCGCCTTACCGTATTTGCCGGCCGGCACCGAATTCACCTCGCCCATCGCAAGCCGCCCGTCCCCGAGCAGGCCGGCGAGGTCTGCGCCAGGCTTGAGGTCGACCTCGCCCTTGTTCCAGTCCGGGCCCGCCACCAGCGCCAGGCGGTTTCCGAGCAGGTCGACACGGCTTTCCGGAGCGATCAGCTTCTTGGCGGCGACGTAGTCCATCCACGCCGCGTCGGCCGAGATGAACAGGTCGGCCGGCGCGTCCTGCTCGATCTGCTTGGCGAGCGCGGAAGAGGCGGCGTAGCTCACCCGCACCTGGACGCCGCTCGTCGCGGTCCAGTCTGTGGCGACGGCGTCGAGCGCGTTCTTGAGGGAGGCCGCCGCGAAGACCACCACGGGCGTTCTGGGGCCGGCCTCCTGCGCGTGCGCGGCCAGCGGGGGCGCGGCGAGCGATAATCCCAGAAGGACGCGTGCGAGCAGACGGCGGGTGAAAGTCATGGCGGTCTCCGCGCCGCGAGCTTCGCTCGGGCGGTCGTCGAACAGCGATGCGCGGCAAGCCTCCATCGAGGCGCGGCGCGCGGCGGCGGAAACCGCCATCAGCGGCGGAAGACGGCGGACGATGCCGCAGACGTCGCTCCGCGACAAGGCCGCCCGGCGTCCCGCTTGTCCTTGAGCCCTGCGGGGCGCATCTAAGCCTCGACATGACCCGACATGAACCCGCGGCCGCCTTCGAGCCGGCTTCGCTCACCCTCGACATCGAAGGCATGCATTGCGCGGCCTGCGCGGCGCGCATCGAGAAGGTGCTGGGCCAGACGCCCGGCATCGCCTCCGCGGTCGTCAACCTGCCGCTCGAGCGCGCCGACGTGCGTTTCTCCGGCCCGCCGGACGCCGCCGTCGCCGTCGCTGCCGTCGAGCGGGCGGGCTACGAGGCGCATGTGCGGCCCGCCAGCGCCGCGGCCCGGCGCCAGGCAGAAGCGGATCGGGCGGCCGAACGGCGCAGCGACGAGCGGCGAACGGTCCTGCTGCTGATCATGACCGCGGTCCTGGGCGCGCCGTTCCTGGTCGGGATGATCGGCATGGCCGCCGGGGCGCATGAGATTCTGCCAGGCTGGCTGCAGTTCGCGCTCGCAGCGCCCGTACAGGCGCTAGTCGGCTGGCGGTTCTATCGTGGCGCGTGGGCGTCGCTGCGGGGCGGGGCGGCCAACATGGACGTGCTGGTCGCGCTCGGCACGAGCGCCGCCTTCTTCTGGAGCGCGGGCCAACTCCTCGCGGGCGGTCACGGGCCGCTCTACTTCGAAGCCTCGGTCGCGGTGCTGGGCTTCGTGCTGCTCGGCAATCTGCTGCAGGCGCGCGCGACCTCGGGAGCGAGCGCCGCGCTGACGGCGCTCAGCGAATTGACGCCGTCGACGGCCCGCCGGCGGACGAGCGGCGGCGCCGAGGAGCAGGTCCCGGTCGAGACCCTGGCGCTCGGCGATGTCGTGCTCGTCCGGCCGGGGGAGCGCGTGCCGGTCGATGGGGCCGTCCTTGAAGGCGAAAGCGCGCTCGACGAGTCCCTCGTCACCGGTGAGAGCAAGCCGGTGGCGAAGACGGCAGGCGACCCTGCCGTCGCAGGCTCGCTCAACGGCTCCGGATTTTTGGCGGTCACGGCGACCGCCGTCGGCGAGGACGCGACGCCCGCCCGGATCGGGCGGCTCGTCGCGCGTGCCCAACTCGCCAAGGCGCCGGTGCAGCGGCTGGTCGACCGCGTCACCGCGATCTTCGTGCCTGCCGTGGTGGCGATCGCCGCCGTGACGTTTGCGGGCTGGCTGATCGCCGGCGCCGGCTTCGGCGCCGCGCTCGGCCACGCCATCGCGGTCCTGGTGATCGCCTGCCCGTGCGCGCTTGGGCTCGCGACGCCGGCGGCTCTGGTCGCCGGCACGGGGGCGGGAGCAAAGGCCGGCATCCTGGTCCGGGACATCGACGCCCTGGAGCGCGCCGCCCGCGTCACCGCCGTCGTGTTCGACAAGACCGGGACGCTCACCGCCGGCCGCCCCGCGTTGGTCGCGACGGAGGCAGTCGATGGCGACGCCGCCAAGCTGCTGGCGCTCGCCGCGGCTGTCGAACGCGGCTCCGAGCATCCTCTGGCGCACGCGATCGTGGAGGCCGCTGAAGGGCAGGGGCTCGCGGTCCCGGCCGCGACATCGATCCGGGCCGATCCGGGCGAGGGCGTCGTCGGCGAGGTGAGCGGCCTTAAGGTTGCGGTCGGCAGCGTGCGGATGCTCGTGGAGGCCGGCGCGCATACGGCTCCGATCGAGCCGATGCTCGCCCGCCACGCCGCCGAAGGCCGCACCGCGGTCGCGGTCTCCGAGGGGCGGCGCGCGCGCGGCGTGCTGGCTTTCGCGGACGCCCCGCGCCCAAGCGCCGCCGCCGCCGTCGGGCGGCTCGAGCGCCAGGGCGTCGAGGTCATCATGCTGACGGGCGACAGCGCGGAGGCCGCGGCCCCGATCGCTCGCGCGGTCGGCATCGAGCGGGTCGAAGCAGGCGCGCGGCCGGCGGACAAGCTCGCCACGATCCAGCGGCTCAAGGCGGAAGGCTCGCAGGTCGCGATGGTCGGGGACGGCGTCAACGACGCCCCGGCGCTCGCCGCGGCCGATCTTGGGATCGCGATGGGCGGCGGCGCGGACGTCGCGCTCGAGAGCGCCGGCGTCGCCCTGCTGCGGCCCGATCCCGAGCTCGTCTCGGCGGCGCTCGCTTTGTCACGGCGCACCGTCGCGACCATCCGGCAGAACCTGGTCTGGGCCTTCGCCTACAATGTCGTCGGCCTGCCGCTCGCCGCGTTCGGCTTCCTGTCGCCCGCGATCGCTGGGGCGGCGATGGCGCTGTCCTCGGCGAGCGTGGTGCTCAACGCGCTGCGGCTCGCCCGCTGGCGGCCCGAATAGCCGCCTCCGTTTCTCCGCCGCATTTTCGGTTATAAGCGCGCGAGCTTAACCCGGCGCCAGGTCCGCACCATGTCCCGCTCGCGTCTTCCCGATCTACGGTCCGCTCATCTGCTCGACCGCCGGACGATGCTCCAGATCGCCCTCGCGGCGCAGGCCGCCCTGGCGTTCGGCGGGAGCGCCCGCGCGGCCGAGACCGACCGGCTGACGTTCGGCAAGCCGGAGCCGTTCAGCTATGACGGCCTGAAGGCCTTCGCCAAGGCGCTTGCCGGAAAGCCCTACCAGCCGCCGGCCGCGCCCGATCCCGCGATCGTTCAGAAGATCGACTACGACGCTCACGGCAAGATCAAGTTCAAGCCCGAGCACGCGCTCTACGGCGAGAGCGCCGGCGCCTATCCGATCACCTTCATGCATGTCGGCAAGTTCTTTCCCAAGACCGTCCGCATGCATGCGGTGGCGGACGGGCAGGCGCGCGAAATCCTCTACGATCCGAGCCTGTTCGACATGCCGCCGGACAGCGTCGCGCGCGGCCTGCCGCCGCAGCCTTCGGCCTTCGCAGGCTTCTGGGTGCGGGAGGCCAAGGACCAGGTCACCGACAAGGGCGACTGGAAGACGCGCGAGCCGTTCGCGACCTTCCTGGGCGCCTCTTATTTCCGAGCGATCGGCGGCCGCGGCCAGGTCGGCATGTCGGCGCGGGGCGTCGCGCTGTTCCCGCCGCCGGGCGCCGCGGAGGAATTTCCGGACTTCATCTCGTTCTGGTTCGAGCCCGCAAAGACGGATGGCGACCCGGTCACGGTGTTCGCGCTGCTGGACGGGCCGTCGCTCTCAGGCGCCTACCGCTTCCTGATCCACCGCACGGCGGGCACGCTGATGGAGATTGAGGCCGAGGTCACGATGCGCAAGGAGGTCGCGACGCTCGGACTCGCGCCGCTGACGTCGATGTACTGGTTTTCGGAAACCGCTAAGCCCACCCTGATCGACTGGCGGCCCGAGGTCCACGATTCGGATGGCCTTGCGATGTGGACCGGCTCAGGCGAGCGCATCTGGCGCCCACTCAACAATCCGCCGCGGATCATGACCTCGACCTTCTCGGACGAGAATCCGAGGGGCTTCGGTCTCCTGCAGCGCGACCGCGCGTTCGACCACTACGAGGACGGGGTGAAATACCAGGATCGGCCCTCGACCTGGGTGGAGCCGACCAGCGACTGGGGCAAGGGCGCGGTCCAGCTCGTGGAGCTTCCGACCGACGACGAGATCCACGACAACATCGTCGCCTACTGGGTTCCCGACCAGCCTGCTAGGCCGGGCGCGACGCTTGCGCTCGCCTACAAGCTCCACTGGGCGGATGACGAGCCCTACCCGACGAATCTCGGCCGCTGCGTCGGGACGCGCCTCGGGCGGGGCGGCCAGCCCGGCTTGCCGCGGCCGGCGGGCGTGCGGAAGTTCATCGTCGAGTTCCTCGGCGGCCCGCTCGCGAACATCCCCTATGGCGAGACGGTTGAGCCGGTGCTCTGGGCCTCGCGGGGCAAGTTCTCATACATTTACGCCGAAGCCGTGCCGAGCGACGTGAAGGGCGACTGGCGCGCCCAGTTCGACCTGACGGTGGAAGGACCCGAGCCGGTCGAGATGCGCTGCTACCTGAAGGCTGGCGGCCAGGTGCTCACAGAAACCTGGCTCTACCAGTACCATCCGGCGCCCTGAGGCGCCGGAGCTGTCTCACCGGGTCAGGTCGAACGAATAGGCGACGCCGAGGCCGACGGTGAACACGTTCTTCGTGCCAAGCTTCTTGGCCACCGGGCTGTCGGCGGCTTCGCCCACAAGCCGGTCGTAGCCGCCGAACACGGTCGTGCTCCAGTGCTCGGTCCAGTCGTAGGTGATCGCGCTCGCAAGACCGACCGACTTGAAGCCCCCCTTCGCCTTGTAGCGCGTGACGCGGCCGTTCAGCGCCGCTTCGCCGTTCGACACGCCGTAATAGGTGTTCATGAACCGGCTGTCGCCGATCTCTGTGCGCGGGCCGATCGAGACGGTCACGCGGTCGAAGCGCTGGATGTAGTCGGCCGCGACGTTGCCGACGAAACCGTCATGGCCCCAGAAGCCGCGCCGTAGCTCGCCCCGGACCCGGATCACGTCGAGCGGATAGAACTCGATGAAAGCGCCCGGCTCGATCGCATAGTCGCGGTCGTGCATGCCGCGGAACTTGTGGTCGTCGCTCGAGTCCCGCTCGTTGCGGATCCGGGCGACCGGGCCGAATTGCAGATAGGGCGTGTCGATCAGCGCGAAGCCAAAGCCGTCGTCCGGCGCGCCGAACTTCCACGGTTGTCCGGGCCGGCGGATGCTGAGGCCCGGGATGCCGGTAATTCCGTACTTGCCCGCGCCTTCGAATTTCGTCGTGTAGAGGCCGGTGCCCTTCAGCGTGACGATCCAGCCCTCCTGCACGGCCTCCACCGCCACCGGCGGCTCGAACGCCGGAAGGTCCGCCGCGACCGCGGGAAAGGCTGCGAGGGAGAGCAGCGCGGCGAGCGTGGGAACGCGGTAAGTCATGACAGATCCTAGCGAGGCGCGACGGCCGTCAGCCGCAACCTAGCCGCACTTTTGCTAGCCGAAGGTGAAAACAAGTCGTCCTCCGGCGGAAGGTCCGGCTACCGTTGCTCGATGGCCACGTCTCGGCCGCCTGTCAAAACGGCGCCGGCTGCGCTTGCATTAGGCACGCCACGCCGCTGGCGCGCCAGAAGACGTCGATTGATCAGCTCGTGGACGTCGTTGGCCCCAACCTTGCGTTGAGGGGGCGAACGCTATTCCCGGAGACTGAAACATGACCACCACCGCGCTCGCCTCGACCGTGAGCGGTCGCAAGCGCTGGTTCCAGCTGGCGCTCGGCGTGATCGCCATGATGGCGATCTCTAGCCCGCAATATGTCTGGACGCTCTTCACCAAGCCGCTGCTCGGAACCGTGGGCGGCACGCTGCCCGATCTGCAGGTGACCTTTTCGATCCTGATCGTGCTGCAGACCTGGCTGTCGCCGCTTCAGGGCGCTCTGGTCGATCGCTTCGGCCCGCGGCTGCTGGTGATGACCGGCTGCGCGCTGTCCGGCCTGTGCTGGGTGCTGACCGCCTACGCGACCAGTCTTCCGGCGATCTATTTCACCTATGGCGTGCTGGGCGGCATCGGCACCGGCATCGTCTACATCGGAATCATCGGCCAGATGGTGAAGTGGTTCCCCGACAAGCGCGGCTTCGCGACCGGCATGGCGGCGGCCGGCTACGGCTTCGGCGCGATCTTCCTGAACTTTCCGATCTCCTCGATGCTCGCCTCCGCCGGCCTCCAGCACACGCTGATCGTGTTCGGTCTGCTGCAGGGCGCGGTCGGCGTCGTGGCGGCCCTGTTTCTTCAGCCCGCGCCCGCCATGGGGGCCGCGAGCCGGCCGCAGCCGGCCGTCAACGCCCTGCGGACGCGGCGCGACTTCAACAGCCGCGAGATGCTGAAGACGCCGGTCTTCTGGCTAATGTTCGCGATGATGACCATGATGTCGACCGGCGGCCTGATGGTGATCTCGCAGTTCGCGACCTTCAGCCGGTCCTTCGGAATCGACGAGAAGGTTCTGGTTCTCGGCTTCGCGGCGCTGCCGCTCGCGCTCACCATCGACCGCATCACCAACGGCCTGACGCGGCCGGTGTTCGGCCTGATCTCCGACCGGATCGGCCGCGAGAAGACCATGGCGATCGCCTTCATCGGCGAGGGACTCGCGATCGCCGCGCTGGTCGCGGTGCGCGACGATCCGCTGCTCTACGTGCTGATGTCGGGCGTTGTGTTCTTCGGCTGGGGCGAGATCTTCTCGCTGTTCCCGTCGACGCTGACGGACACGTTCGGCGAGACGCACGCCACGAAGAACTATGGCTTCCTCTACATGGCGCAGGGCGTCGGCTCGGTTCTCGGCGGGCCGATCGCGGCCTGGATCTACGCCTCGTCCGGCAGCTGGATGCCGGTGTTCGGCATCATCATCGCGATGGACGTGCTGACCGGCGTGCTGGCGATCGTCGCGCTCGCGCCCATGCGGAGGAAGCTGCTCGAGGGCGCGGCCCCTGCCACGCGGGCGGAGCCGGCGCTCGCCTGACGACGCTTCTGCTCTGCTCGCGCCGCACGGGCGCGAGCAGAGCGCCTCAATCGCGCAGGGAAAGCGTCGCGATCCTGACGCCGATATCGTCCGGATCGGGCGTAATGGCGAAGCCCAGCTCGCGGCAGACAGCCAGCATCGAGCTGTTCTCCGCCAGGATCTGACCGGTGATCGCGCCCCAGCCTTCGGATCTCGCGAAACGGATCAGGGTCCGCATCAGCCGCCAGCCAAGGCCGCGGCCCTTGAAGTCGGAGCGCAGCAGGATGGCGAATTCGCCCGCGTCGGCATTTGGATCCGCGTGCAACTGGACGATGCCGAGAACGGCTCCGTCAGAGTCCAGCGCGAGCAGGACCATCGTTCGCGCGTAATCGATCTGCGTGAGACGCGCGATGAAGGCGCGCGGCACCTCGCTCATCGGGGTGAAGAAGCGCTGGCGCAGATCTTCGGCGTCGACCTGCCGGAAGAAGGCCGCGACCCTCGGCTCGTCCTCAGGCCGCACAGGCCGCACCGCGATCTCGGAGCCGTCGCTGAGGACGAGCCTGGTCTCGAACTGTTTCGGATAGGGGCGGATGGCGAGGCGCGCATTGGCGACGCCAGCTCCGCCGCCACGCGGCGCCGGGGCGACCCGGATGCGGGCGTCGAACGCGAACGCGCCGCGGGGCGTCACGACCAGCGGATTGATGTCGAGTTCGCGGATCTCGGGCATGTCGGCCGCGAGCTGCGCGAGCTTCACCAGCACGAGCGCGGCGGCGTCGCGATCGACGGCTGGAAGGTCGCCATGGCCGCCGAACAGACCGCCGACGCGGGTCTGGGCGATCGCGTCCCGAGCCAATCCGAGATGCAGCGGCGGCAGCGCCACGGCGAAATCGCGCAGCAGTTCGATCGCGCGACCGCCGGCCCCGAACACGACGACCGGCCCGAACGCCGGATGGTCGGCGAGCCCCGCAAAGGCGTCCTGCCCGTCCTCCGGCCTGATATGCGGCTGCACCAGAAAGCCGTCGATCCGGGCTTCGGGCGCACGGGCCGCGACGCGGGTGAGCATCGCGCGCGCGGCCTGCTCGACCGCTTCGGGGCTTTCCAGCGCCGTTCGCAGGCCGTCGACCATCGACCGCCGCGGAATGTCGGGCGAGACGATCTTGAGCGCGGCGCCGCCCGGCCCCATCAGCCCGCGGGAGACCTCTGCGGCCTCCTCCGGCGTCGCCACGAAAGTCTGCGGCAGCAGCGGGATGTCGTAGGCCGCCAGAACCTCGGCGGCATCGGTCGGCGACAGCCACTCGCGGCCGCTGGCGAGGCAGGCCGCGACCGCCGCCTGCGCGCGACCGAGGTCGGGCGAAAAGCTTTCCGGCGCGGACGGAGGGGCCGCGAGCAGCGCCGCCTGGCCCTCGACGTGGCGCACCAGGTGCATGAGGCCGGCCACGGCGGCCTCCGGGGTCCGGAAGAAGGGCACATGCGCCGCCTCGAGCGCCGCGCGTGGCGCAGGGTCGGAGCCGAGAAAGGCCGCGAAGACCGGCTTCGGCGGATAGCGCCGGCTGCGCGCCCGCTTCGCGGCGGCCACCACCGCACGGGCGCAGCCGAGCGCTGGCGACAGCCGGGTCGGCGCATACAGCGCGAGCGTGGCGTCGACCTCAGGATCGTCGAGCGCCGCTTCGAGAACGGTTTCGTAGAGCTTCGGCGGCGCGTCGCCGCGCAGGTCTGCGGGATTGAGGCTTTCGGTCTCCTCGGGAAGGGCCGCGGCGATACGGGCCGCGGTCTCGGCGGAGAAGCGCGCCGCCACGCCGCCGAGATCAGCGAGCCGGTCGGCCGCCAGCGTCCCGAGCGCCGCGCCGTTCGCGACGATCGCGATGCGCTTGCCTGTGAGCGGGGCGACATGCGCGAGCGTCTCGGCGGCGGAGAACAGCTCCGCGAGATCCGCCACCCTTAGCAGCCCCGAGCGCCGGAATGCGGCGTCATGCACCGCGTCCGAGGTGGCGAAGCTCGCCGCATAGGATGACCACGCCCGCCCTTCGGGCTCGTGACGGCCGCCCTTGACCACCACCACAGGCTTGATGCGCGCCGCCGCCCGGGCGGCGGAGAGAAAGCGCGGCGCGTCGGTGACGGCGTTCAGGTAGAGTAGGATCGCATGAGTGCGGCGGTCGAGCGCGAAATGGTCGAGCAGGTCGCCGACGTCGACGTCGGCCATGTCGCCAAGCGACACCACGCCCGAGAAGCCGATGCCGCGGGCGTTCGCCCATTCGATCGTGGAGGCCATGACGGCCCCCGACTGAGAGAGCAGCGCAAGCTCGCCTGGCCGGGCCTCGGGCGCGATGCTGACGTTGAGGCGGACATACGGGCTCTGGACGCCGAGGCAGCCCGGCCCGACGAGCCTGAGACCGGTGAGCCGGGCTGCCTGCTCGGTCGCCGCACGGGCCGAGCCGGGGCCGGCGCCGAGCCCGCGGGTGACGATGACGGCGGCCCGTGCGCCGGCCGAGCCGGCGTCTTCGATGATCCTGGCGACGGCGTCGGGCGGCGCGGTGACGACCACGAGGTCGGGCGGCGCCGCAAGCTCCGCGAAAGTCCGCGTCGCAGCGACGTCGTCGATGACGGCGTGATCTGGATTGACCAGTCCGATTGAGCCGGCGAATCCGGCCTCGCGCAGGCCGGCGAGAATGACCCTCCCAGCGCTCCCCGGCCGTGGGCTTCCGCCGGCCAGGACGACCGAGCGGGGCGCGAACACGGCGTCAAGGTTCCGAACCGTCATCGCGCCGCCGTCAGCCCTCCTCGCCGGGGCGCAGAGGCTGGCCCGCGCCGTGCGCGCTCACAAGCCCCGGCGGGCCGCCGTCACGGTTGCGTCTGTGAAGGCGGATCGCTCGCCGGGAAGCTCTCGTCCAGAGACTCGTCGAGTTCTTCGTCCTCGTCCTCAGGGTCCGGCTTCTGTTCCGGATCCGCAGGCTTTTCTTCTCCGGGCTTCTTCGGGTCCGCAGCGAGCGTCGAGCCGACGCGCGGCTCGGCGGGCGTGGAGCCGGCCGGAGCGGCGGCGGAGTCCTCGACAGGCTCGGTCGCGGCGGCCTCGGGATCTATAAGCACGATGTGCAACCTCCGTGGTCCGTGGGCGCCCATCAGCAGGATTTGCTCGATGTCGGCGGATCGGGACGGGCCGGTGATCCAGTTCACGGTGCGCGGCATGGCGCCTGCCCCGAACCGGTCGCGAACCCTGTCCCACACATCCTCATAGGTGGCGGCCACATCGCTGACGTCGAGCACGACGATATGATTGTCCGGCAAGAAGTTCAGCGTCGTCGGATTGTCCTCGCCCGAGACGAGCACCAGCGTTCCGGTCTCCGCCACCGCTCCGAAAGCGGCGCTGACGCCCGCGGCGTCGTCGCCGAAGGAGCGGCCGGTCGCGATCTCGAGCGCAGTTCTCTCCCACGGCAGGTTCCCCAGGCGCGGGTCGGTCCCGCGACGCAGCCGTGGCGCGAGATTGTGCGCTCGCAGGAATTCCGCGATGGCCGCAGGGGCGTGCTCGGCCGCCGGCACGGTCGCGACGGTCGCCGCCGAGGCTTCCGCCATCTCGACGAACAGCGCGATCCGCTGGCGAGCCGACTTTTCGGTGGCGCGGGCCGGCAGAACGCCGGCGGGCCTCTGCGCCAGCCTCTCCTCGACGATCATGCGGCGCGGACGCTCGGCGCTAGTCGAGCCGAGCGAACGGCGGATATTGGCGAAGATCTGCTCGCGCGGCGTCATGCGCGCTCCTTCCGCGCCGCCCATTGGGCCTGGAAGGTGCCGCCCTCGGGCGCCGCGAAGTCGCGCGTCGCCGTCCAGCCGCCCGCGAACGGCAACGTACGGAACCGGCCTTTGCCGCGGCCGAGCAGGGCGAGCGCGCCCATTCCGGCTCTCGTCGCCAGCCGGTAGAGCCGCGGCCGTCGAGCGAAGAAGCCCCAGAGCTTGAGCCCGGAGCGGACGGTAGCGGGGGAGAGATGGCGCTCGAACTCCCGTTCGCGCCAGTGCCGCATCAGCTTGGGAAGCGGGATGCGCACCGGGCAGACGCTTTCGCAGCGGCCGCAGAAGGTCGAGGCGTTGGGCAGTTGGCCGGCCTTGTCGACGCCGATCAGCGAGGGCGACAGCACCGAGCCCATCGGTCCCGGATAGACCCAACCGTAAGCGTGGCCTCCGACCGCATGATAGACCGGGCAGTGGTTCATGCAGGCCGCGCAGCGGATGCAGCGGAGCATCTCGCGGAACTCGCCGCCGAGCATGGCGGAGCGGCCGTTGTCGAGCAGGACGACGTGATACTCCTCCGGTCCGTCGACGTCGCCCGGCCGACGCGGGCCGGTCGAGAAGGTCGTGTAGACGGAGATCTCCTGGCCGGTCGCAGAGCGCGCCAGCACGCGCAGCATCTGGCTGGCGTCCTCGAGCGTGGGGACAAGCTTCTCGATCGAGGCGAGCACGATGTGGACCCGGGGGAGGGTCTGGCTGAGATCGCCATTACCCTCATTGGTCACGATGATCGACGTGCCGGTTTCGGCCACCAGGAAGTTTGCCCCGGTGATGCCGACATCGGCCGCAAGAAATTTCTGCCGCAGCACGCCGCGCGCCTCGGCGAGCAGCGACTCCGGCGCGTGCAGATCGCGTTCGGGGGGCAGGTCGCGGTGGACGCGGCGGAAGTCGCTCTCGATCTGGTCGCGGTTGAGGTGGATGACCGGCGCCACGATGTGGCTCGGCCGTTCGCCGCGCAGCTGGATGATGTACTCGCCAAGGTCGGTCTCGATCGGCTTCACGCCCGCCGCCTCTAGGTGGGCGTTGAGCTCGATCTCCTCGGAGATCATCGACTTGCCCTTGGCGACCGTCCTCGCGCCCACGCGGCGGCAGATGTCGACGACGATCTTCGACGCATCCTCGGCCGTGGGCGCGAAATGCACCTGTCCGCCGGCGGCCGTGACCCGCGCCTCATAGGCCTCGAGATAGAGGTCGAGATGCGCCAGCGTGTGGTTCTTGATGTCGCGCGCGCTGTCGCGCAGCGCCTCGAACTCCGGCAGCTTGTCGGCCGCCTTCCGGCGCTTCGCGATGAAGCCGCTCTCGACATTGCCGAGCGCGCGCTGCAGCGCCGGGTCGTGCAGCGCCTGGTGGGCGTTCTCCTTGAACGCCGGCGAGGTGAAATGCGCCGTCATCCTGTCACTCCCCCCGCGTCGGCTCGCCGATGGCGGGCTCCTCGCCCATCCCGGCCAGCACTTCGGCGACGTGGCGGGCTCGGACCGGGCGCCCCTGTCGCTGCAGCTTCCCGGCCATGTTCATCAGGCAGCCGAGGTCGCCCGCAAGCAGCGTCCCGGCGCCGGCCGCCACCACGTTGTCGGTCTTCTTGGCGACGATCGCGTCGGAAATCTCGCCATACTTCACCGCGAAGGTGCCGCCGAAGCCGCAGCAGACGTCCGGATCCTTCATCTCCGCGATCGTCAGCCCCTGTACGCTTTCCAGCAGCCTGCGCGGCTGCGCCTTGACGCCGAGCTCGCGCAGGCCCGCGCAACTGTCGTGATAGGTGACAACGCCGTCGAAGCGGGCGGGCACCGACGTCATCCCGCGAACGTCGACGAGAAATGTGACGAGCTCGAACACCTTGGCCGCGAAGGCGTCGGCGCGGCGGGAGAGGTCCGGCTCTCCCGCGAACAGCTCAGGCACGTGTTTCTTCAACTGGCCGGCGCAGGAGCCGGAGGGCGCGACCACATAGTCGACGCCCTGGAAGGCGTCGATCGCCTGGAGTGCAAGGTCGCGCGCCGTGGCGCGGTCGCCATTGTTGAACGCGGGCTGGCCGCAGCAGGTCTGCGGCGGCACCACGACCTCGCAGCCGGCCTGCTCGATGAGCTTGGCGGCCGCAAATCCGATGGAGGGCCGGATCAGGTCGACCAGGCAGGTCGCGAAGAGGCCGACGCGGGGACGGGACGGCGCGGAGGCGGCGGACAAGGCAAGCTCCGAAAGGCGGCGGACAAGTCGGCCGTGATGGCCCGTTTGAACATGTAGGGCAAGGCGATCGGCGCAAGGCCGCCGCCCATCCCGCAGGCTACCCGCGACGGGCACCATGACCTAAGACTGATTCCAAACCTCGCGCGGCGTAAGCGCCGCAAAAGAGGGATCAGAGGAGGAGACGATGACCGGGATCGCCATGCCGGCCGCCGACCCGCGCATCCTGGCCCGCCGCGACGAGATCGTCGCCGGGCTGCGCGCGCTCGTGCCGGGCGAGGGCGTGATCGTTTCGGAGGACGAGCGTCGCGCCTTCGAGACGGACGCGCTGACCGCATACCGGCGCATGCCGCTCGCGGTGGTGCTGCCGTCCACGACCGAACAGGTCGCGGCCGTGCTCGCCTTCTGTGATCGCGAGGGCGTGCCGGTCGTGCCGCGCGGCGCCGGGACCTCGCTCGCTGGCGGAGCGCTGCCGCAGGAGGATGCGGTGGTGATCGGCGTCTCCAAGATGGCGCGGGTGCTGGACGTGGACCTCGCCAGTCGCACCATGCGGGTGCAGACCGGCATCACCAATCTCGGGGTCTCGGCCGCCATCGCTCATGAGGGCTTCTTCTACGCGCCCGATCCGTCTTCGCAGCTCGCCTGCACCATCGCGGGCAACATCGCGATGAACTCGGGCGGCGCGCACTGCCTGAAATACGGCGTCACGACGAACAATCTGATGGGCGTCACCTTCGTCACCATGCGGGGCGAGATCGTGGAGATCGGCGGCGACGCCATGGACGCGCCAGGGCTCGACCTGCTCGGCGTGATCTGCGGCTCGGAAGGCCAGTTCGGCATGGTCACCGAGGCCACGCTGCGCATCCTGCCGATGGCTGAAGGCGCGCGGCCGATCCTGTTCGGCTTCGAGACCAGCGAGGCGGCCGGCGCCGCGGTCGCGGCGGTGCTCGGCGCAGGCATCGTGCCGGTCGCGATCGAGTTCATGGACAAGATCGCGATCGACATCTGCGAGGACTTCGCCCATGCCGGATATCCTAGAGACGCAGGCGCGCTGCTGATCGTCGAAGTCGAAGGCTCCAAGGTCGAGCTCGACGAGCAACTCGCCCGCATCGAAGCGATCGCCAGGCAGCACGGCGCCACCTCGTCTCGGCAGGCCAGCACCGCGGCCGAAGCGGCGGCGATCTGGAAGGGCCGGAAGTCGGCCTTCGGCGCGATGGGGCGGATCTCGGATTACATCTGCATGGACGGCACCATTCCCACCGGCCGGCTGCCGGAGGTCCTTCACCGCATCACCGAGATCTGCGACGCGCAGGGCCTCAAGGTCGCGAACATCTTCCACGCCGGCGACGGCAATTTGCACCCGCTGGTGCTCTACGACATGAACGATCCTGTCTCTCTGGCGAAGGCCGAGGAGGCTGGCGAGGAGATCCTTCGGGCCTGCGTGGAGGTCGGCGGCTGCCTCACGGGCGAACACGGCGTCGGCATCGAGAAGCGCGAACTCATGACGGTCCAGTTCACCCATGTGGAGCTCGCGCAGATGATGCGCGTGAAGCAGGCCTTCGACCCGAACTGGCTGATGAACCCGGCCAAGGTGTTCCCGCTCGAGATGCGTTTCCCGTCGCACAAGGCCGCCGCGTGACGTTCCAGGTCAGCCAGGAAGCGACGTCCGACGTCGTGTCTCCGCTTGATGAGGCGGGCGTCGGGGCCATCGTGCTCGATGCGATCGAGCGCAAGGCGCCGCTCGCGATCCGGGGCGCAGGCACCCGCGCAGGCCTCGGCCGGCCGGTGCAGGCGGCGCGGGCGCTTTCGACGGAGCGTCTGACGGGCGTCACCCTGCTGGAGCCTTCGGAACTCGTCGTCTCCGCACGGGCCGGCACGCCGGTCGCCGAGGTCGAGGCGGCGCTCGCCGAAAAAGGGCAGCGGCTGGCGTTCGAGCCGTTCGATCATCGCCCGCTTTACGGCACGTCCGGCGAACCCACCATCGGGGGGCTGGTCGCCGCCAACGCCTCCGGCCCCCGGCGGGTGATCGCCGGGGCGGCGCGCGACGCGCTCATCGGCGTGCGGATGGTTACCGGCCGGGGCGAGATCATTCGCTCAGGGGGGCGCGTGATGAAGAACGTCACGGGCTACGACCTCGTGAAGCTCGCCGCGGGCTCGCACGGCACGATTGGCGTGCTGACAGAGGCGACCTTCAAGACGCTGCCGATGCCGGAGAGCGAGACCACCCTCGTGCTGGAGGGGCTGGACGACGCGGCGGGCGTCGCCGCGCTCTGCGCCGCCATGGTCACGCCGTTCGAGGTGACCGGCGCGGCCTACCTGCCGGCGCGAGGGGATACGCCCTCCTGCACCTGCCTCCGGCTGGAGAATTTCGAGAGCCAGCTGCGCTACCGCACCGCCGCGCTTGAGAAGGCGCTGGGTCATCGGGGTCCGACGAACCGGCTCGACGTTCCGACCTCGCGCGCGCTGTGGCGCGAAATCGCCGCGGCCGCGCCTCTGCTGGGGCCCGAGCGCCGGATGATCTGGCGGATTTCGGCGGCGCCGACCCGCGCCGCGGAACTGGTCGCGAAGCTTCGTCCGGTCATCGCGTCTCACTTCTACGACTGGAGCGGCGGCCTCGTCTGGATCGCCGTCGAGCCTGCGGAAGATGCGTGCGCGGGCGTTGTGCGTCCGGCCGTGCAGGCGGCGCGCGGGCACGCGACGCTCATCCGTGCGCCGTTGGCGACCCGCGCGGCCGTCGAGGTGTTCGAACCTCAGGCGCCGGCGCTCGCGCGGCTGACCCGCGCCGTCACCGCGGCGTTCGATCCGGAAGGCGTGCTCAATCCCGGCCGCATGCATGCGCTCTGACGTCGGCGCGGCGGTCTCGCCCGGCGCCGAGCGCGCCTGTCTGGTGTTCTCCGTCCTGTGCGTCGCGGTTCTCGCCTGCGGCCTCGCCGCGATGGGGCGTCCGCTGATCTGCCCCTGCGGGACGATCGAGCTCTGGCACGCCAACGCCAACGACGCCGGGACCTCCCAGCACATCGCCGATTGGTATTCCCTGTCGCACGTCATCCACGGCTTCCTGTTCTATGCGGCCGGCTGGCTGCTGTTCGGGCGCGGGCGGCGACCGCCGCTCGGCAGGGCGCTGCTTCTAGCCGTCGCGGTCGAATGTGCGTGGGAGTTGATCGAGAACAGCCCGGCGGTGATCGAGCGCTATCGGACCACGACGGTCTCGGACGCTTATGCGGGCGACAGCGTGCTGAACTCGCTCGCTGACGCCGGATTCATGATCGCCGGCTTCTTCTTCGCGCGCCTGGCGCCGGTGTGGGCCACGATCGTGGCGGCCGTCGCCATGGAGTTCGCCGCGCTCTACGTCATCCGGGACAATCTCACGCTCAACGTGCTGATGTTCCTCTATCCGTCGGACGCCATCACGGCGTGGCAGTCCGCCCGGTAAGCCTCAGAGCCTTTTCATGCAAACCGCTTTCGCCCCAGAACGCCTCGCGGCCGATCCGCAGCTCGCCTCGTCGGAAAAGATCCTGCGCACCTGCGTGCATTGCGGGTTCTGCACGGCGACGTGTCCGACCTATCTGCTGCTGGGCGACGAACTCGACAGTCCGCGGGGCCGCATCTACCTGATCAAGGAGATGCTGGAGGAGAACAAGCCGGCGACGCCCGAGATCGTGAAGCACGTCGACCGCTGCCTCTCGTGCCTGTCCTGCATGACGACCTGTCCGTCCGACGTGCATTACATGCACCTCGTCGACCACGCCCGGGCTTACATCGAGGCGACCTATAAGCGCCCGCTCGCAGACCGCCTGACGCGCCGGCTGCTCGCCTTCGTGCTGCCTTATCCGGGCCGCTTCCGCCTCGCGCTGTTCGGCGCCTGGCTCGCGCGGCCGCTCGAGGGCGTCTTCAGCCGGACGCCCGGCCTGTCGCGGCTCGGCGCAATGCTGCGGCTTGCGCCCGCGAAGCCCCCCGCGGCGCCTGCGAGCCGAGGCCCTGCGACCTTCGCGGTCGCGGGTCCGAGACGCGCGCGGGTCGCCATTCTCCAGGGCTGCGCGCAGCCGGTGCTGGAGCCGTCGATCAACGAGGCCGCGATCCGTTTCCTGACGCGCCACGGCGTGGAGGTCGTGCAGGCGAAGGGGGAGGGCTGCTGCGGCGCCCTCGTCCACCATATGGGCCGCGAGGACCAGGCGCTCGCCCAGGCCCGGCGCAACGTCGACGCCTGGACGCGCGAGATCGAGGCTGGGGGCCTCGACGCCATCGTCATCACCACCTCCGGCTGCGGCACGACGATCAAGGACTACGGCTTCATGCTGCGTGAGGATCCGGCCTACGCCGAGAAGGCCGCGCGCGTGTCGGCGCTCGCCAAGGACATCACGGAGTTCGCCGCGCCCTTCGAGCTGCGTCTTGCGCGCGAGACGGGGCAGGCGGTGACCTATCACTCGGCCTGTTCAATGCAGCACGGTCAGTCGATCCGGGAGGAGCCGAAGGCGCTGCTTCGCGCCGCCGGCTTCAAGGTGAAGGAGCCGGCCGAGGGCCATATCTGTTGCGGCTCCGCCGGCACCTACAACATCATGCAGCCGGAGATCGCAACCAAGCTGCGTGACCGGAAGGTCGCCAACATCGAGCGCACGGCGCCGGAGATCGTCGCCACCGGCAACATAGGCTGCCTGACTCAGATCCGGACCGGGACCGGGATTCCCTGCGTGCACACGGTCGAACTGCTCGACTGGGCGACAGGCGGGCCGCTGCCGGAGCCGCTTCAGGGCCGCTTGGGCGGAATCTCTGCCGGCGAAGCCGCGTAGAGAAATCTTGGCCCCGCGCCACGAAAAGGCCGTGGCGCGCTCCGGATCCAGCCATATCTCCAGTCGAGATTCGCCCTGTTGCGAAGCGCGGAGCTGGAGCCCGGGCAATGAACGCTCACGAACGCAGTCTCATCAGCGGCCTGTTCGACCGCATCCGCAGCGCCGAAGCGGCTTACCGCGACCCGGAGGCCGAAGACTTCATCGCAGAACAGATCCGGCGCCAGCCGCACGCGCCCTATGCGATGGCGCAGACGCTGATCGTGCAGGACCAGTCACTCGAGGCCGCCAGGGCGCGGGTCGAGGAACTGGAGCGTCGGTTGCGTGATGTGGAGGGCGCCGAACGGCCGCAGGCCTCGCCGTGGGGCCCGCGCGCTGGCGAAGCGATGGGCGCGCCGTCATCCTTCGGGTCGAGCGATTACGGCCGGCGGAGCTACGAGCCGGCGCAGCCTTACGGCGCGCAGGGCGCTCAGGGCTATGAAGCGCCCGCCGCTCGCGGCGGAGGGTTCCTGTCGGGCGCGCTGCAGACCGCCGCCGGGGTGGCCGGCGGCGCCTTGCTGTTCGAGGGCGTGCGGTCGCTGTTCGGAGGCGGCGAGGCGCGCGCCAGCGAGCCTTCTCGGCTTGCCGACGCCTCGCCTGGCGATCAGGACACGCCGACTGCGTCGGACGCTGCCAGCCAGGAAGGCGGCTGGTTCTCAGGGCTATTGGACGGCGTGGGAGATCCACAGCGCGGCGGGGCGACCGAAGAGCCGCGACCGGAGGACGCCGACGATCCGATCAGCGACGACGACGACTGGATCTGAATCGGCGAACCGAACCCGGCGCTCGTCGTTGACCTCGGAAGCAGGGGCGAAGTTCCCGCCGAAAGGCGGCCCGAACCAGTGGAGTGCGCCCATGGCCGCTCGGCAAGATCGTGATCTCGAAGAGCTCAGGCGCGAGGGTCGTTCCGACGCCGACCTGCTCGAGCGTTCGCTTGAGGAACATCTGGAGCCTGAAGACGCAGGCTCCGAGGATTCCGGGGTGAGTTCCTTCCTCGACCGGTTCCTGCGCCCGGCGCCTTCACGCGCCGGGTGACAGGACAGACCTTCTTTCAGGCCGAGCTCAGGGGTGCCGGCGAGCGCCGGCGTTCGCCGCCACGAGGCGCTCGATGGTGCGCTGGTCGTAGGGCTTTGAGATGAAGGCCGCGTCGCGCAGCTCGTCCGGAGCATCCTCGGCGTCCGAGCCCGAGACGAAGGCGAACGGCAGGCTGCGATCCTTCAGCGATCGCGCGAACTCGTAGGACTTGCCGTCCACGACGTCGACGTCGAGCAGCGCGAAATCAAAACCGCCCGAGAGCGCCCGGTTCGCCTGAGCGATCGAGCGGCAGGACGTCACGTCCGCGTCGGTCCAGCAGCAGACGATGGTGGCGAGATCCAGGGCGAGGATCGCGTCGTCTTCGAGGATCAGGACACGAAAAGGCGCCATCACAGATACTCCGACACAACTCGACCCCGGCGCCTTAACGTCCGGCCGAGCGCCAAGTTTCATGATCGGAGCGAGGCTGAGAAAAATAAAAAGTGTAATTGAATTTAGGGGTTAGTTAACCCGGAGGAGTCCGGCGCAGGCGCGTCGGACCAAGCCTGCCGGAGGTCGTCAGATCACCTTGACGGTCGTGCCGACGCCGACCCGCTCATAAAGGTCCATGACGTCCTCGTTCGTCATCCGGATGCAGCCGGACGAGACCGCATGCCCGATCGTCCAAGGCTCGTTGGAGCCATGGATACGGTAGAGCGTCTTGCCGAGGTAAAGCGCGCGGGCTCCAAGAGGGTTGTCCGGCCCGCCGGCCATCATCACCGGAAGCTCAGGACGGCGCTGGCGCATCTCCGCGGGCGGACGCCAGTCCGGCCATTCCTTCTTGTCCGAAATCGTTTCGGTGCCCTTCCAGCCGAAGCCTTCCTTGCCGACGCCGACGCCGTAGCGGATGGCCGAGCCGTCATTCTGGATCAGGTACAGATAGCGCGCCTTGGTGTCGATCACGATCGAACCGGCTGGCTCCGAGCCCCGATACGGCACGACCGCACGGGCGAATTTCGGGTCCATCGCCCGGCGGATCGGCTGGTCAGCGCCGGCGGCGGAGG
This sequence comes from Hansschlegelia sp., assembly GCF_035538955.1. Classification (NCBI taxonomy): domain Bacteria; kingdom Pseudomonadati; phylum Pseudomonadota; class Alphaproteobacteria; order Hyphomicrobiales; family Methylopilaceae; genus Hansschlegelia; species Hansschlegelia sp. The sequence goes on from NZ_DATLJK010000016.1 coordinate 57,051, forward strand.
GTGGGCCCGCGAGCCGCGTTCCGCGTCTGACCTCAGGCTCGCGGTCATAGGGATCGTAGCGGGGATCTTCATAGTACCGGTACGTCCGGGCGTCGCGGCCGTAAGGATCAGGCCCGTCATAGACGTCGTACTCGCGCTGGCGCGTTGTCGGAATCCGACGAGGCCGCCCCTCGTAACGGTAGATCCTGTCCTCAGGATCGTCGAACATGTCCTCGACATAGCCGCGCCGGTAAGCGCGCCGCTCCACGCGGCGAATGACGTGGCCGTCCTCGTAATAGCGTTCGACGACCCTCGGCTCTCCCCTCGGCACGTAGTCCGGGGCCGGAATGACCATAGGATCGGCTGACGCGGGCGCGGCGCAGAAGGCGCCGACGCCAAGCGCAATGGCGCCGCAGACGGCGGCGACGGACGCACGGACCAGGATCACCGTGGAACTCCTAGAGAACGACGAACGGGCGGCGGCGAAGCATTTTGGTTCGCCGTCATTTACGCGGGATGAACGATTGCGTTCCTCTCCGCCAGTAAAGTGGCGAAGGTGAGCCGTGTGGAACAAAGGCGCGCGAGCGGTCGAGCTCAGTCGGACTCGACCTCGATGGAGACTCGCTCCGGGTAGAAGGCGAGCCGGCCCCTGATCGCGTCGACCGCAGGGTAGGGGTTCTCGTAGGTCCACACCGCGTCGGGCGCATGCGATATGCCGATCCGCAGGCCAAAATAGCTCGCCTCGCCCTTGTACGGACATGTGGTGCGTTTCGAGCTGGGCTCGAAATACGTCATCTCCGCCTGTTCGCGCGGCATATAGAGCACCGGAAGATAATTCGCCTCGCGCAGTTCGAGCGCATCGCGGGTGACGAGGATTACGGCTCCGCCGAAGCGCACCACGACCCGCCCCGTGACCGGGCTGATCGTGATCGGGTGGGCTGGTCCGGGTTCGCGCATCTCGGACTCCACGAGGGCGTCGCGTCGCCTTGCGGCGTCCGCGCCCCATAACGGAAACGCAGCGGGCGGCGCAACGCGCTTCGGGAGCTTGTACGGGAAATGTCGGAATTCGTGATCCGCGAGGCGACGGACGAAGATGGGCCGGCGCTCGCGCGGCTGATGGACGAAACCGTCAGGGGAGGGCCGTCCGAAGAGGTTTCCGAGCGCCCGGGACTCGATCGTCCTGCGAGTTCGTTCGCCGAACGCGGCGGCCGGCTTTGGCTGGTGTTCTGCGACGGCGAGGTTGTGGGCTCGCTCGGCCTGACGGCTCATGGCCGCCCGAAGGAGTTCGAACTCTCGATGATCTGTCTGACGCCGGAAACCCGCGGACAAGGATTGGCGGCGGCGCTGCTCGCCGGCGCCAACGCCTTCGCGGCCGCCTCGGGCGGCGAACGGCTGTCGCTTTGGATCGATGTGGCGCTTGAGGACGTCCAGCGGTTCTGCGAGCGGCAGGGCTTCATCCGCGAACCGGGCGCCCGGGCCCGACACGATGGAACGGGCGCGCTCGAATGCCGCTTCTCCCGCGCCGTGATCGCGTGAGGGTCAACTCACCGCCTTGCGGAGCTCGCCCAGCCTGCGCCGCGTGACCTGCCAGGAGCCGAAGCCGAGCCGCCCCTCCATCTCGTTCTGCGCGAGCCGCCAAAGCGGCAGCGCGGCGTCGAGCGCGGCGCGGCCTTGCTCGGTAAGCGTCGGCTTGCGTCGCCCGTTGAGGCCCTTCAGGGGCGCCACCAGGCCTTCCTTGCGCAGCAACTGAAGATTGCGGACCAGCGTCGTGCGCTCGATGTCGATCAAATCGGCGAGGTCCGTGATCGAGCTCGCCTCGCCGGCCTCGATGGCGGCGAGCAGGACGAACTGAGTTCCCTTGAGCCCAGAGGGCCGCAGCGCCTCGTCATAGAACCGCGTCACCGCGCGCGCCGCCATCCGCGTGTGCGAGCAGGCGCACATGGTGTGGATATCCACGATCTCGTCGCGAGTCGGCATTGCAGCCACGATCGGCGCTAAACTCAGGGGAATCAAGCGGAGATGCGTAGGGGCGGTTCTGTCGTCCGGCGTCCGCCTCGTGTTATCCGGTCCGCCCGACCGATCTGGAAAGGACGCCTGATTGCAAGACGACTGCTTGGTTCGCGATCGATCTAGGCCTGACGCCGCCGGCGCTTCGGCGGTCCCGCCGCTCGGTTACGGCGCCGCAGCCGATCCGAACTCGACGGCGGATCGCGGAACCGGCGAGCAGCTTCCGTCGATCCCGGACGTCGCCTTGGAGTTCCGGCCGGGCGCGGACCCCCGTGACCTGATCGTCGTCTTCTCCCCGAGCCGTCGGTTCATCCTTTACCGCCACGCATTTCCGAGCGACGCGCTGTACGTCTCGGATCGCAAGGGCTTCTACTATCTTCCGGTCGCGCGGAAGCTCGCGCGCGCGTTGGTCGAGCTGATCGATCGGCGCGGCTATGAGCGCGTGCTGTTCCTCGGGACCAGCAAGGGCGGCTTCGGCGCGCTGCTCCTGACGCGGCTCTGTGCGCGGATGCGGCCGCGCCGCGTTTTCCGCGCGCTCGCCTTCAGCCCGCAGGTGCGGCTTCATCCGCTCAACGTCGATCTTTATTTCCCGAGCTACCGGCGGCTGCGCCGGGTCGCCAGAGCCAAGTTCGCAATGGCGGCGGCGCTGCGCCTGCACGGCGACGTCACCCGGGTCGCCGACGCGTCGAACGTTTACGCCACCGTGGTCTTCGCGACCGAGAACGCGACCGATCTCGCCGAGGCGGACCGGCTTGGCGGGCGCAATCTCCGCAAGATCCGGGTCGCAGGATCGAGCCACGGCTCGATCCTGTATTTCGTGCTGCAAGATCATTCCGAGAGTTACGTGCGCAGCCGCATCGCGCGCATCTATGCGCGGGCGAGGCGTCGCGGGCAGGATCAGGACCAGGACCTTTTCGCCTCAAGGCCAAAAGACCCGGAGCGGTTTCTGCGGGAGATCATGCTGGCCTCGAGCTACCTGCCGTCGCTCGAAGGTCTGCTTGAGCAGGCTTTCGCCGCGGCCCCGAGCAAGCTGTCGCCCGGCGAGCGTCTCGCGGCTTCGCTCCGCCGCCTGAAGCAGATCGCAGGCGGCGCATGGCGCGGTTTCGGGCGCCAGCCCACGACTGATCGCCGAGCGGCGGCCGAACCACCGCCAACCAGGAAAAAATCGGCGGCGGGCCGGATCGCGAAATCTTGACAGGCCACGGCCGCGTTCGTATCTCCACCGCGCGTTAGCACTCGACTCCGAAGAGTGCTAACAGCACGGCGGCCTGCCCGCCGGCGAGATTTTGGAACGCGAAGCAAGCGCGCGCGCTCAAGAGGATTTAGCCCCATGAACTTCCGTCCGCTGCACGACCGCGTGGTCGTCCGCCGTCTGACCGCCGAGGAGAAGAGCAAGGGCGGGATCATCATCCCCGACACCGCCAAGGAGAAGCCGCAGGAAGGCGAAGTCGTCGCCGTGGGTCCCGGGGCCCGTGACGACAGCGGCAAGGTCGTGGCGCTCGACGTCAAGGCCGGCGACAAGATCCTGTTCGGCAAGTGGTCCGGCACCGAAGTCAAGATCGATGGCGAAGAGCTGCTGATCATGAAGGAGTCGGACATCATGGGCGTGATCGCCTGAAGATCCGAGACGATTTGATCCGGCGGGGCCCGAACGGAAGTTCGCGGCGAGCCGGTTTTCTAAAACCAGCTCATAGGAGCAACTGACCATGGCTGCGAAAGACGTACGTTTTTCCGCCGACGCGCGCGAGAAGATGCTGCGCGGCGTCGACATCCTCGCCAATGCGGTGAAGGTCACGCTCGGCCCGAAGGGTCGTAACGTCGTGATCGAGAAGTCCTTCGGCGCGCCGCGCATCACCAAGGACGGCGTCACCGTCGCCAAGGAGATCGAGCTCGAGGACAAGTTCGAGAACATGGGCGCCCAGATGGTGCGCGAAGTGGCCTCGAAGACCAACGACCTCGCCGGCGACGGCACCACGACCGCGACGGTTCTCGCCCAGGCGATCGTCAAGGAAGGCGCCAAGTACGTCACCGCCGGCATGAACCCGATGGACATCAAGCGCGGCGTCGATCTCGCCGTCGCCAAGGTCATCGAGCACCTCAAGGCGTCCTCCAAGAAGATCGCGTCTTCCGAGGAAGTCGCGCAGGTCGGCACCATCTCGGCCAATGGCGAGAAGGAATTTGGCGAGATGATCGCCAACGCCATGCAGAAGGTCGGCAATGAGGGCGTCATCACGGTCGAGGAGGCCAAGAGCCTCGAGACCGAGCTCGAAGTCGTCGAAGGCATGCAGTTCGACCGCGGCTACCTCTCGCCGTACTTCATCACCAACGCCGAGAAGATGATCGCGGACCTCGAGGACCCCTACATCCTCATCCACGAGAAGAAGCTCTCCGGCCTGCAGGCGATCCTCCCCGTTCTCGAGGCGGTCGTGCAGTCGGGCAAGCCGCTCGTCATCATCGCCGAGGACATCGAGGGCGAGGCGCTCGCCACGCTCGTCGTCAACAAGCTCCGTGGCGGCCTCAAGGTCGCGGCCGTCAAGGCTCCGGGCTTTGGCGATCGCCGCAAGGCGATGCTCGAGGACATCGCGATCCTGACCAACGGCCAGGTGATCTCCGAAGACCTCGGCATCAAGCTCGAGAACGTGACACTCGACATGCTCGGCCGCGCCAAGAAGGTGACGCTCGAGAAGGAGAAGACCACGATCGTCGACGGCGCCGGCGACAAGGAGGCCATCGAAGGCCGCGTCGCGCAGATCAAGGCGCAGATCGAGGAGACCACCTCGGACTACGACCGTGAGAAGCTCCAGGAGCGTCTCGCCAAGCTCGCAGGCGGCGTCGCGGTGATCCGCGTCGGCGGCGCGACCGAGGTCGAGGTCAAGGAGAAGAAGGACCGCATCGACGACGCCCTCAACGCCACCCGCGCGGCGGTCGAGGAAGGCATCGTTCCCGGCGGCGGCGTCGCTCTGCTGCGCGCCAAGAAGGCCATCGACGGCACCAAGCATGAGAACCCGGACATCCAGGCCGGCTTCAACATCGTGCTGAAGGCGCTCGAGGCTCCGATCCGCCAGATCGCCGCGAACTCGGGCGTCGAGGGCTCGATCGTGGTCGGCAAGCTGCTCGAGAACAGCTCCCCCACCTCGGGCTTCAACGCCCAGACGGAGGAGTATGTGGACATGATCGAGGCCGGCATCGTCGACCCGACCAAGGTGGTCCGCACGGCTCTCCAGGACGCGGCTTCGGTCGCCTCGCTTCTCATCACCACGGAAGCGATGGTCGCCGACCTGCCGAAGAAGGAAACCGGCGGCGCCGGCGGCGGCATGCCGGGCGGCGGCATGGGCGGCATGGACTTCTGATCCAGCCGAACCAGTTCTTGAACGAAGAGGGCCCCGGAGCGATCCGGGGCTCTTTTTTTGGGATCTGGGAGAAGGTGATGACGTCGCGGTGGCTCTGGCTTCTGTCGCGGCTTGGCCGCCGCATCTGGTTCCGCGCCAGCCTGTTCTCGCTCGCAGCCGTCCTGACGGCTCTGCTCGCCATCGTCATCGCGCCGCTTATCCCCATGGACGTTCCAGCCAAGGTTGGCGCTGACTCGGTCGACAACATTCTCGGCATCATCGCGTCGAGCATGCTGGCGGTGACGACGTTCTCTCTCAACGTCATGGTCTCGGCCTACTCCGCCGCCACCACCAACGTCACGCCGCGGGCCACCCGGCTTGTGATGGAGGACTCCACCACCCAGAACGTGCTGGCGACCTTTCTCGGCTCTTTTCTGTTCAGTCTGGTGGGGATCGTGGCGCTGAGCACAGGCGCCTATGGCGACCAAGGGCGTGTGGTGCTGCTCGGCGTCACCATCGTGATCATCGTGCTGATCGTGGTCACTCTGTTGCGCTGGATTGACCATCTATCGAAGCTGGGCCGGGTCACGGAGACGACTGCCCGGGTGGAGGAGGTCGCAGCCACAGCCATGCGCGACCGCCAGCGGCGTCCCTATCTCGGCGGCGTGCGGCTCGACTCCCAGCGCATCGTCCCGACAGACGCGCGCCCGATCGCGGTCGACCGGATCGGTTATGTGCAGCATGTCGACGTCGGCGAACTTTCCTCTCTGGCCGAAGCCGTCGAGGGGAGGATCTACCTCGGCGCGATCCCGGGGATGTTCGCCGAGCCAGCGCGACCCTTGGCGTGGACGGTAGGATTGAGCCAGGAGAACGATGAAGCGGTCCGCCGCTGCTTCAGCGTCGGCGACACGCGCTCATTCGATCAGGATCCTCGCTTCGGGCTCTGCGTCCTTTCCGAGATCGCCTCGCGCGCGCTTTCGCCGGGCATCAACGATCCCGGCACCGCAATCGACGTCATCGGGCGGGCGGTGCGGGTGCTGGCTCTGTGGTCAAGCCCCGAGGCGAAGCCAGAGATCGCGTATCCGCGCGTGTTCGTGCCTGGGATAGAACCCGACGATCTGTTCTCCGACGTGTTCCAGCCGCTGGGCCGCGACGGCGCAGGCCTCGTCGAGGTCGGGCTCCGGCTGCAGAAGGCGCTTCATACGCTCGCACGCCTGGGCGACGGACGTTACGCGGCCCCCGCCCGGCGGCAATCGGCGCTTGCGCTCGCCCGCGCCGAGGCGGCGCTCGTGATCGAGGACGACGTCCGTCAGCTGCGTGAGGCGGCGGCGCGGGTGTGACGCGCCGGCGCCTCGTTCCTTTCAGGCGCCGACGGTCACCTGAACTCCACCACTGTCTTGTTCGGCTCGACCAGCCCGCCCAGCGTCTCGGCGTCCCAGTTCGTCAGGCGGACGCAGCCGTGGCTTTCCGTCTTGCCGATTTTTGACGGTTCCGGGGTTCCGTGGATGCCGTAGGTCGGCTTGTCGAGGTCGATCCACATGCTGCCGACCGGTCCGTTGGGACCGGGCTTCAAGGTAAGCTTCCGCTTGTTCTTGCCTTGCTGAAAGTTCTTCTTCGGATCGTACTTGTAGACCGGGTTCAGATAGGGCTTTGTGACCTTGACGGTTCCGCTCGGCGACGGCGTGTCCCCCGAGCCGACCGTCGCCGGCGCGGCGAACACCAGGTCGCCGTCCTTATCGAGGGCGCGGAGCTCGTTCTCGCCCTTGTTGACCAGAATGCGCAGCACGCGGCGATCCGGCGGCGGACCGTCTCCGGTCGCCGGCGCCAGGATTTTCGAACCCGCCTTGTCGAAGTCCGTTCCTGGGTTGAGGCGACGCATCAGTCCCTCGTCGAGGTGGAAGCGCTCGGCGAGCATCTCGGCGGCGTCGCGGAAGCCGATCCACTTCATCCGAGCGAGCTTGGCGTAGTCGGTCGGCAGCGGCTTGCCGACATAGCGGCCGTCCTCGTCCTCCGGCGTGATCTCATAGATCTGCGTCGCCTTGCCCTGATCCTCGGACAGCTTGGCCCAAGCCTCCGCGTCGAGCTGATCGCCGGCCGGCAGCCCGCGCATCTCGCGGAAGGCGCGGACGGCGCGCCGCATGTTGTCGCCGTAGCGGCCGTCGATTGCGCCTGGCGAGGCGTGCGCGCGGTCGAGCAGGATCTGCGCGCGGATCAGGAACGGATCCGGCGCGTCGTCCGGCTTGGGCAGGGCGGCGAGCTTCTGTTGCGCCGCTTTGCGGTCGCGCTTTCGCTTCGCCTTGGCGACGGCCTCTTCGGCGGCCTTGCGATCCGCGTCCGCCGTCCCGCGGGCCTCGTCGCGAGCGCGCCAGCCATCGAAGTCGGCGGCGTCGATTGTCTGCTCGGTGAGCTCAGGCGGCGCCGGGGGGCGCGGCCGTTCAGGCGCCGCCAGAGCGCCTGCGCACCAGAGAACCGTGGCGACCACGCCGCCCAAAACCTTGATCTTCATGCCATACGCCTCGCCGAGCCCCACGCTCAAACGTCCGAGGCGCGCGTAGGGCCCGCCCGGGGCGGGCTCGGGCAGGAGTTTCAGCCGTGGGCGGCGCGGTGGCCCAGATGGCGAGGCGCGCGCCACTCGGCCCAGGCCTGACGCAGGATCTGAACGGACGAAGACAGAAACACCCCGGCCATCAGGGCCGCGACTGCGATGTCGGGCCAGGGCGTCTGCGATCCCCACACGCCGAGAGCTGCGAGCATCACCACCACATTGCCGATCGCGTCGTTGCGCGAGCACAGCCAGACGGACCGCACATTGGCGTCGCCGTCCTTGTAGCGGGCGAGCAGCAGCACGGATGCAAGGTTTGCGGCGAGCGCCAGCGCGCCGATCACGCCCATGGTCTCGGCGTTGGGCAGACCCAGCGCGAAGGTGCGGTAGACGGTCGAGCCGAACACCCAGCCGGCCATCAGGCTGAGCGAAGCGCCCTTGAGAAGCGCCGCGCCCGCTCTGGCCCGCAGGCTCGCGCCGATCACGGCGAGGCTGAGGCCGTAGGTGATCGTATCGGCGAGGAAGTCGAGCGCATCCGCCTTGAGCGCCTGCGATCCGGCGAGTTGGCCGGCCGCCATTTCGGTCACGAACATCGCGCCGTTCAGCCCGATGACGACCCACAGGATCCGCTTGTAGCGCGCGTCCATGCCGTCGAACGCCGGGACGCCGCCGGAGCAGCAGCCGGCCTCGCCATGCGCGCGAGGGGCGGCCGTCGGTTGGTAGCGCAGGGCGCGGCAGCACGGATCAGACATCGCCGATCATCCTTTCCAGCATTCGCCTCAGGGCTTACAACTTCAAGCCACTAGAGGTTCAAGCCCCATGAGCGACTTTTCAATCGGTGAGGCTGCGGCCCGCACGGGCGTTAAGGCGGCGACCATCCGCTACTATGAGCAGATCGGCCTGGTTGCGCCGCCTGCCCGCACCGAGGGCAAGCAGCGGCGTTACGGTCGAGACGATCTCTCGCGCCTCAACTTCATCCGCCATGCACGCGCGCTCGGCTTCGAGCTGGACGCGATCCGGGATCTTCTGGCGCTCAGCGCGGAACCGGATCGGCCTTGCGTGGACGCCGACGGAATCGCCCTCAGGCGGCTCGCGGAGGTCGACGGCCGCATCGCGCAGCTCACCGCGCTCCGGGCGGAGCTGAAGCGCATGGTGGAAGGCTGCGGGCATGGCCGGGTGGGCGATTGCCGCGTGATCGAGACGCTCGGAGCCCCGATCGCCTGAGCGCCGGCGCCCGGCGGTGTTTAGCTTAATTGATGCATTTCCTCCTTTTCGCCGCGCGCGCAGGCTATGCCGAGCTTCGACGGCGGGCCGGCGCCCCGCCGAACCACAACTGCCGGCGCTAAAGGGTTGCGGATGAGCGTGAGGGCCGTGGTCTGTGTTCTCGCCGTGGCGTTCACGCTGAGCGGGGCTTTCGCGGCAGAGCCGCTGCGCGACGACGCCACCGGCCTCGCGGTGCTTCCGCCCGACGGCTACAAGGCCGAACGCGCCGAGGGCGACGCGCGTTACGCCGTCGTGTTCGCGGTGCAGAAGGCGGATGAGGCCGAGACCGGCTGCAAGATCGCCTTCCAGGCGGCTCCGCAGAACGCCGGTCTCACCCAGCCCGAGATCAACGCTTTCACGCAGAAGAAGGAGTGGACGGAGCTCATCCGCGCCACGCTTTCGCTGCGCTACGACGTGGCGAGCGTGATGCCCTTCGAACAGGGCGGCCTCGCGGGCGCCGCCGTGGTAGCCGACTTCAAGGCCACTGAGGGCGAACCCAAGACGGCGGAGCTCCGCTCCTACCTCGTGCTGATCGACACGCCGAAGGGCCGCACCACCGTCGTCTGCGTCGGCGACAAAGCGGGCTTCGACGCCCGCAAGCCGGAATTCGAGGCGATCGCCCGCGCAGTGTCTCCGCCGCGATGAACTGTGCGTGAGCATCGCCTAAGGGCGGTCGCGGGATATACGGTCGCCGGACCGCGCCTGTCTGCGGCTGGGAACCCCTTATGACCGATCGTCCTGCGCAACGCCTCGTCGCCCTCTACGACCGCTACACCCATGGCGAGATGGGCCGCCGCGCCTTCTTCGAGAGGCTCGTCGGGCTGGTGGGTTCGGTCGGCGCTGCGAACGTGGCGCTCGCGGCGCTGTCGAACGACTACGCCCGCGCCGCGCTCGTCGCGCCCGACGACCGGCGAATCGTCACCGCGATGGCGGCCTTCGAAACCCCGGACGGCCCCTATTCGGGTCTCCTCGCGCACCCGATCGGCGACGCCAGGCGGCCGGGCGTGATCGTGATCCACGAGAATCGCGGCTTGAACCCGCATATCGAGGACGTGACGCGCCGGTTAGCGGTCTCGGGGTTCCTCGCTTTCGGGATCGACCTGCTGTCCCCGGTCGGCGGCACCCCGCCGGACGAGGACAAGGCGCGGGAGCTGATCGGCGCGCTTGATCTCAAGAAGGCGACGGACGCTCTCGTGGCGGCCGTGTCGTTTCTCGCCAAGCGTCAGGAGAGCAACGGGGCCGTGGGCGCCGTAGGTTTCTGCTGGGGCGGCGGCATGGCCAACAGGCTCGCTGTCGCCTCCTCGGATCTGAAGGCCGCCGTGGCCTATTACGGGCAGCCTCTTGATCCCGACGAGGCGGCTGAGGTGAAGGCGCCGCTGCTGCTGCACTACGCAGGGCTCGACGAGCGCATCAACGCAGGCGTGCCGGCTTTCGAAAGGGCGCTGAAGGACGCCGACAAGGAGTACCAGCTGTTCATCTATGAGGGCGCGAACCACGCCTTCAATAACGACACGAATCCCGCGCGCTACGATCGCAAGGCGGCGGCGCTCGCCTGGGACCGTACGATCGCGTTTCTGGAGCGCAGGCTCGGGGCTGCAGTGCCGCCTCTGCGCTGATCAAAGTTTTTTTTCGTCGCCCCGGAACTGCCGCGTTGATGGGCCGTTCTAGGCTCGGAAGCTCGCAACGAGCTTTTGACAAAGCCGGCCAGCCCCCCCGACTGGTCGACTTCATGAGGCGGAACCGCTACCCCCCGAGGCGGTTCCGCCTTTTCCTTTTTCAGCCCCCGAGCGCGCCGAACAGATCCTCGACCAGAGCGGGCGAAGATTCGAACACGTCCTCGAGGGTCGAAACCGTGACGGCTCCCGCGCCCGCCGCGGAGAGCGCCTCGACCAGATCGAAGACCGACCGTTTCGGCGCGTGCAGTACGAGCGGCGTCCCGGGCGCCGGCGGGCCGAACGGCGCGCGCGCGTCGAACCGAGCGCCGAGGTCGACGATCAGCCGCTCGACGCGGCCATCGATCACGGCCCTGATCTCGCGAACGCTGCGGGCCCGAACCTCGGCCGCGATCCTGGTCAGGATCGTGCGCGCGGCGCTCCGGGCGGCAGGGCTCCACTCCGCCGCGAGGCTCGCCACGAGCTGCGCCTGGCTGCGCAGGATCACTCCGTCGTCCAGAACCCTGAGGCCGTTCGCCGCGAGCGTCGCGCCGGTGGTCGTGATGTCGACGATCACGTCGGCGGAGCCCGCCGCCGGCGCGCCTTCCGTGGCCCCGACGCTCTCGACGATCCGATAGTTTGAAACCCCCGGGCCGTTGCGCCCCTCGCCGGTCTTCTTCCAGGCGAAGAAGCCGCGGGTGAGGTTGACGTATTTGGTCGCGACCCGCAGTCGGCGGCCGTGCCGTCGGCGCATGTCCTCGGCGACGTCATCCAGATCGGACATCGTGCTGACGTCGATCCACGCCTTCGGCGCGGCCACCACCACATTGGCGTAGCCGAAGCCGAGCGGCTGCAGCAGCTTCACCCGAAGGTCGGCGTCCGGGATCGTCTCGCGGACGAGGTCCTCGCCGGTCACGCCGAGATGGACCGCGCCGCTCGCGAGTTGGCCGGCGATGTCGGAGGCCGACAGATAGGCGATCTCAACATCGGGCACGTCTGCGATCGCGCCGCGGTAGTCGCGCGATCCGCCGGCCTGCACGAAGGTCAGCCCGGCGCGCGCGAAGAACGCCTGCACGTTCTCCTGCAGGCGGCCCTTCGAGGGAATGGCGAGGACCAGCCCGCTCATCGCGATGTCTCCTCGAAGCGGTCAGGCCAGAGCGCGAAGCCGACGCCAGGCGCAGGCTGCTCGGCGCCGAGCGCCTTGAGCAGCCCGTCATAGCGGCCGCCGCCGCCGAGCGCCTCGCCGCCGTCGGGCCGGGCGAGCTCGAACACGAGGCCGTCGTAATAGTCGAAACCTTGGCCGGTCCCGGCGGAGAACCGCATGGCGTCGACTGGCAGCCCGGCGGCGGCGAATGCGGCGATCCGCTGGTCGAAGGCGTCCGCGGCTTCGCTCGCGCCGAGAAGCGCGCGGATGCGCGCGCTCGCCTGCGGCGCGGGAGCGTCGATTGCGAGAAACGTCTTGAGCGCCTGGCGCTGCGCAGGCGAGACGACAGCCGAGCGCGCCGCGGAGCGCTCGATGAAGCGTTCCGCGATCTCCGCGGGGGTGCGGCCGGCCACCGTCGTGATTCCGGCGAGGGACAGCACGTCCTCGATCACGCCGCGCGCGGTCTCCGGCCCGGCGGCCTCGAGCGCCGCGAACAGGCCGGCGTGCTCGGCGTCGCCCTTCGCCTTGCTGGCGAGACAGTCGAGCGAGCCGCCGAAGGCGATCTCGCGCTTGATCCGCCGCCGGAGCGAAGCCGGCGCGTCGACCGCGTTGACCGCCGCCTCCACGAGCGCGCGGTCGCCCAGCCTGATCTCCGGCGTGCGCAGCCCAAGCGTCGCCGCCGCCTCCAGCGCAAGGCCGAGCACCTCGGTCTCGGCCGCCAGACGGTCGGGCCGGCCGAAGCTCTCGACGCCGATCTGCGCCACCTCGCCGCCATTGGCGCCGTGCCGGAACACCGGTCCCGCGTAGGAATAAGAGGCGGCCCTGCCGGCCTCGCCGCGCGCGAGGTGCAGCAGCGCGGTGGGGATCGTGAAGTCCGGCCTGAGACAGAGCTCGCGGCCCGCGGCGTCGAACGTGAGGAACATGCGCTGGCGCAGTTCCTCGCCCATGACGTCGAGGAACGGTTCCGCCGGCTGAAGAACCGGCAGGTCGACGCGCGCGAAGCCTGCGGCTTCGAACCGGTCGATCAGGGCTTGGGGCAGGGGACGCGACATCGATCTGGAAGGCCGGAGGTCAAGATTTCACGGCGCGTCTAGCAGCCGGGCCGGCCGGACGCGACTTTTTTCCGCTCCGGCGCGCTTGGCCCGCCGGCCGGCGCGGCGTTTCGCCCTGTCTTACGCGGCCTCCGGAGGCGTACACATGGCCGCATGGCTCTTCTGTTCCGATCCCGCCGGGACGATCCCGGGCGCGCGGACGCCTCGCGCCGGGTCGCCGCTCTGGTGCGCGACGCGCTGTCGCTGACGGAGGACGACGCCGTGACGGTGAGCGAGATCGACTGCGGCGATCCGGCCTGCGGCGGCGCGGAGACCGTCGTGCTGATCATGCGCCCCGGCCGCAAGACCGAGGCCGTGAAGTTCATGATGCCGATGGCGAACGTCACCGAGCAGGACGTCCGGGACAAGTTCGCCTGCTAGCGCGCCGCGGCCGGTCTAGACGTGCCGGGAGAGGATCGCCCGGACCTCCTCGACTAGCCGCTCCTCCGGCACGGTCACCTGCGCCGGCCGGCTCTCGGTCCATTCCGCGCGGTCCGAGATCGCGGCGGCCGCCTTGGCGCCCTCGATCAGGTCCTTGAGCGTCACCTCGCCCTTCTCGCGCTCGTCCGAGCCCTGGATCACCACGCAGGGGCTCTTGCGGCGGTCGGCGTATTTCATCTGCGCCTTCATGCCGGAGGCGCCGAGATAGACTTCCGCGGCGATGCCGGCGGCGCGCAGCGTCGCGGCCTGCGCCATCGAGCGGCCGATATGCTCGCGGTCGAGCGCCAGCACCACCACGGGCCCGAGATCGGCCGGCGCCTCGGCGCCCTTCAGGGCGCGAAGCGCGGCCTGCAGCCGCGAGACGCCGATCGAGAAGCCGGTCGCCGGCACGTCGTCGGCCATGAAACGCCCGACGAGGCCGTCATACCGGCCGCCGCCGCCGACCGAGCCGAACTGGATCGGCCGGCCGTCCTCGTCCTCGATCTTGAAGGTGAGCTCGGCTTCGAAGACCGGGCCGGTGTAGTATTCCAGGCCGCGAACAACCGCCGGGTCCAGCTCCACCCTGTCGCCATAGCCGGCCTGATCGATCAGCGTCGCCACCGCGGAGAGCTCCCGCGCCCCCTCCTGGCCGGCGCCCGGCTCCGGGAACTCGTCGAACAGCCGGCGAGCGGTCTGCAGGTTGTCGCCGGCCTTCGCCTTCAGGAGGTCGAGCACGCGAGCCGCCGCGGCTGCATCGAGCCCCGCGCCCTTCGTGAAGTCGCCGCTCTCGTCCTTGCGGCCTTCGCCGAGCAGGGCGCGGACGCCTTCCGGCCCCAGCCGGTCGAGCTTGTCGATGGCGCGCAGCACGGTCAGCCGGCGGCCGGCGTTCTCCGGGCCGCCGAGGCCGATCGCCTCCATCACGCCGTCGAGGATCTTGCGGTTGTTGACCTTGACCACATAGTCGCCGCGCCGGATGCCGACCGCCTCGAGCGCGTCCGCCATCATCATGCACATCTCGGCGTCGGCCGAGACGGAGGGCGCGCCGACGATGTCGGCGTCGAACTGAAGGAACTGGCGGAAGCGCCCTGGTCCCGGCTTCTCGTTGCGGAAGACGGGGCCGAACCGGTAGCTGCGATAGGGTTTCGGCAGGCGCTGAAAATTCTCGGCGACGAAGCGGGCGAGCGGCGCGGTCAGGTCGTAGCGCAGCGAGAGCCACTGCTCGTCGTCGTCCTTGAGCGAGAACACGCCGGCGTTCGGCCGATCCTGGTCGGGCAGGAACTTGCCGAGCGCGTCGGTGTACTCGAAGAACGGCGTCTCGATCGCCTCGAACCCCCAAAGCTCGTAGGTCCGGCGGATGGCTTCCGTCATCTCGCGGGTGGCCGCGAGTTCGGCCGCGCCGCGGTCGGCGAAGCCGCGCGGCAGGCGGGCGGGCGTGAGGTCGGCGCGGCGGGCGTTCATCGCGATCAGGTCTCGGGCTTTGAGGCGCGGCCTGCTCCTAGAGCTTTTCGCCCCGCCGCGAAACCCCGGGGCTTGGCTACGCTCAGGCCTGGCCGAACAGATCCGCCACCGTCTCCTCGCCGATCGCGAAGGCCGCGCTGGCGCCGAAGCCTGAGGCGGCGATCACCACCCGGACATGCGCCTCCGGCGCTTCGACGACCACGGGACGGTCGGCCGAATAGGCGTAGGTGCCGGCCCAGCGGGAGATGATCTGCTTCGGGCGCTTGCCGAACACGGCCGCGAGTTCGTCCAGGATCAGGTCGTCGACCGTCTGGAGCAGGAACGGGTCGGGGGTCGCGTCCAGGGTCCGGCTGGCGCCGACCACAAGCGAACCGTCAGCCGACTGCGCGGCCAGCATGACGACGCCATGCTGCAGGTGCTCCGGCTGCTCGGCCTCGAGCCGGGCCCGCAGCGCGTCGGCGCCTGGGACGTCCTGGAGCGCCTGCATCCGGGCCGCCGACAGATCCGTGGAGACGGCGCCCGGGAGTTCGAAGCTCTCCTCGTAACGAACCCGCATCATCTGCGACTTGGCGCGGGTCAGGCCCAGGCCCGACAGCCTTTCCCCGTAGAGCGAGCGCAGGTCGTCGCCGGGGCAGACCACAATGCATTTCGCCCGGATCCGCCCACGCGACGTCGCCAGCCCGCCATCCTCGACCGCGGTCACCGCAGTCTCCCAGCGGAAGGCCACGCCATGCGCGTCTTCGAGCCAGGCTGCGATCTTCGGCAAGGCGGATTTCGCCTCGATCCTGATCTCGTCGGGGCTCCAGAACACGCCGGCGATTTCGCCGCGGAACTGCGGGAACAGCGCGTGGGCGTCCTCGGGCTCGTAGAACACGCAGCCCGGCGCCGGCTCGGTCGCCGCATAGGCGGCCAGCATGCCGCCGGCCTCCGGTCGCCTCGCGACGATCGCGAGGCCCTCATGGTCGATGCGCACCCCGGCCTGGGCGCAGACCTCGCCCCAGACGTCGCGCGAACGCTTGGCGCGGCGGGCAGCGGCGCCGGGCGCATGGCCCGCCACGCTCACAAGGCCCGACATGCGCGCCGAGGCGCCGTTTGCGCGCGCGTCGCGGTCAAGCACCACCACGCGTCGTCCGCTGCGCGCGGCGGCCAGCGCGTGGGCCAGGCCCAGAATCCCGCCGCCGATCACCGCCAGGTCGAAGTCTTCAGTCAAAATATCCGCCTCGATCGTCAGGCGGCGGACGCTGGCCTGAAGATCAGCTCCGCGTCAACATCGGCCGACGCCGCGCTCCGACCGTCAGCCCGCGAGTTCGGCCCAGCGCTCCCGTTTCCGGTAGATCGTCGAGGGGCTGATCTCGAGGGCCGCGGCGGCGCGCGCCGTGTTGCCGTCGAACGCCGCGACCGCGCGTTCGATGATGCGCCGTTCCTGCAGCCAGAACGGTTCGATGATCTCGGACCCGGAGCTTTCCGGAACAGCCGCCCGCGTCAGCCGGAGCTCCGGCGGAAGCATCTCGGGCGTGATTTCGTCGCCCTCGCCGAGCACGACGGCGCGCCGGATGACGTTCTGCAATTCGCGCACATTGCCCGGCCATTCGTAGCGGCGGAAGAGGTCGGCCACCGCTGGCGAAAGACGCAGCGTCGAGCGTCCTTCCTCGCGGGCGAAGCCGTCGAGGAACGCGTTGGCGAGCGCGATCACGTCGTCGCCGCGCTCGCGCAGCGCCGGCAGCCGGATCGGCAGCACGTGCAGCCGGTAGAACAGATCCTGCCGGAACCGTCCGGCGGCGACCTCGGCGAAGGGGTCCCGATGGGTCGCGCAGACGATCCGGACGTCCGCCCGCCGCGGGCGCGGGTCGCCGACCCGCCGGAACTCGCCGGTCTGCAGCACGCGCAGCAGCTTTGACTGCAGCGAAAGCTCCATCTCGCCGATCTCGTCTAGGAACAGCGTGCCGCCGGCCGCCGCCTCGACCGCGCCGACGCGGTCGTCGGTCGCGCCCGTGAAGGCGCCGCGCACATGGCCGAAGATCTCGCTTTCCATCAGTTCGCGCGGAATGGCGCCGCAGTTCAGAGCGACCAGAGGCTTTTGAGCGCGCCCTGAGCGGGCGTGGATCGCCTCTGCGCAGAGCTCCTTGCCGGAGCCGCTTTCGCCGGTGATGAACACCGGCGCGCGGGACGGCGCGATCCGGGCGATTTCGCCGTAGAGCGCCTGCATCGGCGCGGAGCGGCCCACAAAGTTCGCG
Organism: Hansschlegelia sp.; assembly: GCF_035538955.1. Lineage (NCBI taxonomy): Bacteria > Pseudomonadati > Pseudomonadota > Alphaproteobacteria > Hyphomicrobiales > Methylopilaceae > Hansschlegelia > Hansschlegelia sp. The sequence continues at coordinate 74,170 of NZ_DATLJK010000016.1, forward strand.
AAGTCCTGCGATTCAGCGGAGGCGGATTCCGCCTCGACAGGTTCGGCCGCGTGCAGCCGGCGCTCCTCGAAGCGCGGCGCGAGCCGGCGCGCCAGCGTCTCCGGCGAATAGGGCTTCAGCACGAAGTCCACCGCGCCCCGCCGCATCGCCTCCACGGCGAGCGCCACCGAACCGGCGCCGCTCGTCGCCACCACGGTCAGGCCGCAGGCGCCGAGCGCCTCCACGATCGTCAGCGCCGCGCGGTCCGGCACGTCCACGATGGCGATGTCGGCCTGGCGCGAGCGGGCGAAGTCCGCCGCCTCATCCGGCGCGAGGGCCGCCAGGATTTCGCCGCCTGCATTCGCCACGGCGGCGGTCGCGACCCGCAGCGCGGCCGCGTCGGCGTCGACCAGCAGGACGACCGGCCGGCGCGCATCGGCGCGCCGCGTGAAGTCCGAGGTCAGCGGATGCGGCATCAAGCGTCGGTCCTCGGATGACCCAGGCCGCGCAGGTCAGGCGGCCGCCGGGCGTCCAAGGTGTCCGAACAGGGTAAACGAATGGTGATCGGCGGCTCAGGACGCCGCTGGGCGCGCCTCGTAACCGGCCGCGGCGACGGCGGCGGCTGCTTCCTCGGGGCTGAGGCTGGTCTCGGCCTCGACCCGGCCGGACTCTCGCGAAACCCTGACGACCGCCGCGGGATCCTTGGCCGCGATCGCCTGTCGGACCGATTTCGCGCAGCCCTCGCAGACCATTCCGGACACTTCGAGCGTAACCATGTCGCCTCCTCTCTGGTTCAGCTCATGTGGCGCCCGTGCGCCCGGCATTCGAGGGCTTGGCCGCCGAATCGCGAATCTGCGATGATGCTGCGCTCCGTCCGGGACCTGAGTGACATGACGAAACCCGCCGCGTTCTTCGTCGCCGCCGCAATGGCGGTGACGGCGGCGTGCGTCGGCGTCATCGCCGCCTACGGGCTCGGGCTCGGAATCGGGTCCGCGGCGCTCGCGGCGCTGGCCGCGCTCGGCGCGATGGCCGTCGTCCATCTGGCGTTCATCCGGACCCCTGCGCCGCCGGACGGGCGGCTCGACGACCTCGACCGGGTCGCGACCGAGCTGCAGAGCAGGCTGGAGACGGTCGAGCTTCGCCTGGCGACGCTCGACGGCGCGGCCGGCGAGCGCGCTCGCGCCGTGGTCAAGCCGGTCGTCGAGGAGCTTGCGGCGCTCGGCGCGCTGGTCACCTCGGTGGCCAAGGAGGTCGCGGCCCAGGACGCCAAGATCGCGCATCTCGCAGCGACGCGCTCGCTTGAGCAGGCGAGCGCGTCGCTGCCGTCCGCGCCGCCAGCCTCCGCGCCGCCGAGCCCCGCGCCGGCGGCGCCGATCCATGCTCCGCACGCCCCGCGCCCGCAGCCCTTTACGCCGCCCGTGATCCCGCTGGAGCCGCGGCAGACGCGGGCGCCCGACCTCGAGCCATTCGATCCGGACGAGCCGGAGGTCCTGCGCCCCCCGGCGCCCCGCCCGGCCGCGCCGGACCTCGGCCTTCTGGCGCGCCTCGAACTTGCGCTGCGCGACGACCGCGTCGACGTCCATCTCCAGCCGATCGTGTCGCTCCCGAGCCGGCGCATCCTGCATTACGAGGCGCTCTCCCGGCTGATCGAGAACGAGGCCGTCACCGAAGCGGCGGGGTTCATGGACGTCGCCGCCGCCGCCGGCAGAACGGCGGAGATCGACCGCCGCGCGGTGGAGCGCGCGGCAGGCGTCGCTCTGCGGCTCGCCGCAAGCGGGCGCAGCGGGTCGGTCTTCGTCAACATCGCGCCGGGAACGCTCGCCGATGAGGCCGCGGTGGCCGCCATCAGGGCGACGCTCGAGCGGCAGTCGGAGTGCGCGCGGCTGATCGTGCTCGAACTGCGGCAGACGGAGTTCGCGCAGCTCGATCCGGTCGAGCGGGCCGCCCTCGAGGCGTTTCGCGAACGCGGCGTCCGGCTTTCGATGGATCGCGCCGCCGATCTGCGGCTCGAGCCGCGCGAGCTCGCCCAGGCGGGCGTCCGCTTCGTCAAGGTCGCGGCTGACCGGCTGCTCGACCCGGACGCCGTCCGCGGCGCGTCCATCCATCCCGCCGATTTGGCGGGCCTGCTCGCCCGCCACGGCATCGATCTGGTGGCCACCCATGTCGAGGAGGAGCGCACCGTTCCGGAGCTGCTCGACATGGACGTGAAGGCGGCGCAGGGGCTGCTGTTCGGCGCGGCTCGTCCGGTGCGGCCGCCGGCCGAGAAGGAAGGCGCGGCGGCCTCCGGCGCCGCGGCGCTCCGCCTCGTGCCGCGCAACGCGGCGGCCAGCTGAGCGGGCCGCCCGTCGCGCGGCAATCCGAGGCGGAGCTTGACGGCGGGGCGCCCGCCGCTTAGCGCAGGCCGATGTCAGATCCTGAATCCTCGCCGGTCTTCGGCCGTTTTGCGCCGTTCGCCACCGCTTACGACGTCGTGCTCTGCGACGTCTGGGGCGTGCTGCATGACGGCATCCACGCCCACGAGGCCGCCGCCGACGCGCTCGCCCGGTTCCGGGCCGCCGGCGGCGCGGTGGTGCTGGTGTCGAACGCCCCCAAGCCGTCGCAGTGGGTGGTGCAGAACCTCGACCAGAAGGGCGTGCCGCGCGACGCCTGGGACGCGGTCGTGACCTCCGGCGACGTCGCCCGCCGCATGCTGGCCGAGCGCGACGTCTGGCGCGTGCATCACATCGGCCCGCCGCGCGACCTGCCGCTGCTCGGCGATGAGCGCATCGAGCGCGTCGCTCCCGAGGACGCCGCGATGGCGGTGGTCACAGGCCTGTTCGACGACCAGACCGAGGTTCCGGAGGACTACGCCGAGCGGCTCGCCGAGTTGAAGGAGCGCGGCCTGCCGATGATCTGCGCCAACCCCGACCTCGTCGTCCAGGTCGGCGACCAGCAGCTCTGGTGCGCCGGCGCGATCGCCGATCTCTACGAGAAGATCGGCGGTGAGACCCTCTACGCGGGCAAGCCCTATGCGCCGGTCTATGACGCGGCGCTCGGCCTCGCCGAGGAGATACTGAACCGCAGCGTCGACCGCGCGCGGGTCATCGCGATCGGCGACGCGGTGCGGACCGATCTCGCAGGCGCGACCGCCGCCGGCCTCGATTGCGTGTTCATCGCCGACGGCATCCATGGCGACGAACTCGGCCGCGGCTCGCCCGATCCGGAGAAGCTCGCCGCGCTGTTCGCCGAGCACGGCTACAGCCCCGTCGCGGTGATGCCGCGGCTCGTCTGGTAGGCCGCTCAAAGTTTTTCTTATGTGGACGCCTCCCGAGGCGTCCCGAATAACGGACGCCCGGCTGCGGCCGGCGCGTCGAAGACTGACATCGAGGAGACCACGAATGAGCAACCGAATCGTCCTCAGGACTGGCGAGGCGCTCGTCGCTGGCGGCCCTCCCGGCACCGCGGCCGAGCCGGAAGTCGTGATCGGGGAACTGGACGGGCCGGTCGGCACGGCGCTCGCCACCCTCACGGGCGACCAGGTGAAGGGCCATACCCGCGTCTTCGCGCTGCTCAACACCGACGTCATGGTGCGCCCGGTGACGCTCTGCGTCTCCAAGGTGACCGTCGACAACCCGCGCTACACCAACATCCTGATGGGCACCGTGCAGTTCGCGATCGCCAACGGCGTGCTGGACGCGGTGCGCGCCGGGTACATCCCGAAGGAGAAGGCGAACGACCTCGGCATCATCTGCTCGGTCTGGCTCGCGCCGACGATCGTCGACATCGAGAACCTCGACCACAAGGTGCTCTTCGACATCCACCGCAAGGGCATGCTGGAGGCCATTCGCAAGGCGATGGCGTCCGAGCCCTCGATCGACTGGCTCCTGGAGAACCAGGAGAAGATCACCCACAAATACTACCAGATGGGCCTCGACGGTAAGGTCTGAGGCCAACCTCGCGCCGAGAGGAAGTCTGAGCGCCGCTCAGCCTTCCTCCGAGGCCGCCGCCGCGCGCCAGCCGATGTCGCGGCGGCAGAAGCCTTCGGGCCAGCCGATCAGGTCGACCGCCGAATAGGCGTTCATCTGCGCCTCGGAGGCGTCGGCTCCGATCGCCGTCACCGACAGCACGCGTCCGCCGTTCGCGACCAGCCTGCCGTTCTCGAGCGCGGTGCCGGCGTGGAATACAGTGACGTGCGGCCGTTTCTCCGCCGCCTCGATCCCGCGGATCTCCGAACCTTTCTGGTAGGCGCCCGGATAGCCCTTGGCGGCGAGCACCACCGCGAGGGCCGTCTCCGGCCGGAATGTGGCTTTTCGCCCCGCGAGCCTTCCCTCGACCGCCGCGACCATCAGCTCCAGCAGGTCGTCCTTCAGCCGGGGCAGCACGACCTGCGCCTCCGGGTCGCCGAAGCGGACATTGTATTCGACGAGCCGCGGACCGTCGGGGCCTACCATCAGGCCGGCGTAGAGGAAGCCGACGAACGGCGCGCCGTCGGCCTTCATGGCGGCGACCGTGGGCCGCACGATCTCCGCCATCGCCCGCTCGATCAGCGCATGGCTCAGCACCGGCGCCGGCGAATAGGCGCCCATGCCGCCCGTGTTCGGACCCTCGTCGCCGTCGAACGCCCGCTTGTGGTCCTGCGCGTCGCCGAACAGCAAAGCAGTCGTCCCGTCGCAGAGCGCGAACAGGCTCGCTTCCTCGCCATCCATGAACTCTTCGACGACGGCCTCGGCCCCGGCGCCGCCGGTGAACACATGGTCGACGGCCGAATGGGCTTCGTCCAGCGTGGTCGCGACCACGACGCCCTTGCCGGCGGCGAGCCCGTCGGCCTTGACCACCACCGGCGCGCCGAAGGCTTCGACCGCCGCGTGGCCTTCCTCCGCGGACCGGCAGCGGCGGAACGCTGCGGTCGGAATGCCGTGCTTTTCGCAAAGCTCCTTGGTGAAGGCCTTGGAGCCTTCGAGCCTGGCGGCGGCGGCGGTCGGGCCGAACGCCCTGATGCCGACCTCCGCGAGCGCGTCGACCACGCCGGCCACAAGCGGCGCCTCCGGGCCGACGACCACGAGATCGACCTTCTCGGCCTTCGCGAGCGCCACCACGCCCGCGACGTCCTCGGCCGCGACCGGCCTCAGCTCGGCGTGCTGCGCGATTCCGGGATTTCCGGGAGCGGCGATCAACCTGGTCAGGAGGGGGCTCTTGGCGAGGGACGCCGCGATCGCGTGCTCGCGTCCGCCGGAGCCGAGGAGAAGTACGATCATGATGAAAAACGTCGCCAGCTCTGATGGGACCCGGCGACGTTCTATCGGCCCTGAGCCTGACGTGAAAGCGCGGTCCTCGTCGGGCTACTCGACGATCACCTTACCCTTCATCACCGCCGAATGCGGCGTGCAGATGTAATTGTAGGTCCCGGGCTCCATGAACTTGACCGCGTAGGCGTCGCCGGCGTTCAGCATCGGCCCCATGGCGCCCTTTACGGTCTTGGCCGGCCCCTGCCGGAAATGAACGTTGTGCGCCATGCCTTCTTCCCTGTTCGTCCAGCGGACGGTCTGGCCGGACTTGATCGTCACCTCCGGGGTCAGAAACGACATCGAGTTGATCTCGACGTCGGCGATCTCGCCGGTCGCGGCCTTGGCGTCGGGCAGGATCTCGATCGGGTCGGCGGCCTGGGCCGCGCCGAGCGGGAGCGCGACGCAGAGCGCCGCGAGCAGCATGGAACGCATGAGATGTCCTCGGAGGTCCGGAGGGCGTGGAGGCGCGCCGCCGTCCCGGACCGAGCGGCGGCCGCAGCGGATCAGGCGCGTTTCGGAAGGGCCGGAAAGCCGACGAGCGAGGCGAGCCCGCGTCGTCCCAGCCGCCAGGCGGCGAACAGCGCCAGCGGCGCGGCCGGGATGGCGAAGAGCAGGTCGCTGTCGATCATCAGTCGCTCCCCAGCGCCGGCCCATGCGGCCTCTGTTGCGGCGAGGAGCATTAGAGTTCAGTCCTTCGGGCAGCAATCAAAGAACAGTTCCAGATTGGTAAGAACAGAATGATCATGTTCTTCCAATAACAGTTCCAGAGCCGCGCTACGCGACAGCCGCCGGCAGGACCCGGCGATGGCTGTCGCCTCGCGGACGCGAAGCGGCTAAGTTCCGGCCGAGCCGCCGCAGGACCCGCATGCCCGAACCCGCGCTGTCGAACGCCCCCGAGATCTCCGTCACCGAGCTCAGCCAGGCGCTGCGCAGGACCGTCGAGGACACCTTCGGCTATGTCCGGGTGCGCGGCGAGGTGTCTGGCTATCGGGGGCCGCATTCCTCGGGCCACGCCTATTTTTGCCTGAAGGACGAGGGCGCCCGCATAGACGCGGTGGTGTGGCGGACGAGCTTCGCCAAGCTCAAGTTCAAGCCCGAAGAGGGCATGGAGGTGATCGCCACCGGGCGGCTCACCACCTATCCGGGCAAGTCGACCTACCAGATCGTCATCGACGTGCTGGAGCCGGCCGGCGTCGGCGCGCTGCTCGCCCAGCTCGAGGAGCGCCGCAAGCGGCTCGCCGCCGAAGGCCTGTTCGACGAGGCGCGCAAGCGGCCGTTGCCCTATCTGCCGGAGGTCGTCGGGGTCGTCACCTCGCCGACCGGCGCGGTCATCCGCGACATCCTGCATCGTCTTGCCGACCGGTTCCCCCGCCGGGTGCTGGTCTGGCCGGTGCGGGTGCAGGGCGAAACGGCGGCGGCCGAGGTCGCGGCGGCGATCCGCGGCTTCAACGCGCTGCCCGCCGGCGGAAAGATCCCGCGGCCGGACGTGCTGATCGTGGCGCGCGGCGGCGGCAGCCTCGAGGATCTCTGGGGCTTCAACGAAGAGATCGTGGTCCGCGCGGCGGCCGAGAGCGCGATCCCGCTGATCTCGGCGGTCGGCCACGAGACCGACACCACCCTGATCGACTTCGCCTCCGACCGCCGCGCCCCGACCCCGACGGCTGCGGCCGAGATCGCGGTTCCGGTGCGCGCCGAGCTCATCGCCGGGACCGAGGAGCGCGGCGCAAGGCTGCGGGCGGCGCTCGCCCGCGGGCTCGACCTGCGCCGTCGCGAGTTGCGCGCCGCGGGCCGGGCGCTGCCGAGCCTCGAGACGTTGACCCAGGTGCCGCGCCAGCGGCTCGACCATGCGGCCGCACGGCTCGGGCCGGCGCTTGCCGCCAATGCCGGCCGCCATCGGGCCCGGCTCGCCGCCGCCGCCGCGCGGCTGTCGCCGGCCGCGCTGACCGGCCGGGTGTCGCTCTGCGGCGAACGGGTCGCGGCGCTGCACGCCCGCCTGCTCCGCGCCGAGCGGGCGCTCACCGAGCGCCGCCGCGACCGGCTCGAGGCGGTCTGGAAGCTCGCCCGCAGCCTGAGCCATGAGGGCGTGCTGGAGCGCGGCTACGCGCTCGCGCTCGGCCCCGACGGTCATCTGCTGCCGCGCGCCGCCTCGGTCGCCCCCGGCCAGGCGCTGACGCTCCGATTCTTCGACGGCGAGGTCGCCGCGACCGCCGAGGGCGCCGGTTTTGAGCGCGCGGCGCGAAGACCGGCCGCCAAGCCGCGCCCGCCCGGCGCCCCGCAGCCGGACCTGTTCGGGTGACCCGCCATGGCGTCTGAGCCTCTCCCCGATCTCTTCCCCGGCTTCGCGACACGGCGGGTGTCGGTCGGCGACGTCGAGATCTTCGCCCGGATCGGCGGCGAGGGGCCGCCGCTCCTGCTGCTGCACGGTTTTCCGCAGACCCATGTCTGCTGGCGCCATCTGGCGCCGGCGCTCAGCGAGCGCTTCACCGTGGTGCTCGCGGACTTGCGCGGCTACGGCGCCTCCTCCGCCCCAGCGCCTTTGCCGTTCGGCGCCAATTACGCCAAGCGCGAGATGGCCGAGGACATGGTCGCCCTGATGGCGGCGCTCGGCCATGAGCGCTTCGCGCTGGCGGGCCACGACCGCGGCGGCCGCGTCGGCTACCGGCTCGCGCTCGACCATCCGGGTAAGCTCACCCGGCTTGCGGTGCTGGACATCGTGCCGACGCACCGGATGTGGGCCGCGATGGACGCCCGGATGGCGCTCAAGGCCTATCACTGGAGTTTTCTGGCGCAGCCCGCGCCGCTGCCCGAAAAGCTGATCGGGGCCGATCCGGACTTCTTCCTCGACGCCACGCTGGCGAGCTGGACGTCCGCCCGCAGCCTCGCGCCGTTCGAGGGCGCGCTCGACCACTACCGCGCCGCCTTCCGCGACCCCGCCCGCATCGCCGCCGCCTGCGGCGACTACCGCGCCGGCGCGCATGTCGACGTCACCCATGACGCGGTCGACCACGCCGCCGGCCGCCGCGTCGAGGCGCCGCTGCTCGCGCTCTGGGGCGAGAGCGGCTTTCCGGGCGAGACCGAAAACCCGCTCGAGACCTGGCGGCGCTGGGGCGCGCATGTCGAGGGCAGGGCGCTCGCCTGCGGCCACTTTCTGCCCGAGGAAGCGCCTGAGGAGACGCTCCGGGCGCTGCTCGCCTTCTTTGCGGCGGACCGCGATTGAGCGAGGTCCGCATCGGGCTCGCGCTCGGCGGCGGCGGAGCGCGTGGGCTCGCCCATCTCCACGTGCTCGAAGCCTTCGACGATCTCGGCGTCCGCCCGGCGGCGATCGCCGGGACCTCGATCGGCGCGCTCTACGGCGCCTGCTACGCCGCCGGCATGAGCGGCGCGGAGCTGCGCGCCCACACGGTGGCGCGGCTCGCCAAACGCGCGGACGTGCTCAACCGGCTGCTCAAATGCCGCGTCGGCCGCATCGCCGATCTGTTCGGCGCCGGCTCGCGCAACCCGATGCTGCTCGACGCCGAGGCGCTGGTCGCGCAATTCGCCCCGGAGGCGCTGCCGCAGCGCTTCGAGGATCTCAAAATCCCGTTCGCGGCGGTCGCGACCGACTTCTTCGAGCGGCGGCAGCTCGTCATCAGGTCCGGTCCGCTCATTCCGGCGATCGCCGCCTCGGCGGCCATTCCGGGCGTTTTTAGGCCGGTCGCGCATGACGGCCGCACGCTGATCGACGGCGCCATGACCAATCCGCTGCCGTTCGACGTCCTCGCCGGCGCAGCCGACGCCACGCTCGCCTGCGACGTCACCGGCGGGCCGGTGATGCGGGGCCGCGCGGCGCCCAACGTTTTCGAGGCGATGCTGGGCGCGGTGCAGATCATGCAAGGGACTATCGTGGCGGCCCGCCTCGCCGAAAACCCGCCGGACGCGCTCATCGCGCCGGACGTTGACGGGATCACGCTGCTCGACTTCCTCAAGAGCGGCACGGCGCTGAAGGCGAGCGCCGCGACCCGGGCGGACGCCCGCCAGGCCGTCGAAGCGCTGCTCCGCGGGGGGTGAGCGGCCGTAGAAGCCGCCGACGGCGCCTCTCCTCTCCTGTCATGCCCGCCTTCGCGGGCATCCACGACTTACCTTCAGCTGCGCCGGCTTGGCCCCAAGTCGTGGATACCCGCGCGAAGGCGCGGGCATGACGGCGGAGGTTGGGGCGCACGACGGCGCGCGCGCGCAATCCGCCGGGTCGCACGGCTCGAAATCCTTCATCCGGTTCAAACAGCGACAGCGGAAGGCGCGGAGCGCCGGGCCACCGTGGTTTTACGCGTAATTTGGCCGGTCGCCCGGCGCTCCACGCGCGGCGGCTTGGCGACGACTGCGGAAGCCGCGCTCCGGCCGCGGGCGGCCCGTAGCCCCAGAGGGGGCCGGTCCCTTTGCGGATCTTGGGCCTCGCCGCCTCCGAGGAAGCGCCGTGGACCCAAGACCCATCCCGCGCCTTAAGGCGCTCGACGGCGCGGCCCCGTCCTAGTGCGGGGCGGGCGGCCTATGATCCTCGAAGGTCAGCCGAAGCTTCTCCGCCAAGGCCCGCAGCCGACGTCCCGGGACCGCGAGCTCCGGTGCTCGCAGGCGCAGGCGCCGCTCCTCCCCCGCATGGCCGGCCGGTCCGGACACGCCTTCCTGTCGGGGAAAGACCGTGGAAGGAGAGCATGAGGGAGGCGGCATGTCAAGGAATAAAAACCTAACGGCTCACCGCCCGCCAAAATGCTTGCGCAGCAGCTTCATGTTGCGGCGGTTTGCCTTGAAGGCGAAGTCGAACACGGTGCCGACGACCGGCACGCTGCCGACGACGGTGTCGAGCACGACGTTCCCGACCATGCGGGCGAGCAGATGGCGCGGGGCGCCGAGTTCGTGGGCGCGCTTGATCATGTAGGCCGAGACCAGGCCGGTCGCGACGTCGCCCGCGACGGGCACGAAGCTCGCGATGCCGTCGATGCCGAACCGCCAGCCGAGGCCGGGCACGCGCCAGCGCGAGTCGAGCAGGTCGGCGAGCCGGTCGAGATGGTCGAGCGTCTCGGCCTCGTGAGATTGCGGCATCCGGCCGGCGAAGCCCGGCGCGGGTCGCGCGGCGCGGGCGGCGGTCATTTGCGCAGGATCACCCAGATGGCGTGGATGATGCCCGGCACGTAGCCGAGGATCGTCAGCGGGATGTTCAGCCAGAACTGGAGGCCAAGCCCGACCTGCAGGAACACGCCGAGCGGCGGGATCAGAATGGCGATCAGGATGCGTACGACGTCCATGGTCTTCCCGCGTTTGCCCTCAATGGGAGCCAACGCCGCAACGGGCAAATCGTTCGCCGCCCGAGGGACTCCGTCATGCCCGGCGCAGCCGGGTATCCACGACTTGAGTTGTGGGCTCGGCGGCAAAGGAAGTCGTGGATGTCCGCGAAGGCGGGCATGACGAGAACTGAGCCCGACGCCCGAGAGCCCCCCGACCCTTCGCTCACGCGAAGGGCCTCCCTTCCCACCGCTTCGCGGCGAGGAGGGAGGAAGAGGCGTCAGCGTCTCGCGCGGAAGAAGTCGCGCAGCAGGGCGGCGGAATCCTGTTCGGCGAAGCCCGGATAGACTTCCGGCGCGTGGTGGCAGGTCGGCTGGTCGTAAAGCCGCACGCCCGAGACCACGGCGCCGCCCTTCGGGTCCTGCGCGCCGAAATAGAGCCGGCGGATGCGGGCGAAGGAGATCGCGGCGGCGCACATCGGGCAGGGCTCGAGCGTCACCCACAGGTCGCAGCCGACGAGCCGCTCCGAGCCCAGCGCCGCGCAGGCCTCGCGGATCGCGAGAATCTCGGCGTGGGCGGTCGGGTCGGCGCGTTCGCGTGGGCGGTTTCCGGCGGCGGCGATCACCGCGCCGTCGCGCGTGATGACGGCGCCGACCGGCGTCTCGCCGCGGGCGGCGGCCGCGCGGGCCTCTTCGAGCGCGCGATCCATCGGGGAGGGGCGGTTCGTCCTCGTCAACGCTGCGTCCGCATGCTATCGCCCGCTCGTCATGACAGAACCGACCGAAACGCCGGGCGAGCCCCAAGGGGACGCGCCGGAGGACCACGCCACGCGCCGCCCCGGCGAGCGCCTCGCGAAGGCGATCGCCCGCGCAGGCCTCGGCTCGCGCCGCGACGCCGAGATCTGGATCGGCGAGGGCCGCGTGACGGTCAACGGCGAGACCGTGACCACCGCGGCCTTCAACGTCACCCGTGAGGACCGAGTCGAGGTCGACGGCCGTCCGCTTCCCGAGCGGGAGCGGACGCGGTTGTGGCTCTACCACAAGCCGCGCGGCTATGTGACGACCAACCGCGACCCGGAAGGGCGCGAGACGGTGTTCTCGATCCTGCCCGCCGGCCTGCCGCGGGTGATGACGATCGGCCGGCTCGACATCAACACCGAGGGCCTGCTGCTGCTCACCAATGACGGCGGGCTGGCGCGCGTGCTGGAGCTGCCAGAGACCGGCTGGCTGCGCCGCTACCGGGTGCGCGCCTTCGGGCGGGTGACGCAGGAGCAGCTCGACGCGCTCAAGGACGGCGTGACGATCGACGGCTTCGCCTATGGCCCGGTCGAGGCCGAGGTGGAGCGCCAGCAGAGCGACAATGTCTGGCTCCGCATCGGGCTGCGCGAGGGCAAGAACCGCGAGGTCAAGCGGCTCGCCGAGCATCTCGGGCTGGCGGTCAACCGGCTGATCCGGATCTCGTTCGGGCCGTTCCAGCTCGGCGCGCTGCCGGAGGGCCAGGCCGAGGAGGTCCGCACCCGCACGCTCGCCGACCAGCTCGGCAAGCGGCTTGCCGAAGAGGCCGGCTGTGATTTCGAATCCGCCGTGGTGCGCGACGACGACGCCCCGCGGGTGACGGGCGGCCGCGGCGCCGGCCGCGCGGCGGCGGCCGATCCGGGCCGCGACCGCGCCCGGCTCGCCGATCCGTCGCAGCGCGTCGGACGGCGCGCGCCGATCGCCCGCCCGCGCGACATGGCGGCCCCGGCCGCCGCGCCTGCCGCCGAGGACAAGCCGTCGCGCGTCAAGCGCGCCGCCCCGGTCGCCGACCGCCGCGGCCGTAAGGTCACGGTCGAGCGGGTCGCGCGCGCGGCCGGCGACGAGGCCCCGAAGCGGGTGCGCCGCAAGGACGCCGGCGCGGCCGAGCGCTTCGGCGCGGCGGGCCGGCCGGAGCGTCCGGCGCGCCCCGTCGCCAAGCCGGCGCCGCGCGGCGACCGTCCGGAGCGGGCCGAGCGCGCGCCGCGCGGCGCCGCCGCAGCCGGCGAGCGCTTCGAACGCCGCGGGCCGCCTGGCGATAGGCCGTCCGGCGACAGGCCGCGCGGCCGCGAGGACCGTCCGTTCCGCGCCCCCGCGGGCGACAGGCCGCGCGGTCCGCGTCCCGCTGGCGACGGGCCGCGTCCCGAGCGCGGCGAGCGGCCCCAGCGCGCATTCGGCGACCGCCCGCCGCGCGGGGAGGGCGGCGAGCGTCCGGCCCGCAGCCCGCGGCCATTCAATGACAGGCCGCGCCCGGAGCGCGGCGAGCGGCCCCAGCGCGCGTTCGGCGACCGCCCGCAGCGCGGGCCGCGCCCCGAGCGTCCGGACCGGGCCCCGACCGATTCCGCCCCGTCGGCGTCGCGCGCGCCGGCGCCGCGCTGGCGTGACGACGCGTCCTCGGGCGCGGCCGAACGGCCCCGCCGACCGGCCGGCGATCGCCCGCAACGCAGCGACCGTCCCGAGGGCGGTCGTCCGCCGCGCGCCGAGGGCGGACGTCCTCCGCGCCGGGAAGGCGGCGAGCGTCCCGCCGGCGGCCGTCCGCCGCGCGGCGACAGGCCTTCGGGCGACAGGCCCGCGGGCGCGGGCCGTCCGGGGGGCAAACCCGGCGGCAGACCAACGGGCGCGGGCCGGCCGGGCGGAAAGCCGGGCGGCGGGTTCAAGCCGCGCGGCCCGGGCGGGCCGGGCAAGGGCGGCGGACGCCCGGGCGGCGGCGGCAAGCCCGGCGGCGGCGGCAAGGGACGGCCGGGCGGTGCGGATCGTCGGCGGTAGCTTCAAGGGCCGTGCGCTGAAAGGCCCCTCGGCGGACTCGCGCGCGATCCGGCCGACCAGCGACCGGCTGCGCGAGGCGGTCTTCAACGTGCTCGCCCACGCCTATGACGATCCGGTCGAGGGCGCGCGGGTGCTCGACCTGTTCGCCGGCACCGGCGCGCTCGGCCTCGAGGCGATGTCGCGCGGGGCGCGCTTCGCGCTGTTCGTGGACGACGGGACGGAAGCCCGCGCCTGCCTGCGCGCGAACGTCGAGGCGCTCGGCCTCGGCGGGACGACAAAAATCTTCCGGCGCGACGCGACCAGGCTCGGCCCGGCCGGCATGGCGCCCTTCGAAATCGTCTTCGCCGATCCGCCCTATGGCAAGGGACTTGGCGAGCGCGCGCTCGCCTCAGCCCGCGACGGCGGCTGGCTTGCGCCGGGCGCGCTGGTGGTCTGGGAGGAGAGCGCCGAGGCCGAAGCCGCGGCCCCGGCCGGCTTCGAGACCCTGGAGGTCCGGGCCTATGGGGACGCCAAGGTCGCGCTGCTTCGCGCCCGCTAGGCGGCCGCGCCGTCTTCGCCGGCCGTGACCACCCGGTCGCGCCCCGCGCTCTTCGCCGCGTAGAGCGCACGGTCGGCGCGCTCCACGATGCCTTCGGCGGCGACCTCGCCCTTGCGTCGGCCCGCGACCCCTATGCTGACCGTCACCGGGATCGCGACCGCGCCCACAGTAACCGGCGCCGCGATGATCGCCTGGCGCAGCCGGCGCGCGATGCACGCGGCGGGCTCGCCGTCCGTTCCGGGCAGGAGCGCCGCGAATTCCTCGCCGCCGACGCGGGCGATCAGGTCCTCCTTGCGCAACGCCGCTTTGCCGCGCGCCGCGACCGCCTTCAGCACCTCATCGCCGACACGGTGGCCGAAACGGTCGTTGACGGCCTTGAAGTGGTCGACGTCGAGCATCAGCACCGTGAGCGCGCGGTTCATCGGCCCGTCCTCGAGAAGCGACTGGGCGGTTTCGAAGAAGCAGCGCCGGTTCGGCAGGCCGGTGAGGCTGTCGGTCAGCGCGAGCTCGCGAAGCTCCGTCTCGAGCCGGCGACGGTCGCTGACGTCCCAGAGCACCAGCGAGAAACCCTCTCCGGCGCGGCGATAATAGAACTGGATGTCGCGCGTGACGCCGTCGCGGCACATCACCTCCCATTCCGCCATATGGGCCTGCGTCGGATCGGCCTCGGCCGCCGCGATGACCGCATCCCACTCCGCCCGCGCGGCCTCGCGCTTCTCCGAGTCCGGAAAGGCGAGCTCCCACCAGTCGGCGTGGTTGATGACGGCGCGTTCCGAATAGTCGAACAGCTCGTCGGACTTCCTGTTGTAGAACAGGGCGTTGAACCGCCGGTCGTAGAGCTCGATGCCGACCGGCAGCGACTGCAGCACCGTCCTGGCCTGCGACAGCGCCTCGACCGCCGTGGCGTCCGCGGTCTCCTCCCGAAGGCTCAGCACGAAGGCGTCGGTCCGGCCTGGGGCGCGCGCGACGTCGGCCGCGAGCAGCAGCGCGCCGCGCGGCGTCTTGCAGGAGATCGCCGTCCGGGCGCCGGCGCCGTTCATCGGCAGCCGCTCGGCGAAGGCCGCGAGCTCCGCCGCCGCGGTCCGGCCCACGAGCCGGGACAGGGGGAGGCGGATGTTCGGCGCGTGGGCGATTCCGAACAGCCGGCACGCCGCCGGATTGGGCGCGACGCGAAGCATCCGCCCGCCGACCGCGACCAGCACCGCGTGCTCGACGAAATCGAGCAGCCCGGGATCGGGGAAGGAGCCGCTCACCGCCGGCCGAACAGCTTCTCGAGATCCGCCGTCGTCAGCTTCACGAAGGTCGGGCGGCCATGGTTGCAGGTCGAGGCGGCGGGCTCCGCCTCGATCGCGCGCAGCAGCGCGTTCATCTCGTCGGGCTTCAGCCGGCGGCCCGCCCGCACAGAGCCGTGGCAGGCGACCGTCGCCAGGATGTGGTCGAGCCGGCGCGCCATGGGGGTGGCGTCTGCCTCGCCCTCCGCGAGCGCCTCGGCGACGTCGCGCACCAGCCTGATCCCGTCGCACGGGCCGAGCGGCGCCGGGGTGGCGCGCACCAGCAGCGCGCCCGGCCCGAAAGCCTCGACCGCAAGCCCGAGCCGCTCCAGCTCCGCCCGCGCGGCGAGCACCCGCTCGGCGTCGGCCGGGTCGAGCTCGACCACGTCGGGAACCAGCAGCTCCTGCCGCGGCACGCCCGCGCGTTCGCGCAGCCGCTTCAGCTCCTCATAGACCAGCCGCTCATGGGCCGCATGGGCGTCGACCAGCACGACGCCCTCGGCGGTCTCGGCGAGGATGTAGGTGTCGTGCAGATGCGCCTTGGCCGCGCCGAGCGGCCGGCGAACGGCGTCCGCCGCCTCCTCCACGAAGGCGGCCGGGTTCGCGGCGGGCGGCAGGTCCAGCGCCTCGACCGCGAACGCCGCCTGCGCGCCGGATGCGAAGCCGCGGACAGGCGCGGCCGGCCTTAGGGCCGCATAGGCCGGAGGCGGGGCGGCGCGGCGCGCGGCGAAGCGCGCGATCTCGGCGCCGCCGGCCGCGTAGGGTTTTGGCCCGCTGTCGGCGAGCGCGGCGCGCACGGTTGAGACGATCAGCGCCCGGATCAGGCCCGGATCGCGGAACCGCACCTCGGCCTTGGCGGGGTGGACGTTGACGTCGACCTCTCCGGGCCCGACGCGGATGTCGAGCGCGGCGACCGGCGAGCGGTCGCGCGGCATCACGTCCTGATAGGCGGCGCGCAGGGCGCCGACCAGCAGCCGGTCCTTTACCGGTCGGCCGTTGACCGAGAGGTGGATCGCGCCCGCCGTGGCGCGGTGCAGATGGCTGAGGCCGACATGGCCGGCGAGCCGCGCGCCGCCGCGCTCGCCCGCGACCGCGATCACGGCGCCGGAGACGTCCGCCCCCAGCACCTGCGCCAGCCGCTCCGCGCGGCCGGCCTCGTCCGCCACCGCCGGGAAGCGCAGCGTGCGGTCCTCCACCACCAGCGTCCAGTCAATGGACGGGGTGGCGAGCGCCAGCCGCCGCACGACCTCAGCGGCGGCCTGCGCCTCCGCCCGCTCCGACTTGAGGAACTTGGCCCGCGCGGGCGTCGCGAAGAACAGGTCTCGGACCTCGATGCGCGTGCCCCTCGGCAGCGCCGCCGGCTCCGGCGCGCCCTTGCGGCCGCCCTCCACCTGGAGCCGCCAGCCATGCGGCGCGCCGGCCGCGCGGGTCTCGATCGCGAGCCTGGCCACCGCGCCGATCGACGGCAGCGCCTCGCCCCGGAACCCCATTGTGGCGACGCCGACGAGGTCGGTCTCCGAGGAGATCTTGGAGGTCGCGAAGCGCTCGACGGCGAGCGCGAGATCGTCGGCGTCCATGCCGCAGCCGTCGTCGACGACCCGGATCAGCCGCGCGCCGCCTCCCTCCAGCACGATCTCGATCCGCCGCGCGCCGGCGTCGAGCGCGTTCTCGGCGAGCTCCTTCACGACCGAGGCAGGCCGCTCCACCACCTCGCCGGCGGCGATCCGGTTCGCGACCGTGTCGTCGAGCAGGCGAACGGGCATCGGTCGACGGCTCCGTGGAATCAGAGGGATCGGCCGCAGGCTACCACGCGCGGGCAGGCGCGGCCTCCTCCGTCGACACGCTGCAATGCGCGCGCGGCTCTTGCCCTGACGTCCGCCGGCAGGGCACATGGAAACTATCCCTTTCAGGAGCGCCCATGGAACACGCCTCGGCCGCCAGCCCCCTGATTGGAGCGCTCATCTTCCTCGGCGCCGCGGTGGTCGCCGGTCCGCTCGCGCGGCGCTTCGGGCTCGGCGTCGCAGTCGGCTATCTGATCGCCGGCGTGATCATCGGGCCGGCCGCGCTCGCGCTGATCCAGGATCCGGGCGCGGTGCTGCAGGTCGCCGAGATCGGCGTGGTGATGCTGCTGTTCCTGATCGGGCTCGAGCTGCGCATCGAGCGGCTGATCGCGCTGCGCCGGCTCATCATCGGCTTCGGCGGGCTGCAGATCCTGCTGACCGGGACCGCGCTCGCCGGCGTCGCCTGGGCGGCGGGCCTGAAGCCTCCGGCCGCGATCGCGGTCGGCATCGCGCTCGCCTTCTCGGGCACCGCGATGGCGCTGCGCATCCTGCAGGACCGCGGCCACCTCAACCGGCCCTATGGCGAGCGCACCTTCGCGGTGCTGCTCGCGCAGGACCTCGCGGTGGTGCCGGCGCTGGCGCTGGTGCCGATGCTGGGCGACGGTCCGTCAAACCACGCGACGGACTGGATGCAGGCGCTCGCCTCGGCGGCCGTCGGCGCCGGCGCGCTGGCCGCCATCGTGGTCGCCGGCCGCTACCTGCTCAATCCGCTGTTCCGGCTGCTCGCCGGCGTTGGCGCCCGCGAGGTGATGACCGCAGCCGCGCTGCTGGTCGTGCTCGGAGCCGCCGAGATTTCGCACGCCGCGGGCATGTCGATGGCGCTCGGCGCCTTCCTGGCCGGCGTGCTGCTCGCCGGCTCGTCCTACCGGCTCGAGCTCGAGGCCGACGTCGAGCCGTTCCGCGGCCTGCTGATCGCGCTGTTCTTCATGGGCATCGGCATGACGATCGACATGCGTGTCGTGGCGGCGCATTTCCTGCTGCTGCCTGTCGCGGTCATCGGCTATCTGGCGCTCAAGGTTGTGATCGCCGGCGCGCTGGCGCGGCTGTTCGGCTCGCCGCTGCCGTCGGCGCTGCGCATCGGCGGCCTGCTCGCGGGCGCCGGCGAATTCGCCTTCGTGCTGGCGCCGCTCTCGGCCAGCGAAGGCCTGATCAACGGCGAAACCGCGAGCCTGCTGTCGGCGCTGGCGGCCCTCAGCCTGATGGCCGCGCCGGCTCTGGTGACGCTGTGCGATCGGCTCGCGACGCGGCTCGAACCGCATGTCGACGGCCCGACCCCGGATTACACCGACGCCAAGGGGCAGGTGCTGGTGATCGGTTTCGGGCGCGTCGGCCAGATCGCCGCCCAGCTGCTGCTCGCCGAAGGGGTCGAGACCACGCTGATCGACGCCAACGCCGCGCGCGTCGAGCAGGCGGCGAAGTTCGGCTTCAAGGTCTATTACGGCGACGGTTCGCGGCTCGACGTGCTGCGCGCCGTCAAGGCCGACGAGGCGCGCGCGATCGTGGTCTGCATCGACGACCAGGAAACCACCCGCCGGGTGGTCGAGACGCTGCAGAAGCACTTCCCGCTCGCGCAGCTCGTGGTGAAGGCCTACGACCGCGGCCACGCCCTCGACCTCTACGGCGTGGGCGTCGAGAACGTGGTGCGCGAGACCTTCGAGAGCGCGCTGGTGCTGGGCAGGCTGGCGCTCGAGGCGGTGGGCGTCGATCCGGAGCGCGCCGCCGAGATCGAGGGCGACGTCCGGCTGCGCGACCTGCAGCGCCTGCAGATCCAGAAGGTCGAGGGCATCACCGCCGGCCGCCACCTCGCCTACACCAACCGCCCGACCCCGGAGCCGCTGTCGCAGCCGCGCCGCAAGGGCCAGAAGATCGACGGCGAGGCGGCGGCGGACGGCCCCGCAGCCGGCGCGCCCGCCGCCGCTCCCGCCGAATAGACCGGCGCGCGAATCTTGGCGCGCCCCGCCGGGGCGCCATAGTCTCGCCTCGGGCGAGCGCCGGAAGCGCGCCGCGGCGAGGGGAACGCCATGATCAACATGTTCGAGCTGTTGCGGCAGGCGCAGGGCGGCGCGGCGTTCGACAATCTCGCCCGCGCCTATGGCATGTCGCCGGAGCAGATCAGGGCCGCCGTCGCGGCGCTGACGCCGGCTTTCGCGCAAGGGTTCCAGCGCCAGCCGCAGAACGACCAGGCGGCGCGCCGCTTCGCCGAGCTGCTCCAGACCGAGACCTATGCGCGCGCCTTCGAGGCGCAGGCGGCGGCGTTCGACCAGGCGGCGACCAGTGCGGGCGAGGAGGCGCTGGGCGCGCTGTTCGGCTCCAAGGAGGTGTCCCGCGCGGTGGCGGCGCAGGCGGCGGCCGCCTCGGGCGTGCAGGCGGAGATCATCCGCAAGGTGCTGCCGGCGCTCGCCAGCATCCTGGTCGGCGGCTTCGCCAAGGCGGCGCAGGGCGCCGCCGGCGGCGGCGCCACGTCGGGCTTCCCGGGCGCGCTCGGCGCGTTCTGGGGCGAGGCGATGCGGGCGGCGTCCGGCGCGTCGCAGACGCCGGCGGGCGAGGCGCCGCACAACCCGTTCGAGGAGTGGATGCGCGGCTTCGGCCAGGCCGGCGCCAAGGCCGGGGCCGATCGGCCCCAGGAGGGCGGCGCGATGATGATGGGCGACATGATGGCCGAGATGCTCAACGGCATGTTCGGCGGGGCGCCCAGCCGGAAGCCGCCGGAAGACCAGAAAGAGCCGCCGGCCGGGACGGGGGACGAGCCCCGGCCGGCGGGGACCGCGACCGGCGCCTTCGACGAACTCGTCGAGACCGGCCGCGAACTGTCGGCGCAGAATGCGCGCGCCATGGAGCAGATCTTCGACGCCTTCTTCGGCCCGAAGGAGCCCAAAGCCTAGGCGCGCGACCGGCGGGCGCTCCGGCGCTCCTCGGCGAGCGCCGCGAGCCGATCGGTCGGATCCGCCCACAGCGACCATTCGGCCGCCGCCCTGAGGTCGGACCGCGTCAGCCCGACATCGGCCAGCATGCGGTCGTCCATCCGGCCGAGATCCGCCACCATCTTGCGGCGCACGAGCGAAACGCCGAGGTCGCGCAGCCATACGGCCGCGGCGCGGCCTGAACCCGTCAGCATGCGCAAAACGCCGTCGAAAGCGGGCGCGCTGGGCCGCAGTTCGATCGACATTGGAAGTCTCCTGCCTGGCTTGCGTTGAAGCTCTCTGGTAGATCTCGCCGATTGATCAGTAAAACGAATGATCGTAATGTAGCCCATCATTCTGAGTGATAGGCACTTGCATGGTCGCCCTGCTGGACGTCGATCAGCTCCGGACCTTCGTCGCGATCGTCGACACCGGTTCGTTCACCCGCGCCGCCGACGTGGTGTTCAAGACGCAGTCGGCGGTCTCGATGCAGATGAAGCGGCTCGAGGAGCGGGTCGGGCGGCCGCTGTTCGCCCGCGACGGCCGCGGAAACCGGCTGACCGAGGATGGCGAGCGGCTGCTCGACTACGCCCGCCGCATCATCCACATCTCGCGCGAGGCGATCTCGGCCTTCGCGGACGACGCGTTGACCGGACGGGTGCGGCTCGGCCTGCCGGACGATTACGCCGAGCGCTACCTGCCGGAGATCCTGGCGCGCTTCTCGGCCTCGAACCCCCTCGTCGAGGTGACGGTCGTGTGCGAGCCCTCGGTGCAGCTCGTCGAGATGATCGCCCGCGACGAGCTCGACCTCGCGATCATCACCCACGCCGCCCGCAAGCCGGTCGGCGAGGTCATCCGGCAGGAGCCGCTGCTCTGGGTGACGTCGCAGCGCTCGATGGCGCATGAGGAGCCGGTCATCCCGCTCGCGCTCAGCCACGTCGCCTGCGTGTGGCGCGAATCCGCGATCGCCAAGCTGCAGGAGATCGAGCGGCCGCACCGGGTGCTGTATTCGAGCCGGAATTTCGCGGCGGTCGGCGCTGCAGTGCTGGCGGGGCTCGCGGTCTCGGTCGTGCCGGAGTCAGCGCTGCGGCCGGGCATGCGCGTGCTGGGCGCCGCGGAGGGCTTCCCGGCGCTGCCGAGCTGCAAGATCGCGCTGCTGCGCAATCCGGGCGCCGTCACCGAGACCGCGCAGGCGCTCGCCGACCATATCGTGGCGAGCCTCGACAACATGTCGGCCGCCGCGCAGGCCGAAGCCGCCGAATAGCCGGCCGGGTTGACGGCGCGGGGCCGCGACGCGATCTCCGGTCCTGAGGAGAGCGCGCAGATGCATATGCCCCGCGGCGAACACGTCGTCCCGTTCCGTCACGAGCACCGTTTCCTCGGTCGCGACCACGCCCGCAACGCGCGCCGCACCCGCATCGCGATGATCGTCACGGCGGCCGCGATGGGCGTCGAGATCGTCGCCGGCTGGGCCTATGGCTCGATGGCGCTGCTCGCCGACGGCTTCCACATGGCGACCCATGCGGGCGCGATCGGGGTCGCGGCGCTCGCCTACCGGATCGCCGCCGCGCGCTCCAGCGACCCGCGCCTGGCGATGGGGGCCGGCAAGATCGGCGACCTCGCGGGCTTCGCCAACGCGATCGTGCTGGCCGTGGTGGCGATCGCGATCGCGTGGGAATCGCTGCTGCGGCTCGCCAGCCCTCAGGACGTGCTCTACCGCGAGGCGATGATCGTCGCAGTGCTCGGCCTGCTGGTGAACATCGTCTGCGCCGTGGTGCTCGGCGGCCATGGCGGCGCCGGGGAGCATGAGCACGCGCATCACCACCACGATCATGGCGGCCATCATCACGACCATGATCACGCGCCGGCCAAGGGCGTCGCCGATCACAATCTGCGCGGCGCATATCTGCACGTGCTGGCCGACGCACTGACCTCGGTGCTTGCGATCGCGGCGCTGTTCGCCGGCTGGATGTTCGGCTGGCTCTGGATCGACCCCGCGGTCGGCGTGATGGGCGCGGTGATGATCGGGTCCTGGTCGGTCTCGCTCGCCCGCCAGACCGGCGGCACGCTGATCGACGCGCCGGCGGATCCGGCGCTGGAACGCAGAATCCGCGAGCGGCTCGAGGTCGGCGACGTGCGGGTCTGCGACCTGCATCTGTGGCGGGTCGGCCCCGGCCACCTGTCCGCCATCGTGGCGCTGGTGACGCACGAGCCGCAGGAGCCCGAGACCTACAAGGCGCAGCTTGCCGATCTGAGGGAGCTGAGCCACCTCACGATCGAGGTGAACCGCTGCCCCGGCGACCGCTGCGCCGCCTAGTAGGCGAGCTCCTCGAATACCGGATCGACGCTGCGGCTCCACTCGGCGTCGTACTTCTGCAACAGCGTCTGGGCGAGCGACTTCTCCTCCTCGACCACCCGCAGCAGCGGGGCGAGGTGGATGCGCTCGTCGTCGCCGAAGCTGTTCTGGCGCGCCCGCGCCGCAAGGCCGGCCTCCGTGAGGGCCAGCGCGTCGCGCGCCACCTCGAGCGCGGTGCGGTTGCCGATGCGGGCGGCGAGCCCCTGCGCCGGCACCGCGTCGCGCAGCGCTTGGCGCTCCTCGGCCGACCAGCCCTTCACCAGCTCCCAGGCCGCGTCGAGGCTCGGCTGGTGGTAGAACAGCCCGACCCAGAAGGCCGGCAAGGCGCAGATCCGGCTCGTCGGCCCGGAGTCGGCGCCGCGCATCTCCAGGAAGCGCTTCAGCCGGACCTCCGGGAAGATCGTCGACAGATGATTCGCCCAGTCGGCGACCGTCGCAAACTCGCCCGG
Organism: Hansschlegelia sp.; assembly: GCF_035538955.1. Classification (NCBI taxonomy): domain Bacteria; kingdom Pseudomonadati; phylum Pseudomonadota; class Alphaproteobacteria; order Hyphomicrobiales; family Methylopilaceae; genus Hansschlegelia; species Hansschlegelia sp. The sequence continues at coordinate 96,798 of NZ_DATLJK010000016.1, forward strand.
AAGCTGCGGCAGACGCCCCGCCATCAGGTCGCGGAACGAGGCGCCGGCGACGTCATGATAGTGGTCGCCGCGCTTCACGAAATACATCGGCACGTCGAGCGCATAGTCGACGTAGCGCTCGAACCCCATGCCGTCCTCGAACACGAAGGGTAGCATGCCGGCGCGGGCGTTGTCGGTGTCGCGCCAGATCTCCGAACGCATCGACAGAAAACCGTTCGGCGCGCCGTCGGTGAACGGCGAGTTTGCGAACAGCGCGGTCGCGATCGGCTGCAGCGCCAGGCCGACGCGCATCTTGCGCACCATGTCGGCCTCGCTCGAGAAGTCGAGGTTCACCTGCACGGTCGCCGTCCGGTACATCATGTCGAGGCCGCGGGAGCCGACCTTCGGCATGTAGCGGGTCATGATGTCGTAGCGGCCCTTGGGCATGACCGGCGTCTCGGCCAGCGTCCATTTCGGGCTCATGCCGAGCCCGAGGAAGCCGAGGCCGAGCGGATCCGCCACCTGCCGCACCTGCGCCAGATGGGCGTGCAGCTCCGAGCAGGTCTGGTGCAGCGTCTCGAGCGGCGCGCCGGAGAGCTCGAACTGGCCTCCCGGCTCCAGGCTGATCGCGCCTCCGCCGGTCACGTCGTAGAGGCCGATGATGTGGCCGGCCTCCATGATCGGCTCCCAGCCGAGCAGGCCCTGCATGCCGTCGAGCAGCGCCCTGATGCCGGCCGGGCCGCTATAGGCGACGGGCGACAGGTCGGCGCGTCGGAACGGGAACTTCTCGTGCTCGGTGCCGATGCGGAAATCGGCCGGGGCCCGGCAGCCCTCCGCCAGATAGGCGACGAGCTCGTCGCGCGACGTGATCGGGGTGGAGTCAGTCTGGTCGCGCGCCATCGGGTATCCCGCGGGAAAGAGCGCCGTCAGTTAGGGACTTGAGGCGGAGGCGTCCAGTAGGCGCCGGGCGCGGCGGGCTTGCGCGCGCCGCGAGGCCTTCCGGCTTGTGGCCGCGAGCCGCCGGGCGGGCCGCGTCTCAGCCGCGGATCAGCACGCGCGTGCCGACGCCAGCGCGATCGTAGAGATCGATGATGTCGTGGTTGAACATGCGGATGCAGCCCGACGACATCGCGTGACCGATCGAGCGCGGCTCGTTGGTGCCGTGGATGCGGTAGGAGGAGTCGCGGCCGCCCTGGTAAAGATAGAGGGCGCGCGCGCCGAGCGGGTTCTGCAGGCCGCCGTCCATGCCACCGGCCCAGGGTCCGTAGAGCTTGGCGTTGCGGCGGATCATGTCGGCCGTCGGCGTCCAGCGCGGCCACTGCGCCTTGCGGGCGACCTTCGCGCGCCCGCTCCATTCAAAACCCTCGCGGCCGACGCCGACGCCGTAGCGGATCGCGCGACCGCCGTCCTGCACGAAATAGAGGTGCTTCTCCACCGGGCGCACCACGATCGTGCCGGGCTCCTCGCCGGTCGGATCGGCGACTCGGCGGCGCAACACCGCAGGGTCGAGGCTGCGCCAGTTCATCGCCGGCAGCGGAAACTTCTCGTCCGGCTTGGAGCCGTAAATCTCGGAATAGTCGAAGCCGCTGTCGCCGGCGAACAGGTCGCCCATGTTCATGCTTGGGACGCCGGCGCAGGCCGCGAGCGCGAGCGGAGCAGTCGCCACGAAGGCGCGACGGGTCAGGCCTGCGGCTGCAGGCGCGAAGCGGTCTCGATCGGTCATTCGGGGTCCGTCCACTGGATCAAAAACGAAATGGCCGGACCGCCCCCCGGACGGTCCGGCCATCTGATGGCGGACGCTTGCGCGTCCGCCCGCGAACCCGCTCGCCCCCCGGCGCGGGTCCGAACTCCTGCATCAGGACCGGACGACCACCTTGGTGCCGAGCGGCACCCGCGAATAGAGGTCGATCACGTCCTGGTTGAGCATCCGGATGCAGCCCGAAGAGACCGCCTTGCCGATCGAGTAGGGCTCGATCGTGCCGTGGATGCGGAAGAGGGTGTCGCGATTGCCTTCCCACAGCGCCATCGAGCGGGCGCCGAGCGGGTTTCCGGGGCCGCCCGGCATGCCGTCGGCGTAAGGCCGGGCGTGCGGGTCGCGGGCGACCATTTCTGCCGGCGGGTGCCAGTCCGGCCACTCCAGCTTGCGGCGGATATAGGCGGTGCCGCTCCAGGCGAAGCCCTCGCGGCCGACGCCGACGCCGTAGCGGATGGCGGTGCCGTCGTCCTGCACGAGGTAGAGGTGGCGCTCATGCGGGTCGATGACGATCGTCCCGGGCGCTTCGCCGGTGGTGTTCGGCACGACCTGCTTGAGGAACTGCGGGTCGATCTTCTGGAGGTTCACCGGCTTGACCGGGAACGGCTCGTCCGCGACCACGCCGTAGCGGCCGCTGTCGCTCACGTCCGGCGTGAAGGCCGGAGAGGTCGGCACCGGCGCGGGCGCAAACGCCATCGGATCGGGGGCGCTCGCCGGCGGCAAAGGCTTCGAGCCCGCGCAGGCGGCGAGCATCAGGGGCACGGCCAGCACGGCCGCCCGCCGCGCCCAGACCGGGAAACATTTTGCGACGGTGCGCGAGAAAAGGCCTGTCGACATGGAGCGTTCGCACTGACTCGTAGGAAGTCCGTCGCGTGTCGACGGCGCCATTACGCCTATACGCCGGGAGCGGGCCATTAGGCTCGCCAACTTCGCGGGAGGCCGCTGAGTCCCGCCGCGGTGCGGTATTTAGGCAACGCAGCGCGGGGCGGGGAGCCCGCGGTCTTTCGCTACGGAACCATGGCCCGACGTGGTTAACAGAGGGTCAACCGCCGCCGTCGAGCCAGTCTCCGGCCGTGGCCTGGACGAGGGCCAGCGCCGCGACCGCGGCGGTGTCGGCCCGCAGGATTCGCGGCCCGAGCGACAGCCGGACGACCGACGGCAGCCGAAGCAGCGCGGCGCGCTCCTCCGGGTCGAAGCCGCCCTCCGGGCCGATCAGCACCGCGATCGGCCGGCCGGCGAGCGGCCTCAGCGCCGCGACAGGGTCCTGCGCGCCCGAATCCTCGTCGCAGAAGGCGAGGGCGGCGTCGGCCAGCCAGCCGTCCAGCAGGCGCGCGAGCGGTTCGGGCTCGTCGATCTCCGGCAGCGCCAGCACCCCGCACTGCTCGGCCGCCTCGACTGCGTTGGCGCGCATCCGCTCAAGATTGACGCGGCTCGCCTGGGTGCGGCGAGTGATCACCGGCGAGAGCCGGGACGCGCCCATCTCGACCGCCTTCTGGACCATGTAGTCGAGCCGGGCGTGCTTCAGCGGCGCGAACAGGTAGCGGAGCCGGCCGGGCGGCGTCTGCGGCCGGGTGCGGCGCTCGGCGACGAGCGTCACGCGCTTCTTGGCGACCTCCGAGATCCGCGCGCCCCATTCGCCGTCGCGCCCGTTGAACAGCAGCAGCCCATCGCCCGCCGCCATGCGCATAACGTTGCGGACATAGTTCGCTTGGGCGTCCTCGAGCGTGACGCCGGCGCCCTCGGCGAGCGGCGCCTCGACGAATAGGCGGGTGGAGGCGAAGTCGTAGGCGGCCAAGGCCTGGCTCCTGGAGGTCCGGCGGCCGTCTTAAGCCGTCCGGCGGCGCAGCCCAAGTCTCAGGGTGGTCTCGCGCGGCGCGCGCCCCTGCGCTTGACCGGCGCGGCGCGATGGCGTCGCCTGTAACGATCCGGTAGCTGAGCGCCCATGTCGCAGATTCACGCCCCCGTCGCCGACGCGCCGCCCGCGAACTGGGTGGACCGGCGCGCGCCGGTCGCCTGGCGGCCCTATCTCAGGCTCGCGCGGGCCGACCGGCCGATCGGAGCGTGGCTGCTGTTCTGGCCATGCGCGTGGTCGAGCGCGCTTGCGGCCGTGGCCGCCGGCGCGCCGTGGCCGAATCCATGGCATCTCGCGCTGTTCGCGATCGGCTCGATCGCGATGCGGGGCGCGGGCTGCGCCTATAACGACCTCGTCGACCGCGACATCGACGCCAAGGTCGCCCGCACCCGCTCGCGGCCGCTGCCGTCCGGCCAGATCACCCCGAAGGCGGCGGCGGTCTTTCTCGGCGTCCTGCTGCTGGTCGGGCTCGCGGTGCTGCTCGCGCTGCCGCCCTTCGCCATCCTGGTGGGGCTCTGCTCTGTGCTGCCGGTCGCGCTCTATCCGTTCATGAAGCGCGTCACCTGGTGGCCGCAGGCGATGCTCGGCGTGTGCTTCGGCTGGGGCGCGCTGATGGGCTGGAGCGCGACCTTCGGTCGGCTCGACCTCGCGCCGCTGCTGCTGCACGGGGCCGCCTTTCTGTGGATCATCGGCTACGACACGATCTACGCCCACCAGGACAAGGAGGACGACGCGCTGGTCGGCGTCGGCTCGACGGCGCTGCTGTTCGGCGCGCGCACGCGGCCGATCCTCGCCGGCTTCTACGCCGGCGCGACCGCGCTGCTCGGGCTCTCCGTCTGGTCGGCCGGCGGCGGCGCGCTGAGTTTTCTCGGCGTCGCGGGCTTCGCGGCGCATTGCGCGTGGCAGGTCGCCCGGCTCGACATCGCCGACCCGGCGCTATGTCTGAAACTGTTCAAGTCGAACCGCGAGGCCGGCGCGCTGGTGTTCTTCGGACTGTGCGCCGACGCCCTGCTGAGGATCTGAGAGGCGATGACCGAGCCCGTCGTGAAGGACCCGCTGCCGCCCGAGCACCGGCGCTTCGTGCTGTTCCAGGCCGGGCTTAGGCTCTGGATCGCGCTCGCCATACTGGCGGCGCTCGGCGTCTGGTTCTTTACGCGCGTGTAGTCCCGGCCGAGCGGCCGGGACCCGAAGGCGCTCAGTCGCGGGCGATGATCTCGCGCTCGTCGCGATGCACCGGCGTCTCCGCGCTGAGCTTGCCGGTCCGGCGCTTGGCCTGGAAACGCGTGCGGCGGCCCTTCAGCAGGCTGTGGCGGCGGCGCGGCCGGGTGCGGCCGACCTCGAGCTCGCCGACCCGCGCGTTGAGGGTCATGCGGCGTCCGTCGAGCTCTTCGATCAGCAGCGGCAGCTTCAGCGCGCGCGCCCAGGAGCGCCACTCGGCGAGCGCCTCGCCGTCATGCGGCTCACTTGCGAGCGGCACGTCGAGCGCGCGGTCGGGATGCGCGAGCACGACCTCGACCTGATCCTCGTGAGGATCAGCGCCGGGCGCGACCCGCATGGCGACGCCGGTGAAGGTCGACAGCGGCGTCACGATGCGCATCGCGATGCGGCGCACCATGCGGTCCACCACGACGCGGCCGGAATCGACGGTCACGCGGCGTTCGCCGCCGTCGGCGGCAGGGTCCGGCGCGGCGAACCGCACCGGCAGGGCGAAGGGGTCGAGCCGGTCGGCCGTCCCCGTTCCGGCGCGCGTCGGCGCGCAGGCGTCGGTTTGACTACCCAATGTCCAGTCTCCCAGAAGGCCCTATGCTGCGGGCTCTTCGTTTGTTGCTGGAACATACGCTCGGGGACCGCTTTTTCGGCTTAACAGAGCTGGTGAATGTTTTCTGACCCCCGGTTCTGGAGGCGCTGATCTTCCGCCATGCTGAAGAGGAGCTTGCCAGGGACGGTAAGAATGTGATGAACGCGGCGCGGCGCTTGCGTCAGCCCTGCTGTCCCACCACTTTGGGGAAAGCGCTTTGCGCGCGATCTCCCTCGAACCGGATCTTCCGTCACCGTGCCTTCATCCGACGCGCCGATCGATCTCGAACGCCTTGCGGGCGTGCTTGCCGACACCGTCCGCGAGGGCGGCGCGATCGCGGCTCGCATGTTCCGCGAGGGAGCGGAGCGCTGGACCAAGTCCGACAACAGCCCGGTCACGGAGGCCGACCTCGCGGTCGATCGCTTCCTCGCCGCGCATCTGCCGCCGCTGGTCGAGGGCTCCGGGTGGCTGTCGGAAGAGACCGCCGACACGCCCGAGCGGCTGACGCGCCGCCGCGTCTGGGTGGTCGATCCGATCGACGGCACCCGCGCCTTCATCGAGGGCAGGCCCGAATGGGTGGTGTCTGTGGCGCTGGTCGAGGACGGCGCTCCGATCGCGGGCGTCGTGTTCGACGCCTGCAACGACGTGACCTTCGAGGCCTTTCGTGGCCTCGGCGCGACCCGCAATGGCGAGCCGCTGGTCACGCCCGATCCGCCGCTGCTTGGGGGCGCCCGAGTCGGCGGCCCGAAGTCGCTGCTCGGCCCGCTCGAGCCCTACGGGGTCAGCCGCGGCCCGTGGCTCTATGCGCTCGCGAACCGGCTGGTGAAGGTCGCCTCCGGAGGCCTCGACGCCGCGATCGCGCGGCCCAACGCCCATGACTGGGACATCGCCGCGGCCCATCTCATCCTGGAGGAGGCCGGCGCGCTGCTGACGAATTTCGACGGCGCGATTCCCGGCTATAACCGGCCGACCACGCGCCACGGCGGGCTGGTCGCCGCGCCGCCCGCGCGCCACCGCGCCCTTCTCGCCGCGCTCGACGCCGAGCGCGAGACGCTTGCAGCCCTGGAGCCCTATCGATGAGCGACGTCTTCGCCAAGCAGCCGCTGTACCTCGTCTTCGGCGGCGAACTGGAGGACGTCTCCGGCGTCTCGTTCCGCGAGGTGTCGGCGCTCGACCTGGTCGGGATTTTCCCGGACTATGAGAGCGCCAAGTCGGCCTGGCGCGCCAAGGCGCAGGCGACCGTCGACGACGCCCATATGCGGTATTTCGTGGTGCACCTGCACAAGCTGCTGGAGCCCGACGCGGCGCCGAGCGCCGCCGGCTGACGAGGCGTCAGGGCGCCTCAGGCCTTTCCGAGAGCGCGCGAGAGCGCTTCCTGGGGGCCCGCATAGGCCTCTTGGCGCTCCACGCTCCAGTAGCGCAGCTCCTCGAGCGGAATGCGCTCGCCGGTGACGGCGCAGCGCACGAAAGCGCCGGGCCGCATCACTCGAAAATCGGCGTCCAGATAGCGGACTTCGGCCTCGCCCGAAGAGGGCGGCCGCTCGTAGCGGTTCATGGCGCTTCAGGCTCCTCGTCCGCGCCCATATAGGCGCGGACAGGCATGGGCGCAAACCCGTCAGGCCGAGACGGGCTTGTCGGCGAACAGCGCGTCGACGTCCGCCTGCTCGATCGCGACGCCGCGGTCCTGCGGCCCGTTCAGCAGCAGTTCGCGGGCGCGTCGCTCCCGGGGATCCTCGGCGGCCGGGGCCGCCGGAGCGTCGCTCTTCACCGCGGCCGCAAAGCGCCCGATGCGGTTCTCGATCTGCTCCAGCGTCTCGACCACGCGGGCGATGCGCTGGCCCGTCAGGTCCTGGAACGAGCAGGCCTCGAAGATCGTCATCACCTTGTCGTTGACGACGGCCTTGAAGGTCGCCTCGTCCTTGCCGGCCGCGGCCAGCATCGCCTCGGCGGCCTCCATGATGGAGTTGGTGGCCTCCTCGGTCGCGGCGACGATCGCCCCGAGATGCTCGCCCGCCTTCGGCAGCCGGTCCTTCTGCAGCTCGCCGGCGCGCAGATGCGCAATTTCGGAGCGCAGATTGGTGATGTACTCGGCGATCTCGCGCAGCTCGCGATAGATCGTCCGGTCGATCGCCGCGAAGAAGGTCTGCATCGAGTCGGCGGTGATCTCCGCCAGCGCCACCACGTCGCCGAACGACGCTTCGCCCTCGCTTTTGGCGGCGACATAGTCCCGCACCCGGTCGAAGGGCTGCTTCAGAATGTCCTCGCCGCGCGCCCCGCGGCTCATTCGCCGAACACCGCTTGGATCTTGGACTTCAGGGTGTCGGCGTTGAACGGCTTGACGATGTAGTTGTTCACGCCGGCCTTCTTGGCCAGGATGACGTTCTCCGTCTTGGCTTCCGCCGTGACCATGATGAACGGGGTGCGGTTCAGCTTGTCGTCGGCGCGGACCTCGCGGAGCAGCTCGATGCCGGTCATCGGCTCCATGTTCCAGTCCGAGATCACCAGCCCGTAGCGCTTGTCGCGCATCTTGCTGAGCGCCTGGGTGCCGTCAGACGCCTCGTCCACGTCCTCGAAGCCGATCTGCTTCAGGAGGTTGCGGATGATCCGCAGCATCGTGCTGTAGTCATCGACGATGAGGACCGGCATCGAGTGGTCGAGCGCCATCCTGGGGACTCCATATACTCGGCCGGGAGAGCCGCCTCATCCCGACGCTGAACTCGTGTGTCGACGGCGTCCTGCCGCCCGCCGAGCACAATGTGGCGCCTCCGGTTGAGATTCCGTTTCGCCTCGCGCCGCCAGCGTCCGACAAAAGGCGCGTTGCGCCGCAACAGGCCCCGCCGCAGAGTGCGGCCTCTTTTGGGGACCCGGTCGCCTGCATGAACGCAGCCCTTCAGTCGCTGGACGACGAGCACCTGACGCGGCCACAGATCGCCTTCGAGGATCTGGAGGTCGGGCAGACGGCGGAAATCCGGCACGAGGTGTCGGAGGAAGGCGTGCGCAATTTCGCGGCGCTGACCGGCGACACCAACCCGATCCATCTGTCCGAGGCCTATGCGGCCAACACGCGGTTCGGCGGGCGGATCGCGCACGGGCTCTACACCGCAAGCCTGATCTCGGCGGTGCTCGGCACCCGTCTGCCGGGGCCGGGCGCAGTCTACCTCTCGCAGACCATCAAGTTCCGGGCGCCGGTCCGGATCGGCGACGTGGTGACCGCGCAGGTCGAGATCACCTCGCTCGATCCGGGACGGCAGCGCGCGACCTTCTTCTGCACCTGCTCGGTCGGCGACAAGGTCGTGCTCGACGGCGAGGCCCAGGTCATGGTGCCGACGCGCGACGAGATCGAGGCCGAACTCGCCTGAGGCGTGCGGCCGCGGCGCGGCTTCGCGGTCTTGACGATGCGGCCGCCGCGGGGCCATCTCGCGCCCGCGAAAGCCGCGGCCTCCTCCGCGGCTTGCTGCGCCGGATTGAGTCTTGCTGATCGACCCGCCCGAGCTTCCCGCGTCGCTGCGCGACGGCCATGTCGTCGTCGGCAATTTCGACGGCGTGCATCGCGGCCACGCCACGGTGATCCGCGAGGCGGCCGAGCCCGCGCACGCCGCCGGGCGGCCGGTCGTGGCGCTGACCTTCGAGCCGCATCCGCGCACCTTCTTCCGGCCCGACCAGCCGCTGTTCCGGCTGACCGGCCGCGACGAGAAGGCGCGCATGCTGGCGCGCGCCGGCGCCGACGAGACCGTGGTGCTGACCTTCGACGAGAAGCTCGCGGCGATCGAGGCCGAGACCTTCGTGGCCGATGTGCTGGCGAAGCGGCTTTCGGCCCACACCGCGGTTGTCGGCTGGGATTTTCATTTCGGTCGCAACCGCGTCGGCTCGCCGGCCTTCCTGGCCGAGGCCGGCCCGCGCCACGGCATGTTCGTCGAGGTGGTGCCGCCCTTCGGGGGGCCGACGCCGGTTTCTTCCAGCGCCATCCGCGACCGTCTGGACGCCGGCGACATCGCGGGCGCCAACCGGCTGCTCGGCCGCCGCTGGATCATTGAGGGCGAGGTCGTCCATGGCGACAAGCGCGGCCGCGACCTGGGCTATCCGACCGCCAACGTTGTGCTGCCGCCGGAGACGCGGCTGGCGCACGGAATCTACGCGGTGCGCGCGCTGGTCGGCGACCGCATCGTGGACGGCGCGGCGAGTTTTGGCCGCCGCCCGCAGTTCGACGACGGCGCGCCGCGCTTCGAGACTTTTCTGCTCGACTTCTCCGGCGACCTCTATGGCCGGCGGCTCAGGATCGAGCTCGTCGCCTATCTGCGGCCGGAGCTGAAGTTCGACAGCGTCGAGGCTCTCGTCGTCCAGATGGAGCGCGATGTGCTGGACGCCCGCGCCGCCATCGCCGCGCCCGAGGACCCGCTCGCCCCGAGCGCGCTGGTCTGACGCGGATTTCCGCCGTTTACTTGCCAGACGCGTCCGCCCTGCTAAACCGCTCCGGCCCTTCAAGCGGACGCCCAAATGCCTTCTGACGCCAAGCCTCGCGACTATTCCGAGACGCTGTTCCTGCCGCAGACGGATTTTCCGATGCGCGCTGGCCTGCCGCAGCGCGAGCCGGAGTTTCTGGAGCGCTGGAAGCGCATCCGGCTCTACGAGCGGCTGCGCGAGACCGCGGCGGGCCGCAAGAAATACGTGCTGCATGACGGGCCGCCTTACGCCAACGGCCATCTGCACATCGGGCATGCGCTCAACAAGGTGTTGAAGGACGTCGTGGTGCGGACCCGCCAGATGGCGGGCTTCGACGCCAATTACGTGCCCGGCTGGGACTGCCACGGCCTGCCGATCGAGTGGAAGGTCGAGGAGGGCTATCGCGTCAGGGGGCTCAACAAGGACGAGGTCCCGGTCATCGAGTTCCGCAAGGAGTGCCGGGAGTACGCCGAAAAATGGATCGGCGTGCAGTCGGAGGAGTTCCAGCGGCTCGGCGTCACGGGCGACTGGGCCGACCCCTACACCACCATGAAGTTTTCGGCCGAGGCGCAGATCGCCCGCGAGATCATGACGTTCTCGCAGACCGGCCAGCTCTATCGCGGCTCGAAGCCGGTGATGTGGTCAGTGGTGGAGAAGACAGCGCTCGCCGAGGCCGAGATCGAATACGCCGAGTTCCTGAGCGACACGGTGTTCGTGGCGTTCCCGCTTGTTGGTGCTGGCGGCGTTGCGGACCGCGAGCCAATCTACCGCGATCTACTGAATTCCTCCGTCGTCATCTGGACCACGACCCCCTGGACGCTGCCCGGCAACCGCGCGGTCGCCTACTCGCCCAAGATCGCGTACGGCGTCTATGAGGTGACGGAGGCCCCGGAGGACAACTGGGCGAAGGTCGGGCAGCGCTACCTGCTCGCCGTCGCGCTCGCCGAGGGCGTGTTCAAGGCCGCCAAGGTCGCGGGTTTCCGCAAGGTCCTCGACGTGTCGGCCGCCGACCTCGAAGGGCTCGAGGCCCAGCACCCGCTGGCGCATCTCGGCTACGACTTCTCTGTCCCGCTGCTGCCCGGCGACCACGTCACCGAGGACGCCGGCACCGGCTTCGTGCACACCGCCCCCGGCCACGGCCGCGAGGATTTTGAGCTGTGGATGGACCACCGCTCCGATCTGGAGAAGCGCGGGATCGCGACCCGCATCCCCTACACTGTCGACGCCGGCGGCTTCCTCACCAAGGACGCGCCGGGCTTCGAGGGCCGCTCGGTGATCACCGACAAGGGCGACAAGGGCGACGCCAACCAGGCCGTGATCGAGGCGCTGGTCGTGGCCGGCCGATTGGTGGCGCGCGGCAAGCTGCGACACCAGTACCCGCATTCCTGGCGGTCCAAAAAGCCGGTGATCTTCCGGAACACGCCGCAATGGTTCATCGCAATGGACCGTGACATCGACGGCCCGGCCGACACGCTGCGCTCGCGCGCGCTGGCCGCCATCGAGGCCACGGCCTTCTTCCCCCCGCAGGGCAAGAACCGGCTGCGCGGCATGATCGAGAGCCGGCCGGACTGGGTGGTCTCGCGCCAGCGCGCCTGGGGCGTGCCGATCTGCGTGTTCGTGAACAAGCAGACCGGCGAGCCGCTGCGCGATGAGATGGTCGACCAGCGCATCGCGGAGGCCTTCGAGCAGGAGGGCGCCGACGCCTGGTTCGCCAGCGACGGCAGCCGGTTCCTCGGCAACCACTCGCTGGAGGACTACGAGAAGGTCACGGACATTCTCGACGTCTGGTTCGATTCCGGCTCGACCCACGCCTATGTGCTGGAGCGCCGGCCGGACCTCGCGCCCAAGCGCGCCGTCGATGGCGGCGAGGACACGGTGCTCTACCTCGAGGGCTCCGACCAGCACCGCGGCTGGTTCCATTCCTCGCTGCTGGAAAGCTGCGGCACGCGCGGCCGCGCGCCCTATGACGCGCTGCTGACGCATGGCTTCGTGCTCGACGAGCAGGGCCGCAAGATGTCGAAGTCGCTCGGCAACGTCGTCGCGCCGCAGGACATCATCCGGCAGTCCGGCGCGGACATCCTGCGGCTGTGGGTCGTGATGTCGGATTACGAGGACGACCTCAGGATCGGCCAGGAGATCCTCAAGACCACGACCGACGCCTATCGCAAGCTGCGCAACACGCTGCGCTGGATGCTCGGGGCGCTGGCGCATTTCGGCGACGGCGACGCGGTGTCGTTCGCCGAGATGCCGGAGCTCGAGCGCTACATGCTGCACCGCCTCGCGGAGGTCGACGGCGAGATCGGCGCGGCCTACGAGGCGTTCGACTTCAAGCGCGGCTTCGCGAGCCTGTTCACCTTCCTGACCAACGACCTCAGCGCGTTCTATTTCGACGTCCGCAAGGACGCGCTCTATTGCGACCCGGCCTCGTCGGTTACGCGCCGCGCCTGCCTCACCGTGGTTGACCGGCTGTTCCGCGCGCTCGTCACCCGGCTCGCGCCGCTGCTGCCCTTCACGGCCGAGGAGACCTGGCTGTCGCGCTTCCCGTCCGAGGACGGCTCGGTGCACCTCCACATGTTCGCCTTGGCCGACGCGGCGTGGCGCGACGAGGCGCTGGCGGAGAAGTGGGAGAAGGTCCGCCGCGTCCGGCGCGTGGTCACCGGCGCGCTCGAGATCGAGCGGGCGGCCAAGCGCATCGGCTCCTCGCTCGAGGCCGCGCCCGTCGTGCATGTGACGGATCCGGAGCTCGCCGCGGCGCTTGAGGGCGTCGATCTCGCGGAGGTCGCGATCACCAGCGCGATCCGCGTCACGCGCGACGAAGCCCCGGAAGACGCCTTCCGGCTCGCCGAGGTTCCGGGCGTCGCCGTTGTGCCGGCCCGCGCCGAGGGGCGCAAATGCGCCCGCTCGTGGAAGGTCACGCCGGAGGTCGGCGCCGACCCCGACTACCCGGACATCACGCCGCGCGACGCCCAGGCGATGCGCGAGTGGGAAGCCCGCCGGGAGAAGGCCGCGTGAGGCGAGGGGCCTTTCTCTCCTCACGCGACGCGCGGGGAGGGACGCCCGCCTCGGCTCCTGTGGCCCGATGAATTTTCCGCCGCTCGCCCGCCGGGCCTTTCTGCTCGCAGCGCTCGTCTTCGTGCTTGATCAGGCCATCAAGCTCTGGGCGCTGTTCGTCTTCGAGCTCGCCGACAAGGGTCGGGTGGCGGTGCTGCCGGTGTTCGACCTCGTCCTGATCTGGAACCGCGGCGTCAGCTACGGGATGCTGCAGCAGGACGGCGATCTCGGCCGCTGGCTGCTGGTCGCGCTGCATGTCGTGGCCTCGATCGGCATCGCGGTCTGGATCGCGCGCGAGCGCCAGACCGTCTCGGCCTACGGGCTCGCGCTGATCCTCGGCGGCGCGGTCGGCAACGGCGTCGACCGCGTGGCCTATGGCGCGGTCGTGGACTATGCGCTGCTGCATTGGGGCGAGGTCACCTGGTACGTGTTCAACCTCGCGGATGCGGCCATCGTTGCGGGGGTGGGGCTGCTTCTGTATGGTGCCGTCCGCGGCTCGAAAGGCGCGCGCGAGGTAGTCTGATGGCCTCGCCGGCCCTTCGCCGGAAGGAGCAGCGAACCATGCGCCATATCACAGCGTGCCTCGCCACGGCGGCGATCGCTCTTGGGGCGGGCGCCGTGTCGGTCCCGGCCTTCGCCGCGGACGACATGGGCTCGAACCCGATCACCGAGCTGTTCGACAGCTTCGGGATGGGGGACAAGGAAAAGCCCGAGATCAGCTATCAGGAGCGCGCGCCGCTGGTGCCGCCGCCGAGCACCGCCGAACTGCCGCCGCCGCAGCCCAAGGGCTCCGTCGCGCATGCGAGCGGCCAGTGGCCCAACGATCCGGACGAGCAGCGCCGCGCCGAAGCCAAGGCCCGCGGAGACGTGCTGCCGACGGAGACCAACAACTGGCGCATGGACCGCAATGCGCGCCTCATGCCGAGCGAGCTGCAGCGCCGCCGCATCCAGGGCGCGAACGCGACCACCGAGCCTGGCGATCCGAGCTATGGCGACATGTCCCGGCTGTCGCCGAGCGAGCTGCGCGCCAAGAAGGCGGCCGCCGCCGCGGCGCCCAAGACCGCCGGCCCGCGCACGCGGCTGAGCGATCCGCCTCCGGGCTATCTCGTCGGCGACGGCGTGACGGCTTCGGTCCAGACCGAGAAGAAGGCCTGGTACTCGAGGCTTCTCGGGAACTGAGCGCCGGCTCCATTACGCAGGTTTAACGGCCCGATCCCACCGCCCGGCGCGCAAGCGTCTCGCGGAGGGCGGGCCGTTCGCCTATATGATCGTGCGACGCCCCGGCTTTCGTCTCGCCGCCGCGGGCCGCCCGCCATCGTCTCACGGAGGCTTCCCGACCGTCATGGCAGCAGCCACGCCCGCCGGTTCTCCCGCCGGATTGAAGCCGCTCTCGCCCGCCGACGCCGCGCGCGGCGCGGGGCCGGACGTCGCCTCCTTTACGCTCGCAAACGGCCTTCAGGTCGTGGTGATCCCGGACCGCCGCGCGCCGGTCGTGACGCACATGATCTGGTACAAGGTGGGCTCGGCTGACGAGGCGCGCGGCGTCTCGGGCATCGCGCATTTCCTCGAACACCTTATGTTCAAGGGCACTGAAAAGCACCCGGCCGGCGAGTTCAGCCATGTGGTGGCCGAGCTCGGCGGGCAGGAGAACGCCTTCACCTCCTACGACTACACCTCCTATTTCCAGCGCGTCGCCCGCGAGCACCTGAAGACCGTCATGGCCTTTGAGGCCGACCGGATGACGGGCCTGCAGCTCACCGACGAGGTGGTGAACCCCGAGCGCGACGTGATCCTCGAGGAGCGCCGCTCGCGCGTCGACGGCGATCCGGGCTCGCAGCTCGGCGAGGCGGTGGCGGCCGCGCTGTTCGTGAACCATCCCTACGGCACGCCGATCATCGGCTGGGAGCATGAGATCGAGAAGCTCGACCGCCATGACGCGATCGCCTTCTACGAACGCTTCTACACGCCCAACAACGCCATCCTGGTGGTCGCCGGCGACGTCGACGCGGAGGAGGTGAGGGCGCTCGCCGAGGAGACCTACGGCAAGGTCGAACGCCGCGTCGATCCGGGCCCGCGCGCCCGGCCGCGCGAGCCGGAGCCGCGCGCCGCGCGCCGCGTCTCGCTCGCCGACCCTCGCGTCACCCAGCCCTCGCTGCAGCGCAATTATCTCGCGCCGTCCTACGAGACGGCGACGGGCGACGAGGCCTACGCGCTCGATCTGCTGTCGCAGATCATGGGCGGCGGCCAGACGAGCCGGATCTACCGCGCGCTGGTGGTCGAGAAGGGCGTGGCGGCCAATGCCGGCGCCTGGTACTACGGCGACGCGCTCGATGACGGCCGGATGGTGATCTACGCCATCCCGCGCGCCGGCGCGGCGCTGGCGGACCTCGAGGCCGCGATCGACGAGGAGATCGCCCGCATCGCGACCGAAGGCCCGACGACGGCGGAGCTCGAGCGCGCCAAGACCCGGCTGATCGCCGACACGATCTACGCGCAGGACAGCCAGGCGACGCTTGCCCGCATCTACGGGGCGTCGCTCGCCACCGGCGGCACGATCGAGGAGGTGCAGGCCTGGCCGGCGCGGATCCGCGCCGTGACCGCCGAGGCCGTGCGCGACGTCGCCCGCGCCGTGCTCGACCCGCGCCGCTCCGTCACCGGCGAACTGCTGTCGGCCCCGGCGCCCGAGCGTCTGGCGGCAGAGTAAACCGGCCGGCCGCTTATGGCCGCCTGACCTGAAGGACCTTGTCCGCGATCATGTCTCCCGTCTCGACCGCCGCCGCGCCGCAGGCGCACGTCACCCGCATCCAGCGCGTCGCCGCGACGCGCGGGGCGGAGGCGTGGCTGGTCGAGGAGAACACCGTGCCGGTGGTGGCCGTCGAGGTCGCCTTCCGCGGCGGCTCGGCGCAGGACCCGGCGGAGCTGCCGGGCGTGGTCGGCCTTATGGCCGCGCTGCTCGATGAGGGCGCGGGCGATCTGAGGGCGGAGACCTTCCAGGAGACGCTCGAGGAGAAGGCGATCGAGCTGTCCTTCTCGTCGAACCGGGACGCCGTGACCGCGAGCCTCCGGACGCTGCCGGAAAACCTCGATGAAGCCTTCGGGCTGCTGGCGCTCGCGCTGTCGCGCCCGCGCTTCGACGAGGACGCGGTGGAGCGGATGCGCCGCCAGCTCGCCGCGCAGCTTCGCCGCGACGCCCTCGACCCCGAGGATCTCGCCGGCCGAACCTTTTTTGCGGAGGCGTTTCCCGGCCACCCTTATGGACGGCCTCCCCGCGGCACCGTCGAGAGCCTGGCCGCGATCAGCCGCGAGGATCTGTTCGGGGCGCACCGTCGCCTGTTCACGCGCGACAACATCGTCATAGGCGCCGTCGGGGCGATCTCGCCCGAGCGGCTGTCGGGGCTGCTCGACCGGCTGCTCGCCGACCTGCCCGAGACCGCGAGCCTGGTCCCTGTGCCGACCGTCGCGCCGTCCGCCATCGGCCGCACCGAGATTGTGACGCTCGACGTGCCGCAGACCTCGATCGTGTTCGGCCGCGCCGGCCCGCTGCGCACGGATGACGACTTCATTCCGGCCTATGTGGCGAACCACATTTTGGGCGGCGGCTCGTTCTCGTCGCGGCTGTTCACCGAGGTGCGCGAGAAACGCGGCCTCGCCTATTCGGTCTACAGCTATCTGTCGCCCTACGACCATTCGGGTCTGATCCTCGGCGGCGTCGCGACCCGCAACGACCGCGCCGGCCAGTCGATCGACCTGATCCGCGCCGAGATTCTCCGGATGGCGACCGAAGGCCCGACGCCGAAGGAGCTCGACGGCGCCCGAAAGTACCTGATCGGGTCCTATGCGCTCAGGTTCGACACCTCGACCAAGATCGCGAACCAGCTCGTCCACCTGCAGCTCGACGATCTCGGCATCGACTATGTGGCGCGGCGCAACGGTCTCGTGGCGGCCGTGACGGAGGACGACGTGCGCGCCGCCGCTCGGAAACTGTTCGGAGCGGGCGAACTGCTGGTGGTCGCGGTCGGCCAGCCGGTCGGGCTGCCGGGGGCGCGGGTGCGGCCGGCGCCGGGCAGCGCCGAGAGCCATGCGCCGGCCGTCGAGACGGCGCGCGGCTGAGCCTCAGCCGCCTTCGACCAGGCGGCGGACGAGGATGAGATCGGCCGGCTTGTCGACGTCGACCGCCGCGCGGCCGAACGGCAGCTCCACCACGCCGGCGCTCGCGCCCAGCACCTTTCCGGCGGCGGCCGCGGCGCGCGCCAGCGTCAGCCGGCCGAGCAGGTAGGACAGGATCGCGCCGGGCCCGAGCCGCACCAGCATCTTGAGCGGCTTCTTGCGCAGCGCCTCGACCTCGCGCCAGCGCCGCACCGCCTCGATCGCCGAGGCGTCGCGCAGGAAGAACATGTTGCAGCCCGAAAACGCGCCGTCGGCGAAGCGCAGGAAGGTGCGCTTGGTGTCCGGCGTCTCGGCCATGACGTTCTCGGAACGCGCGAGCGCCGCGGCGACGGTGGTCTGCGGCAGATGATCGAGGAAGTACCCGACCCATCCGGGCTCCAGCAGCGCGTGGTCGGCGGTCGTCACGAACAGCGGCGCGCCGAGCTTTTCGAGCGCGTCCGAGACGCTGGCGCTCAGCGTCTGGCCGGAGCGCAGCACCTCGACGTCGGAGCGCGTGACAAGCTCCGGCCGGTCGATCGACACCACGATGCGGTCGATCCGGCCGCTCGCCTTCAGCGCATTCACCACCCGGTCGAGCATCGCGACGCCGCCGATCGGAATCAGCGCCTTGTGGCTGACCCCGGCGAACTCCGCGAGCGGGTCGCCGCCCGGCCTGACGCCGGCGAGCACCAGGGCCGTGGTCACGCGTTGAGCTTCTTCGAATAGATGCGGTAGGTCTTGTAGGCTTTGCCGCCGCCGAGCGCCTCGCCGATGTGGCGCATCGGCTGATTGCTCTCGAGCACCCACGACATCTCCACCCACTTGACCCCGCGGGCGCGGCCTTCCTCGCGGAACTTCTTGAAGATGTGGAGCGGCATGGTCTTGCCGAGGAAGCTGCGGTGGTATTCGCGCCGCACGCCCATCAGGGCGACGCGCCCGGATGTGTAGGTGCGCCGCTTCAGCCGCCAAAGCAGCTTCGCCCAGCCGAACGGCAGCAGCTCGCCGTCGAGGTCGCGGATGATCTCGTTGAGGTTCGGCAGCGCCACTGCGAAGGCGGCAGGCTTGCCGGACATCTCGACGATCCAGACGAGCCGCTCGTCGATCAGCAGCTTCAGCGACTTGGCGAGGTGCTCGAGCTCGTCCTCGCCAAGCGGCACAAAGCCCCAATTGTCCGCCCAGGCGTCGTTGAAGATGTCGATGATGGTCCGCAGCTCGTCGTCATAGCGGCTCCAGTCCATGTGCCGCACGGTGAGCTCCGGCGGCGTGGGGCGGGCCAGAATGCGCTCGACCCCGGGCGGGAACGGCGTCTCGACGTCGTGCAGATAGGCGTAGAGGTCCATCGCCTTGGCGTAGCCTTCCGCCTCCACCCGGCCGCCCGCATAGGGCATGTCGTGCGGCATCAGCAGCATCGGCGGGGTGTCGAAGCCCTCGACCAGCAGCCCGGATTCCTCGTTGATGCTGAGGTTGAACGGGCCCTGGATCTCGGTCTTGCCGCGGGCGCGGTGGAACGCCTCGACCTCACGGAACAGGGCGCTGAAGATCGCCTGGTCGTCTTCCGCGGCGATCAGCCCGAAATGCCCGATGTCGCCGGTGCGCCGGTCGGCCTGCGCGCTGATCCGCCCGACGGGGCGGCCGTCCCGCCAGGCCAACCAGAACTGCGCGTCCATATAGTTGAACAGCGGGTTCTTCTTCGGCGACAGCGCGTCGCGCCGCTCCATCTTGAGCGGCGTCACATAGCTCGGGTCGTTGGCGTGCAGGCGCGCGGGCAGCGCGATGAAGTGCTCGAAGTCGCGCTTCGAGACCACGGGGCGGATGTCGATCGAGCTCAATTCCGGGCCTCCGCCAGGCGCGTCTCTGGATGCGCCCTGGCCGGGCGCGACGGCCAGCCGCCGTCGATGTGGAAGACCCGGTACGCGCCGTAGAGCGCGAACAGGACGAGCGCCGACCAGGCGCCGAAGGTCGGCGAGACGACGCCGGTGAGGGCCAGCGTCGTCAGCAGTCCGTCGGACAGCAGGAAGGTCAGTCCGGCCAGCATCGCCATCGCGCCGTGGCGGCCGGTGCGGGCGTCGCGCCAGTTCACGAGCGCGGCCGGCATGGCGAGCAGCACCATCACGATCGCGCCGAGTGGGCCCGCGTACACGCGCTCGATGAGCGTCTGGTAGAAGGGCAGGGGCGCGTTGGGCGTCATCTCGCCGGCCAGCACGGCCCGGGCCGCGGCGAGCGAGACGCGGCTCTCGGGCGTCAGCGACGACAGCACGTCGTCGGGCGTGAGGGTGGTCTCCCAGACGCCGTCGGCCGGCGTGCGGACGTTGAAGTTCTCGCGCGTCCAGACCACGCGCTCGGCGTCCTTGAGCACCCACTTGCGGTCGCGGTAACGCGCCTCCGCCGCGGTGGTGCGCGCCGTTACGATCTTGTTCTGGTCGCGGTCGTAGATCCGCAGCGATCTGAGCTTCTTGCCGCGGTCGCTGACCCGGTCGAAGGACACGACCGCGTCGCCGATCCGCAGCCATGTCGGCTTCGGATCCTTCGCCGCCTCGTCGGCCTGTTGGTCGATGCGCTGCGTGAGCAGGATCGCGAGCCGCGCCTCGGTGCGCGGCGCGACCACGTCGATCAGGGTGGACTGGACGATCACCAGCGCGAGCGCGCCCGGCAGCATCGCCATGAACAGCTGACTGGTGCTGCGGCCGGCCGAGCGCATGGCGACGATCTCGCTGTTGCGGGCGAGCAAGAGCAGGACCAGCGTCGCGCCCACCAGCGCGCCAAGCGGCAGCGAGCGGGTCAGCAGCGTCGGCATTTTCAGCGCCACGTAGCGCAGGATGCCGTAGAGCCCGTCGCCCTGGTCGAGGATGTCGCCGGCGTTGTCGACCAGGTCGAGGATCTCGGCGATGAACGCGAGGATGAAGGTCGCGGTCAGCGCCATGCGGACGAGCGAGACGCTCATATAGCGGGTGAGGTGCATCAGCTCTTCGCCGTCTGAAGGCGGGCGCCGGCGCGGCGCGTCAGGTCGGCGGCCGCGCGCCTGACGCGATCGAGCGCGCGCGACACGACGGTGTCGCCCGGCCGGTCCGTGCTGGTCCGGTAGAGCCAGAGCGCGAACGCCACATAGATGAAGAACGGCGCCCAGCAGTCGAGCGGCGGCCAGCCCCTGCCCTTGTGCGCGAAGGTCTGGCCGATCTGCAGCGCGTTGTGGAACAGCACCATCAGAATGGCCGAGGCGGCGGCGTTGCCGACCCGTGCGTTGCGCCGCATCGTCATGCTGAGCGGAACGATCAGCAGCGGCAGGAAGGGCAGCGACAGCGAGCGGGCGAGCCGGGAGTGGAACTCGGCCTGCAACTCGTTCAGCGGCGAGGACGGCAGCGGCGCGTTCATCTCGCTCCACAGCTCGCTCAGCGTGAGCTCGCGCTCATTGCCGCCGCGCGGCCGGAACGGCGGAGCCTGCAGGTCGAACTTCTTGTCGAGCACGAGCTCCTGGAAGCGCAGCGTGCTCGGCCGCGCCGCGCCGTAGTCGCGGATCACGACGCCATTATGCAGCTTGAGCTGGATCTGGGTCTTGTCGGGCGTCAGCTCGAGCGTGCCGGCGACCGAGGAGGTGACCACGTCGGCGCCCTGGTCGCGGTTCTGGATGAACACGCCCGTGAGCTGGCGACCGGTCTTGTCGACCTCGTCGGCGGTGATCGTCAGCCCGTCCTTCACGCTGATGAAGGTGGCGGCGGGCGCGTGCGCGCGCCAGGCGTAGGCGACGCTCGAATTGATGATGTCGCGATAGGCGTAGCGGCAATAGGGCGCGAGATAGCCCACCACCACGATGCTGAGCAGCGAGAGGATGCAGCCGAGGGCGACCAGCGGCCGCAGGATCGACTGGATCGAGACGCCCGAGGCGAGCATCGCCTCGAGCTCCGCGCCGAGGCTCATCCGCGAGACGGCGCTGAAGATGCCGAGCGCAAAGCCGGCCGGCAGCGCGAAGCCGAGGTAATGCGGGATCAGGTTGGTGGAGAGCGAAACCACCAGGATGATCGGCGCGCCAGCGGTCGCCAGCATGTCGACGAGGCGCAGCACGCGTTCGAGCAGCAGCGCCGTCAGCACGACGCCGAGCGACATCAGCATCGGCCGCAGCGTCAGCGCGAGCACGTAGCGGTCGAGCAGGCGCAGCCAGCGGCGTCCGCCCGCGCGAGCCTCCGCCATCAGGCTGCGGCCCAGCGCGACCGGAGCTCGGCCGCCAGCGCGGCGAGAGCCTCGGGATCGAGATCGACGCCGCGCGTGAGATCGGGCGGGCCGGGCCAGCCGGCGTCCGCGAAGCTCGCGCCGCCGAACGAGCGCTCGCCCTCGTAGCGGGGGATCACGTGGAAATGCACGTCGGGATCGACCATCATGAGCATCAGGTAATTGATGCGCTCATATCGCACGAACGCCTTGAGGACGCGTTCGATTTCGGCGACCGCCGCGCCGAGATCGACGAAGGCTTGCGGGGAGATCTGGGAGAACGCCCCGACAGGCTCGCGGCATATAAGAACGAGCGAGCCCAGCGCCAGCTGTTTAGGGCGGACCTGGATCGTCCATGCGCCGACCTCCGCGACCACGGAAGCGGGGTGGCCGAACTTCTCCATCGTCTTGTTGGCCATGTCGGCTCCTGTGGCGGACGGCGCCGCTGCGCTGGAAAGGCCGGAGGTTTGCCGCTAAACGACACGCCCATAGTGTGGCCTGCGCAGGAACTGCAAGCACAAATGACAGATGCGACACGCCCGGCCTTGGCGCCGACCGCCCTTCTCGTCGGCGCCTCTGAGGTCCGCATCTGGGGAATGAGCGCCGCGGAGCGGCTTAGGCGGCAGCTGAAGCGCGTCAACGTGACCGACGTGCGCGAGCAGGCGGAGGCGCCGGCGACGGGCGAAACGCTGCTGTTCCGGCTCGATCACGCCTATGAGCAGCGGCTCGTGGAGGCGCTCGCCGAACGGCCCGGAGCCACGCTGGTCTCCGACGGCGTGGCGGTCGCAGCCAACGTCCCCGGCGCGAACGCCGCCGCGGCCGCCGCGGCGCTCGCCGAAGGGCGCGTTCCGGCAGGGACCGAGGCGCTCGATTCCGAGGGGCTTGCGGGCTCCTACAACCGCAAGCTCCGCAAGCGCGAGATCGCTTATGTGGCGCCGCTGAACGCCCGTAGCGCGGCCGATTTCGAGGCGCGCAGTTTCGCCGGCTCCTACAAGGGCGTCACTGACGTCGTCACCAAATATGTCTGGCCGCTGCCGGCCCGGATCGTGACCAAGTGGTGCGCCGAGCGCGGCATCACGCCGAACCAGGTCACGATGGTCAGCCTGCTGCTGGTGTTCGTGGCGCTCTGGCTGTTCTGGAACGGGCACTATGGCTGGGGCCTGGTCGCGGCCTGGATCATGACCTTCCTGGACACGGTGGACGGCAAGCTCGCGCGCGTCACCATGACCTACTCAAAATTCGGCGATGTGCTCGACCACGGCATCGACCTCGTCCACCCGCCGTTCTGGTGGTGGGCCTGGATCGTCGGCCTGCCGGCCGTGGGCCTGCCGCTCGAACGGCCCGGCCTCGCCGTCGGCATCATCATCGGCGGCTATGTGGTGCAGCGCCTTCTGGAAGGCGCGTTCCTGCGGCTGTTCGGCATGCACATGCATGTCTGGCGGCCGTTCGACAGCTTCTTCCGCCTAATCACCGCCCGGCGAAATCCGAACCTGGTGATCCTCACCGTGTTCACGCTGTTCGGCCGGCCGGATCTCGGCATGATCGTCGTGCTGTGGTGGATCGTGCTGTCGCTCGTGGTGCACGCCGCGCAGGTCGTGCAGGGCGTGATCGCGAGCCGGAAGGCTCCCGTGACCTCCTGGCTGTCTGCGTGAGCCGGCTCGGGATCGTCGCGAACGGAAGAAGCTGGCGCAACCGCAGCGCGGGCGCCCGCACGGCGCCGCCGGCCGACGCGCTGTTCGAGGCGCCGAACTCCCCCGCCGATTATCCCGAGGTGATGCGCCGCTTCGCCGCCGCCGGCGTCACCACGCTCGCGGTCGACGGCGGCGACGGCACACTGCGCGACGTCATGAGCGCGTTGAAGCCCGCCTTCGGCGACGCCCTGCCGCAGATCGCGCTGCTGCCGAACGGCAAGACCAATGTCGCCGCGGCCGATGTCGGCGGGGCCGGGCGCGGGCCGAAAGCAGCCGAGAGGCTCGCGGCGGCGTTGCGGGACGGCTCGCCGCTGAGGACGAGCGTGCGGCGCCCGATCGAGGCCGCGTTCGACGGCCGCTCGGTCTCTGGTTTCGTGTTCGGCATGGGGGCGTTCGAGCGCGCCACCCGGCTGGTCGACGAGCGGGTGCACGACCGCGGCTTCGCGCAGAAGCTCGGCGTCGCGCTTGGCGTCGTGGCGTCGGGCTCGGCCGCCCTGTTCGGCAGGGAGCGAGAGGTCTGGCGGCGCGGCGTGCCGCTCTCGCTCGCGCTCGACGGCGGCCCGGAGACCACGCATGACAGCTTCGCGCTGCTCGCGACCTCGCTCCGGCGCTGGGTGCTCGGTCTCTGGCCGTTCTGGGGGCAGGGGCCGGGCGCGATCGCCGTCACGGAGGTCGCGGTGCCGCCGAGGCGGCTCGCCCGCAACCTCGCCACCGCCGGCCTGGGCCGGCCGCGATCGTCGGCTGCTTCCGAGGGCTGGCGGAGCGAGCGCGCCGATCTGGTGACGCTTGGCCTGCGCGACGCCTTCATCATCGATGGCGACCGGTTCGCGCCGGGACCCGACGGCAGGGTCGAGCTCCGGGCCGGTCCGCCGCTGACATTCCTCAGGCTTTGACGGCGCAGGAGGCGGCTATGAGCGAAACGGCGCTCGTCGCTTTCATCCGGGATGAACTGAACCGCCCGGTGGCGCCGGCGGTGCGTGCTTTCGCGGCCGAGATCGCCGCGCGCGGCCGCGGCGGGGTCGCGGCCGTTCTGTTCTACGGCTCGGCGCTGCGGACCGGAGAGCTCGACGGGTTGCTGGACTTCTATGTCCTGCTCGACGACCCCGCCGCATGGGACTGGCGCGCGCCTGCGCGGGCGGGGGCGCGCGTGCTGCCGCCCAACATCGAATACGCCGAGCACGACGCAGGCGACGCCAAGCTGCGCGCCAAGATCGCGATCATGACGCTGGCGCAGTTCCGTGACCACGCCCGGGCGCAGAGCCTCGACACCACGATCTGGGCGCGCTTCGCGCAGCCCGTCGCCGTCGTCTATGCGCGTGACGCCGTGGCCGCGGAGGCCGCCACTCAGGCGGTCGCGGGCGCGGTGCGCGGCGCGGCCTGGTGGGCGGCGCGGCTCGGGCCGGAACAGGGGCGCGGCGACGACTTCTGGCGGGAGCTCTTCCGGCGCACCTACGCCTCGGAGCTGCGCGTCGAAGGCGCGGGCCGGGCGGGCTCGATCGTCGACACGGCGCCGGAGCGCTACGCCGCCGTGCTGCCGCTCGCCTGGGCGGCGGACGGGCTCGCCTTCGCGCAAGGCCCCGGCGAAGCGCTGGCGCCGGCCCTCACGGCCTCCCAGCGGGCAGACGCAGAAAGGGCTTGGCGCCGCCGCAAGCGGATCGCCAAGCCCCTCAATCTGGCGCGGCTCGCGAAAGCCGCCTTTACGTTTTCAGGCGGGGTGGACTACCTCGCCTGGAAGATCGAGCGGCACTCCGGCCACCGCGTGGAGGTCACGCCATTCCAGCGCCGACATCCGCTTCTCGCCGCCGGGCCGGCGCTGTGGCGGCTCTGGCGGAAAGGCGTTCTGCGCTGACGCGCGGGAACGGCGTCACGTTCGAGTAGTCCGGGGCCTCCGGAAGGATGCCGAACTCGCGCCCAACGCGGGTCATCAGCTCGATCGCGAAGTCGATGTGCTCCTCGGTGTGCGCCGCGCTCACGCTCGAGCGCAGGAAGGCCGAGGAGTTCGGCGTCGCGGGCGGCAGAGCGAGGTTGAGGTACATGCCCTCGTCCACGAGCCGCTTCCAGAACATGGTGGCGAGGCCCGGATCGTTGAGGATGACGGCGACGATCGGGTTCGCCTCCGGGCCCACAGTGAAGCCGGCGTCCTTCAGCCCGTTGTAGAACCGGCGCGAATTGGCGCGCAGCTTGGCGCGGCGCTGCGGCTCGTTGCGCAGCGTCTCGAGCGCGGACAGCGTCGAGGCGATGATCGCCGGCGGCAGCGAGGCCGTGAACATGTAGGGGCGGGCGGCGAGCCGCAGGATGTCGAAGCCCTCGACGCTGGAGACGCAGAAGCCGCCGACGCTCGCGAGGCTCTTGGAGAAGGTCCCGACCACGAAGTCGACGTCGTCCTCGACGCCTTCGCGCTCTGCGAGGCCGCGGCCGCGCTGGCCGAGCACGCCCATCGAGTGCGCCTCGTCGACCATCAGGTAAGCGCCGAACTCGCGCTTGACGTCGACAAACTCCTTCAGGGGCGCGGTGTCGCCGAGCATCGAATAGATGCCCTCGACCACGATCAGCTTCTCGCCCGGATGATCCTTCAGACGCGCCAGCCGCTTCGCCAGATCCTCGGGATTGTTGTGCCGGAAGCGCACCACCGGCGCATGGCCGAGCCGCGAGGCGTCGTAGATCGAGGCGTGGCTGTCGGCGTCGATGACCAGATGGTCGTCCTTGCCGACCAGCGTCGAGATCATCGCCAGGTTGGCCTGGTAGCCGGTCGAGAACACCATGCAGTGCTCGCGGCCGTAGAAGTCGGCGAGCTCGCGCTCGAGCTTCTCGTGCTCACGATAGCTGCCGTTTGCGATGCGCGAGCCGGTGGTGCCGGTGCCGTGCTTCCGGATGGCGTCGATCGACCGTTCCATCGAGAGCGGATCGAAGGTCAGACCGAGATAGTTGTTGGTGCCGAAGAGCAGGGTGCGCTTGCCCTTCACCACGCCCTCGACGGACGAGATGATGTCGTCGAACTGGATCGAGAAGGGATCGCCGCCGCTCGCCTTCAGCTGCTCATAGCGGGCAGCGAGGCCGGAAAACTTATCGAGAATTGCCATCACGCATTACTCCGCAGCGTCTCGACCGTCGACGCGAGGTCGTCGACCGTCACGACGCTGGCCATGTCATGCAACGGTATTGAGATATCGAACCGATCTTCCAACGCCATGCAGAAATTCATCACTGCAATCGAGTCCAATCCGAGATCGTTAACGATGTTCATGCCCGGTTTCAGCTCGATCGTCTTGTTCGTCACTGTCTCGAGTACTTCCGAAATCTCGGAAATGAGAGCGACTCTTTCGTCCGTCATACTTGAGGCCTTGGCAGAATCGCCACTGCAGACCTAGGTCGACGGCGGCAAACTATGAACCCGGTCCGGCGCTGTAAAGTTCAAGAGGCCGTTGGGGAAACACTAATCAATGCAGGATGTTACAGGCTGATTTCCGAACAGAAACACGAATCGCCCATGCCCCGGAAGGAGCCCCCGTGAGGATGCGCGGAAAGTGTTGCTGAAATGTCGTAATCGGCCCGGAGCCTGCATTTGAGCGATCGCGGCGTCGCTTCGGCGAAGCTGCGCGGCCCCCGCCCGAACATCTGCATTCATCGCAATCGCCTCAAACTTCACGTAAAATCGCCCTATTGACCGAACCGTTCGGTCATCGCGCCGCGGTGCTCGGCGCGAGCTGAGGCCCGCCGCGGGCGGCTTCTGATCGTCCGTTAAGTACGAATGGCGGCGCCGGAATGCTCGGGACTGAAACAATCCGGCGCCAAACGTGTTCAGGCGCTCTCAGGCGGCAGCGACAGATAGAGCGCGCGCGACCGGCTCCGGCTGAGCTTTCCGGAGGAGGTGACCGGCAGCGCATGGGCGCCGACGAGCCGCACCGTCACCGGCGTGCCGAACCGCAGGCGCAGCAGCGTGCCGACCTGCTCGACCAGCGCGGCGCGCGGCTCCTCGGCCGAGAGGCGGCACTGGACCAGTGCGACGACCTCCTCGCCCGCCTCCGACTCGACCGAGAACACCGCGACGTCGCCGCTGCGCACGCCCTCGATCTCGCTCTCGACCGTCCATTCCAGATCCTGCGGCCACACATTGCGGCCGTTCACCAGGATGAGGTCCTTGGCGCGCCCGGTGATCACCAGCTGGCCGTCGGCGAAATAGCCGAGGTCGCCGGTGTCGAGCCAGCCGTCCGGCGAGATCGTTTCGGCGGTCGCCTCCGGCTCGCGGAAATATTCGCGCATCAGGCTCGGGCCCCGCGCGAAGACGCGTCCGACCCGCCGCTCCGGCAGCGCCACGCCGTCGGGGGAGCGGATCTCGATCTCGTGGCCGGGCAGCGCGGGGCCGCACAGCACGAACTCGCGCGAGCGCGCCTCGGCGGAGGCCGGAGGCGCCGCGACGCTCTCGCTCTCCAGCCGGTCGAGGTCGACCGTCTCGGCCCGGAGGCCCTCGCCGAGCGGCGCGAAGGTGAGCGCGAGCGTCGCCTCCGCCATGCCGTAGCTCGCCACATAGCGGTCGAGGTCGAAGCCGTGGCGGCGGAATCGATCGGCGAAGCGGCGCAACACGTGCGGCCGGATCATGTCGCCGCCGATGCCGGCGCAGCGCCAGGACGAGATGTCGAGATCGCCGAGGTCGAGGGTCGCCGCGCGTTGCGCGCTGAGCTCGAAGCCAAAGCTCGGGCTGTAGGAGATCGTCGCCTTGTAGCGCGCGATCAGCTCGAGCCAGAGCAGCGGCCGGCGGGCGAAGTCGCGGGTCGCGAGGTAGTCCACCGTGAGCCCCGCCACGATCGGCGTCAGCATGAAGCCGACCAGACCCATGTCGTGGTAGAACGGCAGCCAGGAGACGCAGCGGTCGCCGTCGCGAACCACCAGGCCGTGACGGCTGATGCCGGTGGCGTTCGCCATCAGGGCGCGGTGCGTCACGCAGATGCCCTTCGGAAAGCGCGTGCTGCCGGAGGAGAACTGCAGATAGGCGAGGTCGTCCGGCTCCGGGCGGGACAGCGCGCCCGACGCCGGCTCGACTGCGGCGAGGTCCTCGACGGTTCCGACCAGCGCGAGCGGCAGCCCCGCGGCGGCCTCCACAAGCCAGTCCTTCATCGCCGCCGGCGCGAAGGCGGCATGCGCGTCGGCGCATTCGATCATGCGGCGGACATGGGCGAGATAGGCCTCGCGGCCCCCGAACGCCATCGGCAGCGGCATCGGCGCCGGCACGATGCGGGCGTAGCTGCAGGCGAAGAACAGCCGCACGAAATCCGGCTCGGTGTCGGCGATCAGCGCGACGCGGTCTCCGGGCTTCAGCCCGGCGCCCAGCAGTCTGGCGGCGAGCTCCTGCGCGTCGGCGACGAGCCGGGAGTAGGGCAGGGCGGTCGTCAGCACGCCCTTGCCGGAGTGGAAGTTGAAGCCTTCCTGGCTGAGCGCCGCGGCCTCCAGCGCGTCCAGAATGGTCTGGTCCGCATCCGCCGCGTTCGCCGGCGAGAGGGCGGGCTCGGCGAGGTCCGTCATGCATAAATCCCTGTTCGGACCGCGAGCCGGCGCGTCAGGCAAGCCCGTCGGCGGCCGCGCGCGCGGCGTCATCGTCGCGAGCGGTCGACCATCCTGAGCCCGGCCTGTCAATCGCCACGATCTTTCCGCGCGCCAGCCGCACGACGTTGTCGGAGGCGCGCTCCCACGCCGGCTGATGCGAAATCGCCAGCACCGTCAGGCCGGTGGACCGCGCGAGCTCGACCACGTTGCGCACGATGTTGGCTTCCGTCTCCGGGTCGAGCGCCGTGGTGGCCTCGTCGAGGATCAGCAGCTTCGGGCGGTGGATCAGCGCGCGCGCGATCGCGATGCGCTGGCGCTGGCCGCCCGAGAGCCTGGCGCCGCGCTCGCCCACGATGGTCTCGACGCCCTCCGGGAGCTGCGCGACGAAATCGGCCGCGCCCGCCTGTTCGAGCGCGCGGGCGACGTCCTCGTCGGTGAACTCCGGCTGGCCCAGAGTGACGTTGGAGCGCAGCGTGTCGTGGAACAGCATCAGCTCCTGCGGCACGTAGCCGGTCATCCGCCGCCACGCCACGAGGTCGAGCTCGGGCAGCGGAACGCCGTCGATCAGGATCTGGCCGCGCGTCGGCTCGTGCAGGCCGAGCAGCAGGTCGACCATCGTGGTCTTGCCCGCGCCGGACGTGCCGGTGATCGTGGTGACGTGGCCGCGCGGCGTCTCGAAGCTCGCGCCGCGGATGATCTCGACCTCGCTGAAGCCGAAATAAACGTCGCGGAACTCCGCGCCCCGCTCGAAGGTCGGCTCCCGGCCGCCGCGGCTGTCCTCGCGCATGGCGCGGGCCATGTCGATCGCGTCCGCCATGCCGAGGAAGCCCGATTGGGCGATCCGCACGCCCTGCAGCGCCTGCTGCGCCTTGCCGATCGCCGTGACGGTGCGGGCGAGCAGCAGCGCCATCACCACCACATGGCCGGGGTCCATGCCGTAGACCGAAACCGCGACATAGATGCCGGCGGCGAGGCAGATCGCCAGGATCGGGTCCTGCAGCGCCTTGTTGGCCTCGCGGGCGAAGTTCTGCTTCCGCTGGGCCTTGCGGATCTGGTTGGCGTCGCGCTCGAACAGCTTCTGGAAGCGCGCGTGCCGCCCCATCGCCTTCATGGGCTTGATGCCGCCGAGCAGGTCGGCGAGGCCGGCGATCAGCTTCCTCAAATGCCGCTTCTGCAGCACCGAGGTTTTCTTCGCGATCGTCATGAAGCGGTTGAGCGTCAGCACCATGACGAGGCCCACGACAAGCGCCAGCAGGCCGAGCCGCCACGAGAACAGCGTCGCGATCGCCGCATAGGTGATCGCCTCGATCACCTCGGCGACGAAGCGCGCCGCGAAATTGTAGGCCTCGCCGGCGTTGGTGGCCTCCGAACCGAGCGCGGCGGCGAAGCGTCCGCCCGGTTGCCGGACGTAGTAGGACCAGCGCGCGGCGAGCAGCGAGTCGATCAGCAGCAGCCGCATCTGCATCGCGACGTCGGCGACGGCGCGCCCGATGCGGTGCTGCGCGATCAGCGTCAAGACCGCCTTGACCGTCATGCCGCCGATCAGCAGCGCGAGGAACAGGCCGAGCGTCGGCTCCAGACCGACGCTGTGCACCGCCTCGACGATCTTGGCGCTGAAGCCCTTGGGCTGGCCGCCGTCGCCGCCGATCACCGCGACCAGCGGCAGCAGGCTCGCCACGCCGAAGCCCTCGGCCGCGCCTGCGATGACGAGGCAGACCAGCGTCACCAGGCTCCGGCGCACCGGGATGACGGTCCCGATCCGGATCAGCGTGGAGAACGGAGGCCGCTTCTTCTTGCGCGGCTTGGCTGGCCCTTCTGGCGGCATGTCTGTCTTCGTGCTGCGGCTGGGCGCGTGGCTGTCGGGTCGTCCACGTCGCCGGGCGGCGGTCGGAGCGGCGCGCCTTTCTCTAGGGGCTATCGCTCACCGCCTCAAGTCACGCGGGAGGATGCGCGGATGAGCACGTATTGACGGAACAAACGGCTTCGCGCCACCTACGGCGTCTGCGCACGGAAGACGCATGGCCGACGCTCCGTCTCTCCCGCCCCCGCTCGTCTGGCTGCTGACCGATGACCAGCCCGGCAACCGCACCCATGTGGTGGGGGCGGCGCGCGCGCTCGGCTGGCCGGCGGTGGAGAAGCGGCTCGGCTTCAACGAACGCGCCCGCAAGGCGACGCCGCTGCTCGGCGCCACGCTCGATACGCTCGACGAGCCGTCCCGCGCCCTGATCGCGCCGCCGTTCCCGGACCTGGTGATCGCGGCCGGCCGGCGGTCGGTGCCGGTGGCGCGCTGGATCAAGCGCGCGAGCGGCGGCCGCACCCGGGTGGTGCTGATCGGCCGCAAGACGCCGGACGTCGCCGACCTCACCATCCGCTACGCCTACTTCCAGCAGGTCCCGCGGCCGAACCTGGTGCAGCTCGCCTTGCCGCTGACCAAGGTCGATTCCGAGACGCTCGCCGAGGCGCGGGCGAACGAGCCGGATCCGCTCGAGGGCATGGAGCGGCCGCGCGTGGTGGCTCTCGTGGGCGGCCCGACCGCCCAGCACGCGCTTGGACGCGACTTCGCGGCCCGCATGACGCGCGAGGTGGCTGACGCCGTGCGGGCGGTCGGCGGCGGCCTTGCGATCGCCACCAGCCGGCGCACGCCGGCGGACGCCGTCGAGGCGATCCGGCAGGCCGCGCCTGAGGCGCGGCTCCACGTCTGGCGCGCCGACGCGGCCTACAATCCTTACGTGGCGTTCCTCGCCAATGCGGATCTGCTGGTGGTCACCGGCGAAAGCGAGGCGATGCTGGCGGAGGCGATCGCGGCCGAGAAGCCGCTGACAATCTACCCGCTCGAGGCCGTGCCGCTGTCGCGCATCAGCCGTGTGCGCGGGCGGATCGCCAGCCTCGCCCAGGGCAAAAGCCCGCTGGCGCCGGCGGCCCGCGCGCTGATGGCCTCCGGCTGGGTCAATCCGCGCCGCGATCTCAACGCGCTGCACCGGCTGATCGAGAGCCGCGGCTGGGGCCGGACGTTCGACGGGACGCTCAATCAGACGCCGCCGGCCCCCCATCTGGACGAGCGACGCGCGCTCGGCGAGCGCATGGCGGCTCTCGTGCGGCCAAGGCCTGAAGGCGCTTCCTTGCCAAGCCGGGAGCCCAGCGCATAGAGTCCGCGCCCCGATGCGGCCGCCGCCTTCCGGGCGATGGCGGCCGGCGGCCGGCGTTCAACAACACCCTTCGACGGACGGACGATTTGGCACCGACGGGCGCGAAGCGAAAGACGTTCAAGACGCGCTGGTACAACAAGCACCCGCGTTTCTGGTTCAAGAAGGCGCCGCCGCGGCCGGCCGGCCACCGCGAGCGGCTTGAAGTGTTGCGGCTCGATCCGGAGCCCGGCGTCGAGCCGAGCTCGAAGCCGCCGGTCCGCATCTTCCTCGGCACGGAGCCGCTGCAGGCCCGCGCCGAGCGCGTGTTCGTCTGGTCGGTCAAGCAGCACCGCGATCCGGCGCGCGCCTACGAGATCCATCTGATGAAGGATCTGCGGGGCTTCGACCGCAGCAGCTGGACCACCGGCTTCACCAATTACCGTTTCGCGATCCCGACGCTCGCCGGCAAGACAGGCCGCGGAATCTACAACGACGTCGACCAGATCTACCTCGCCGATCCCTCCGAGATGTTCGATCTCGACATGAAGGGCAAAGGCATTCTGTGCATCGACCGGGAGGACACCTCGGTCAGCCTGCTCGACTGCGAGATCATGTCGAAGCACTGGCTGATCGAGGAGGCGCGCACCTCGCTCAAGCGCAAGCACTTCCTCGACATCATCGCCTCGCGCGATCTGTGGGGCCCGCTGCCGCCGGAATGGAACGCGCGCGACGCGGAATACTCGGCCGATCGGTCGAAGTGCTTCCACTTCACCACGCTCAGGACGCAGCCCTGGCGGCCGTTCCCGGACCTGCTGCGCTACGAGGAGCATCCGCAGGGCGAGGTCTGGTTCGCGCTCGAGCGCGGCGCCGACGCCGCCCGCTTCAACGTCTTCACGCGCGAGCGGCCCGGCAGCCGCTTCGCCGAAGCGCTCGCGCGCGGCGGCAATGGCGCGCCTTCGGTCGCAGGCGACGAGCGCCGTCACGCCACGGCGGTCGGCAAGCTGATCGCCGCGACGGGCGCGAAGAGCGTGCTGGACTATTCGGCGCCGCAGCCCTCCGGCGGCGAGCGGAGTTTCGCGGGCGTCGCGGTGACGGCGCGCAACGCCGCTGAGGCGCCGTTCGCCCGGCCGGTCGAAGGGCGGTTCGACGGCGTCGTCTCGATCGACGCGCTCTCGGGCATCCCCGAAGAGGACGTTCCCTGGGCGCTCGACGAGCTGTTCGCCGCCGCCAGCCGCTTCGTCTATCTCGCGGTCGTGGCCGATCCGGCGCGCACCTATGGGGGCGCCGAGCCGCTGCCGCCCGAATGGTGGCGGCTGCAGATGGAGCTCGCGGCGAAGCGGACGCCGGGCCGGCTGTGGAGCCTGGCGGCGCTGGATCGCCCAGGCGGCCGCGCCCAGACCTTCTCGGGTGAGGCGCCGGCGGCCCGGGCGGCCTGAGCGGCCTTACTTGCCGGGTTCGAGGACGAGCTCGGACTCGGAGACGTGCCTGAGATGGCCGTCGTCGAGGCACTTCACCCGGTAGCCCGGCTGACCGTTTTCGGGCGGCAGGCAGGCGACGACTTCCGCGGGCTGCGGCTTCGGCCCGAGCGGGCTGCCGACGAAGTGCGCTTGGGCGCCGACCTGAAAAGCGTGCATTGTCAGTTTCTCCTGCAGAGGCGCACAAATGACGCGCCCGGGGCCTTCGACCAGAGGCGGAGGATGATTTCCTGCGGCCGCAGACACGGTCATTTCACTTTCTCGGTCCCATGCGGAGGTAGACAATGACCGTCGCCGCCTTCGAAGGGCGGGGCGCTGGGCCGCGTGTCATCCAGCGCGCGCCGTCTGCGTAGGTCGGGACGGACGCGGCCCAGCCGCGCCTGCGCTCGTGAGGTGAATCCAAGGAAGTCCATGGCGCGCCGGGCCTATCTCATCCTGACGCTCGCGCTGGTCGCGGCCGGCGGCGCGGCCGCATGGAGGATGCAGTGGCGCGCCGACGCAGCCGTTCCGCAACAGGAGGCGACGCCCGGCGTTCCCGTGCAGGTCGCGTCCGCCCGCCGGGCGGACGTGCCGATCTCGCTGTCCGGTCTCGGCACGGTGCAGCCGCTCAACGTCGTCACCGTCACGAGCCGCGTCGACGGCCAGATCATGCGGATCGGCTTCGAGGAAGGCCAGACGGTCAAGGAGGGCGACCTGCTCGCCCAGATCGATCCGCGTCCCTACCAGGCGTCGCTCGACCAGGCCAAGGCGCGCCAGGCGCAGGACGAGGCGCAGCTCGCGAATGCGCGGCGAGACCTCGCGCGCTATGCGCAGCTCGCGCAGAACAATTACGCCTCCCGCCAACAGCTCGACGCCCAGAGGGCCTCGGTCGCGCAGCTCGAGGCTGCGGTGCTGGGCGACAAGGCGGCGGTCGAAAGCGCCCAGGTGCAGCTCGACTACACCACGATCCGGGCGCCGATGACCGGCCGCGCCGGCTTCCGGCTGGTCGATCAGGGCAATCTGGTGCGCGCGAGCGACGCCGCCGGGATCGTGACGCTGTCGCAGATCGAGCCGATCACCGCGGTGTTCACGCTCCCGGAGCGGGATTTCGGCCAGGTGGCGGCGGCGACCAGGCGCGGCGAGGTTCCGGCGACCGCCATCTCTCCCGACGGCCAGGAGCTCGCGCAGGGCGAACTCACCGTGCTCAACAGCCAGATCGATCAGGCGACCGGCACCTTCAAGGCGAAGGCCACCTTCGCCAATTCCGACGGCGCGCTGTGGCCGGGCCAGTCGGTCAGCGTCCGTATTCAGATCGACACGCTGCGGAACGTGGTCACGGTGCCGGAGGATGCGTTGCAGCGCGGCCCGTCGGGCTATTTCGCCTTCGTGCTGAAGCCCGACCAGACGGCGGAACGGCGCGGGGTCACGGTCGCGCGGCAGGCCCGGGACGTGGTGGTCGTCGCCAAGGGAATCGACGCCGGCGACCGCGTCGTGACCGCCGGAGCCTCGCGGGTCGAGGCCGGAGCGCCGCTCGAAATCACGGACGCAGCGCCTCCCGAGGAGACCGGGAGCGCGAGCGCGGCGCCATGATCGGCGGCGGCGCAGGCGGGGTCTCCGGTCCCTTCATCCGCAGGCCGATCGCGACCTCGCTGCTGATGGCGGCGGCGCTGCTTGCAGGACTTGCGGCCTTTCCGCTGCTGCCGGTGGCGCCGCTGCCGCAGGTCGACTTCCCGACCATCCAGGTCAACGCCAATTTGCCGGGCGCGAGCCCTGAGACGATGGCGTCCTCCGTCGCCCAGCCGCTGGAGCGGCAATTCGCGCAGATCCCGGGGGTCACTGAGCTCACCTCGGTGAGCGCGATCGGCGCGACCTCGATCACCGTCGAATTCGATCTCGACCGCGACATCGACGCCGCGGCTCAGGACATCCAGGCCGCGATCAACGCGGCCGGCGGACAGCTTCCGCCGAACCTTCCGTCGCCGCCGAGCTACCGCAAGACCAACCCGGCCGACAGCCCGATCCTGTTGCTGTCGGTGCGCTCCGACACCATTCCGCTGACCGAGGCGAACGACCTCGCCGACACCAGGCTCGCGCAGCAGATCAGCCAGATTGCGGGCGTCGGCCAGGTGACGATCGCGGGCGACCAGACGCCCGCGATCCGGGTGCAGATCGATCCGCGCAAGATCGCGGCCAAGAACCTCACGCTCGAGGAAATCCGCGGCGTGATGGCGACCGTCACCAGCGACAGCCCGAACGGGACGCTGGACGGCGACAAGCGCGCCTTCACGATCTATTCGGACGGCCAGCTGACCGAAGCCGCGAAGTGGAACGACGTGATCCTCGCCTATCGCGACGGCGCGCCGATCCGGGTGCGCGACGTCGGCCAGGCGATCGAGGGCCCGGAGGACCGCTTCCAGGCCGCCTGGGTGAACGGCCAGCGCGGCCTGTTCCTGGTGGTGCGCAAGCAGCCCGGCGCGAACGTCGTCGACACCGTGGACGCGGTGAAGGCCGAGCTGCCGCGGCTGACCGCGGGCCTGCCGCCGGCGCTCAAGGTCGAGATCATGAGCGACCGGACCACGACCATCCGGGCCTCGCTGCACGAGGTCGAGCTCACGCTGCTGATCACCATCGCGCTGGTGGTCGGGGTGATCTTCGTGTTCCTCAGAAGCGTCTGGGCGACCACGATCGCCGCGCTTGCGGTGCCGATCTCGCTGCTCGGCGCCTGCGCGGTGATGTACCTGTTCGGCTACAGCCTCAACAATCTGTCGCTGATGGCGTTGGTGATCGCGGTCGGCTTCGTGGTCGACGACGCGATCGTCGTGATCGAGAACATCGCCCGCCATGTCGAGGACGGCATGCGGCCGTTCGAGGCGGCGCTAAAGGGCGCGGGCGAGATCGGCTTCACGATCGTCTCGATCAGCGTGTCGCTGATCGCCGCCTTCATTCCGCTGCTGCTGATGGGCGGCATCGTCGGCCGGCTGTTCCGCGAATTCGCCATGACGGTCGCGATCACCATCGTGGTGTCTATGGTCGTCTCGCTGACCCTCACGCCGATGATGGCGGCGCGCTTCCTGAAGAACGAGAAGGGCGCGCGGCACGGGCGGGTCTATGCCGTCATCGAACGCGGCTTCGACGCGGTGCTGCGCGGCTACGGGCGCGGGCTCGACGTCGTGCTGCGCCACCAGCTCGCGACGCTGCTGCTGTTCGTCGCCACCGTCGGGCTCGCGGCCGCGCTGTTCGTCGTCATCCCGAAGGGCTTTTTCCCGCAGCAGGACACCGGACTGATCACCGGCGCGAGCGAGGCCGCGCAGGACGTCTCCTTCGCCGAGATGGCGCGTCGCCAGGAGGCGATCGACGCCGTGCTGAGAAGCGATCCGGCGATCGCCACGGTGGCGAGCCTGATCGGCGCGGGCGGCGGCGCTTCGGCGCCCAACGCCGGGCGCAGCTTCATCACGCTGAAGCCGCTCGAGGAGCGCGACGCCTCGGCGGCGGAGATCATCGCGCGGCTGCGTCCGAAGCTCGCCCGGATCGAGGGCGCGACCATGCTGCTGCAGCCCGCTCAGGATGTGCGCCTCGGCGGCCGCCGCAGCCGGACGCAGTTCCAGTACGCGGTGCAGGACGCCGATCTGGAGATCCTCGACCAATACGCGCCCAAGATCCTGGAGGCGCTGAGAAAGCTGCCGCAGCTGCGCGACGTCGCGAGCGACCAGCAGGATTCCGGCGCGACCCTCACGCTCGACATCGACCGCAACCAGGCCTCGCGCTACGGCATCCAGCCGCAGGCCATCCAGGACACGCTCTACGACGCCTTCGGGCAGCGCCAGGTGGCGCAGTTCTTCACCCAGCTGAACAGCTACAAGGTCATCCTCGAGGCGCCCTCCGCCGAGCGCGGCGACGTCGAGACGCTGAACCGTCTCTATATGCGCTCGCCTAACGACGGCGAGCAGGTGCCGCTCTCGGCGCTGGCGCGCTGGCGGCTGGACAAGACCTCGCCGCTGACCATCAACCACCAGGGCCAGTTCCCGGCTGTCACCTTCTCATTCAATCTCGCGCCCGGCGCTTCGCTCGGCGAGGCCACGGCGGCGGTCGAGCAGACCATGCGCGATCTCGGCGCGCCGGCCTCGCTGGTCGGCTCCTTCGCCGGCACGGCGCAGGCCTTCCAGGACTCGATCAAGACGGTGCCGCTGCTGATCCTGGCGGCGCTCGTCGCGGTCTACATCATCCTCGGCGTGCTCTATGAGAGCTACGTCCATCCGCTGACGATCCTCTCGACCCTGCCGTCCGCGGGCGTCGGCGCGCTCGGCGTGCTCTACCTCGCAGGCTTCGATTTCAGCCTGATCGCGCTGATCGGGCTCGTGCTGCTGATCGGCATCGTGAAGAAGAACGGCATCATGCTGGTCGATTTCGCGATCGCCGCCGAGCGCGACGAGGGGCTCGCGCCCGAGCAGGCGATCCGCAAAGCCTGCATGCTGCGCTTCCGGCCGATCCTGATGACCACCATGGCGGCGATGCTGGGCGGCGTGCCGCTGATGCTCGGCACCGGCGTGGGCTCCGAGCTCCGCCAGCCGCTCGGCTACGCGATGGTCGGCGGTCTGCTGGTCAGCCAGTTGCTGACCCTCTTCACAACGCCTGTGGTCTACCTCTATCTCGACCGGCTCGCGCTGCGGCTGAACCGCGGCCGCGAGCGGGGCGAGGAGCCTGCGCCTGCTCCTGCCGAATAGCGCCGGCGTCCGCCGGTCGCAGAGGGAGAGTCGGAGCCGTGCCAGCCATCGCGGTCGTGATGCCGGTCTACAATCGCGCGGCGACCGTCGGGCCGGCGATCGAGAGCGTGCTCGCGCAGGATTTCGACGATTTCGAGCTGATCGTCGTCGACGACGGCTCGCGCGACGCGACCTGCGCGGCGGTGTCGGCCTATGTCGACCCGCGCGTGAAACTGCTGCGGCAGGAGCAGAACCGCGGCGGCAACGCGGCGCGCAACCGCGGCGTCCGCGAGGCCGCCGCGCCCCTGATCGCCTTCCTCGACAGCGACGACGTGTTCCTGCCGCACAAGCTCGGCTTCCTCGTGCGCTATTTTGCGGCGAACCCGCAGGTCGACGTGCTGATCGACAGTTTCGAGCTGGTCTACCCGCCCGAGATGAACAAGCCGAAGGCCACGCGGATCAATCCGGCGCTCGCCGACAGCGCCGCGATCGAGGAGGCGATCTTCGCCCGCCGGATCTTCAAGGCGACGCCGGCCATCAGCGCCCGCAAGGAAGCGATCGTCCAAGCAGGGTTGTTCGACGAGACGCTGAAGCGCCGGCAGGATTTCGACCTGGTGCTGCGGCTCGCGCAGACGGCGCGGTGCGCCTCGACGGACGCCGTGCTGTGGACCAAGCAGTGGTCGCCGGACGCGATCTCGGCCAAGCACGACACCTTCGTGCCGGCCACCATCGAGCTCTGCCGGCGGCATCCGCGCTATCTGACGGAGCCCGCCTTTCGCGCCGGCCTCGCGCGCGACACGGCGCGCCATTTTGCGCGGCTGCTCTCGAAGGGCAGGGTCGGCGGAGCCTTCGGCGACGCCCGGCGGCTGGCGGGGGCGTTCGGCTTCGCGACGCTCTGCGGGTTGCTGGCGACGGGCGCCGGCGAGATGGCGAGGCGCAAGCGGGACAAGACCGCGCCTCGCTGAATGTCAGCCCTGGCGCGGCCTCAGGCCTGGCCGGGCGCGGCGAGCGGCGGCTGGTTTGAGCCGGTGGCCGGCAGCGGACCGAAGCTGCGGGTCAGCGCGCTCCACAACTCGCCCACGAGGGCGATCGAGAAGTAGCCGAGCGACAGCAGCATGGCGAAAGGCCGCTGCCACACCGGCAGGTCGACTTCGCCGCCCTTCTTGATGATGCGCTTCCACGAGCGCCACAGCTTCGAGCCGAAGAAGTAGAACGAATAGCCGAGCCGGCCGAGCCGCGACTGCGTCACGGTGTGGAACGCCTGGAAGTCGCGGTCGAGACCGGTGGTCCAGGCGCGCCAGGCGATGAACTTGTAGCCCGGATGCGGCGCATGGATCGTCATGGCGTCGGCGGTGCGGACCCATTTGTAGCCGCGCGCGCTGATGTCCCGCAGCCAGAAGCCGCACTGCTTCTTGAACGCCGGCAGGTCCGGGAACGGGTTGCGGCGGAAGAATTCGGTGCGGAAGGCGCAGTTGTTGGCGTGGATCTTGTGCCGCTTGACGGTCTTGGTGCGCTCGCTCGGCAGATTGAAGATCCAGCTCAGCGCCATGGTGCGCGACAGCAGGTCCTCGTGACCGAGCACGGTGAAGCCGCCGACCGCCATGATCTCGGGGTCTGCGAACGGCTTGAGCAGCGCTTCCAGCCAGCCGGGCTGCGGGCCGGCGTCGCTGTCGAGCATCACGACCAGCTCGGTCTTGGCCAGCGAGACGCCGTAGTTCTTGAGCTTGTAGTAGGTGAGGCCGGGGGTCGCCACCAACTCCACCTCGGCGAACTCCTTGAGCCGCGGAGCGACCTCGTCGATCACCGACTGGATGGTCTCGGCGTCCACGGCCCCGCGGTCGTAGAGGTACATGACCCGCGGCTTCTCGGTCATGCGGCTCTGGTTGCGCTCGAGCTCGCTCTGGAAGGACGACATGGCGCGCTTCGCCCATTCGTCCTCGACGTCGATCGCGTTCTCCCACTCGACGATGAACGTCACGGGAGGCAGCATGTTCTCGGCAAGAGCCATGGCGGTGTCCTTAAAGGCTCGAGGCGGGCCGGCGGCGACACTTGAATACGCCTGCGCGAGCGCCCTCGCGTGCTTTGGCCCGGTCTAAGACAACTTGTCTCAGGGTTCAATCCGCGAATCCGGCGCGACGGGCTTCGCGCGCCGTCGTTGCGCTAGCGCAAATTTGTGGCAACCTCGCGCCGAATGGATCGCCCCCTGGACCCGCCCTCCGCGCCGACACTTGCCGAGGCCACGCGGGTATGGGCGAAGATCGGGCTTCTGGGCTTCGGCGGGCCCGTCGGCCAGATCGCCCTGATGCACCGGGAGCTGGTCGAGCAGCGCCGCTGGATCGGCGAGCAGCGTTTCCTGCACGCGCTCAACTACTGCATGCTGCTGCCTGGACCGGAAGCCCAGCAACTCGCCATCTATGTCGGCTGGCTGCTGCATCGCACGGCCGGCGGTCTGATCGCCGGCGCGCTGTTCGTGCTGCCCGGCGCTCTGGTGATGCTGGCGCTCAGCGTGACCTACGCGGTGTACAGCGACGCCCCGCTGGTGGAGGCCGCGTTCTTCGGCGTGAAGGCCGCGGTGCTCGCCATTGTGGTCGAGGCGGTGATCCGCATCGGCCGCCGGGCGCTGCGCAACCGCGCGATGGTCACGATCGCGGCTCTGTCCTTCCTCGGCATCTACGTGCTTCGCCTGCCGTTCCCGGTGATCGTCCTGCTCGCGGCGCTGACCGGATGGATTGGCGCCCGGCGCGCGCCGGAGCTTTTCCGGCCCGGCGGTCACGGCTCCGCAAAAGACGCTCCGCAGTCGCGCGGGGTGGTGGACGAGATGTTCGACCGCGGCGAGCTTGCGCACGCCGAGCCGACGCTGAGGCGGGCGCTCCGCGTTCTGGCTGTGGGGCTTCCGGTCTGGCTGGGACCGTGGGCGGCGCTGCTGCTCATCGCCGGTCCGCACAGCGTCTGGACGCAGATCGCGTCCTTCTTCAGCGTCATGGCGGTGGTGACGTTCGGCGGCGCCTATGCGGCGCTCGCCTATGTGGCGCAGGCGGCGGTCGGCGTTTACGGCTGGCTCGCGCCCGGTGAAATGGCCGACGGGCTCGGCTTGGCGGAGACGACGCCGGGTCCGCTGATCCTGGTGCTGCAATTCGTCGGCTTCATCGCCGCGCACCGCGCGCCCGGTGCGCTCAATCCCCTCGTGGCCGGCGCGCTCGGGGCGCTGCTTACGAGTTGGATGACCTTCGCGCCCTGCTTTCTGTGGATTTTTCTCGGCGCGCCCTTCGTTGAGGCGCTGCGGGCGAATGTCCGCGTCGCCGCCGCGCTCTCCGCCGTGACCGCGGCGGTGGTCGGCGTGATCCTGAACCTTGCGGTGTGGTTCGGCCTGCATGTCGTCTTCCGCGAGGTCACGCCGCTGACGATCCATGGGATCGGACCAGACCTGCCTGTCCTCGCCTCGATCGACTGGCGCGCCGCCGCGCTGGCGGCGGCCGCCATGGCGGCTATGCTGCATTTCAAGGTCGGAATGGCGCGCACGCTCCTGGCTTGCGCCGCCTGCGGGCTGCTGCTCGTGCATTTCGTCTGACCAGCTGGCGAACGATGCGGTCGGGGCCCGCTCTTAATCTTGCGAAAACGATAGTCGCATTCCGTGTGACGGCGTCTTGAACCGATTGTTTCAGATGCGGTTGTCCTTGCAGGAGGTATATGCGCGCGACCCACACAGGCTCAGGCGGCCGCTCCAAGCTGATCATCGCTCTTGGCGCCCTGATGGCTGCGAGCGTGACCCTGGCGGCCGTCGCGTTGCTGGCGTGGCGGCACGAGGAGGTCCTGGCCAACGCCCAAGATGGACTGCGCAATGTCTCCACGCTGCTCGCCTCCCAGAGCGAACAGATCTTTCAGGGCATAGACGTCGTTCAGAACCGGCTGATCGAGCGGCTCGAGATCGAACAGGTTCGCTCGCCCGACGACCTGCGGCGCATCGGGTCCACGCGCGAGACCCATGATCGCCTCGTCGGCCTCACCCAGTCGCTCGGCATGCTCGATGCGATGGCCATCATCGACAATCACGGGCGCCTTCTGAGCTCGTCTCGCGGATGGCCGGCCCCTGAAGTCACCGTCACGGACCGCGACTACTTTCGCGCGCTCTCGACGCCTGGAGCGCCGGCGGTCTACTGGAGCGCCCCGGTGCGCAGCAGGGGCAACGGCGCCCGCACGATCTATTACGCCAGACGGCTCTCAGCTTCGGACGGCAGTCTGATCGGGCTCGTCCTTGGCATGATCCTGGTCGAGAGGCTGGAGCAGAATTTCGCGGCGATCGCTATGCCGGGACGCAGCGCGATCGATCTGGTGCGTGACGACGGGGTCACGCTGGTGCGCCGGTCGCCCCGCTTGGCGAGCAAGGAGGAGGCGCGCAGGCTCGAGCCTTCGACGATCCTCTCGCCGGACGACGACGAGGAGCAACGCGAGGTCATCACCGCGGCGACGCCGGTCGCCGGATATCCGCTCTCGGTCATCGCCAGCGTCTCGCGCGACGCGGCGCTCGCCGGCTGGCGACGGGAAGCCGGCGTCATCGGCGCGCTCGCGCTCCTGCTCAACCTGACGATCGCGGCTGCCGGCCTGCTCGGCGTCAGGCAGCTCCGCGCCAGCGACAAGGCCTTCGTGGCCGAGCAGGCGGCGGCCCGCCATGACGTGCTCACGGGGCTGCCCAACCGGACCTATTTCCGCGAGCGCCTCGACCTGTTGCTCGCCTCCCGCAGGGAGACGCAGCAGGAATTCGCGCTCCTGCTCATCGACCTCGACCATTTCCGCGAGATCAATGACGCGCTCGGCCATGCCGCCGGCGACCAGACGCTTCGGGCGGTCGCGGGGCGCCTCCAGAACGCGATCGGGCCGGCGGATTTCCTCGCCCGACTGGGCGGCGACGAATTTGCGATCATCCACCCGGACCAGGGCAACGGGCTGGAGGTTCCGGCGCTCGCCGAGAACGTGCTTGACCGTCTCTCGCGGCAGATAAGGCTGATCGACGGCGAAATCCGCATCTCCTGCAGCATCGGGACGGCGATCGCGGGCCGCGACGCGGACAGCGCGGCCGAGCTGCTGGCGCATGCCGACCTGGCGCTGTCGCGCGCCAAAGAAGCCGGGCGGACGGCGATCCGAGCCTACACCGACGACATCGGCGCCGAGCGCAAGCAGCGCCTGTCGCTGCTGAGCGACCTGAGACGAGCCGTCGAAGAGCAGCGGCTCTCGGTGTTCTTCCAGCCGATCATCAGCCTTCAGACCCGCAAGGTGGTCGGCTTCGAGGCCCTGCTGCGGTGGAAGGACGAGCGCCGCGGCTTCGTGCCGCCCTCCGAATTCATTCCGCTCGCCGAGGAGAGCGGAATGATCGGCCGGCTCGGCAATTGGGTGCTGGAGGAGGCCTGCCGGCACGCCGCGACCTGGCCGGAAAGCGTTAAGGTCTCGGTCAATCTTTCGCCTGTGCAGTTGCGGACGCAGGACGTCTTCGCCCAGACCTACGCGGCCCTGCACGCGGCCGACCTGC
The DNA here is from genome assembly GCF_035538955.1 of Hansschlegelia sp. Lineage (NCBI taxonomy): Bacteria > Pseudomonadati > Pseudomonadota > Alphaproteobacteria > Hyphomicrobiales > Methylopilaceae > Hansschlegelia > Hansschlegelia sp. The sequence goes on from NZ_DATLJK010000016.1 coordinate 140,046, forward strand.
CGCCGCGCCGGCTGATCCTGGAGATCACCGAGTCGGTTCAGCTCGAGCAGACCCATGCGGGCATGACGTTGCGCAACCTGCGTGACCTTGGGATCGGCGTCGCGCTCGACGATTTCGGCACCGGCTACGCCTCGCTGAGTTATCTGCGCAGCTTCCCGTTCGATCTCATCAAGATCGACCAGTCCTTCGTGCGCGACATGCATCGTTCGGTGGAATCGGAGGTCATCGTTCAGACCGTCCTGGCGCTCGGCGGCCGCCTCGGCATGAGCGTGACGGCCGAGGGAGTGGAAACCCTCGCGCAACTCGAAACCCTGCAGCGGCAGGGCTGCAGCAAGGCGCAGGGTTATCTGTTCGCCGCGCCGATGCCGGCGGACGAGGTGCTGCGCTTCCTCGCCGTCTGGCGGTTTCCGGGCGACGAAGGCGCCCCGCCGATCACGCTGGTGCGCTCCGGCGGGACGCCCCCGGCCGGGGCCTAACGGCCGTAGATCCGGTCGAGGATTTCCGCAGCGTCGGCCATGCGCGCGATCTCGGGCGAGAAGCCTTCGCCGGCGGCGAGCCGTCGCGCCCAGTCGGCCGCCGCCTTGCCGCCCCAGTCGTTCTCGAGCGGGTGGACCGGCTCCCGGGAGGTGCCCCGATAGCGCTCGGTGACGAAGTCGTAGAACGAGCCGTCGACATTGCGGATCGTGGCGCCTCCCTGCGTCCCATAGAAGGCCGCGGAGATCACCGCGTCCTGGCCGGCGTTGAGCCGCCACGAACAGGCGAGCCGCACCACCGCGCCGGACTCGAGCTCGACGGTGGCCTCCGCGAAATCCTCCACCCGGTCCGGATGCGCGCTAAGCCGCTCCCCGCCGGCGAACAGCCGCGCCGAGATGTCCGTCGCCGCCGGAAAGCCGAGGGTCCACAGCGCGAGATCGACGAGGTGCACCCCGAGATCCATCACGCAGCCGCCGCCCGATTGCGCCTGGTCGTAGAACCACGGCTTGTCCGGCCCGTAGGCGTTGTGGAACACCAGGTCGACGGCGAAGACGCGGCCGAGCTCGCCGGCCTGCACGAGTTCCCGGATGCGCTGCATGCCGTGGGTGAAGCGGTAGGAGAGGTCGACGCCGAGCAGGCGATCAGCCGCCCGGGCCGCGTCCACGACGGCCCGGACCTCGTCGGCGGTCCGGCCGAGCGGCTTCTGGCAGAACACGGCAGCCCCGCGCTCCAGCGCCCGGATCGATTGGGCGGCGTGCAATGAGCTCGGCGTCGCGATCACCACGCCGTCGAGGCCCTGATCGAGCAGCGCGTCGAAATCGGCCGCCAGGGCCGCGCCGGGCGCAAGTTCGGCCGCCTTGGCGGCCATCTCGGGCGATGGGTCGCAGATCGCCGCGACCTCGGCCGCGCCGGCGCCCACGATCGCCTTCATCCGGTCGAGCCCGATCCAGCCGACGCCGAGGAATCCCACGCGCGGCTTTTGCACGGCGCCGCCCGTCGGCCGGTCCAGCGAAGCGAGCGTCATGCGAAGGTCACCAGAGCCTTGAGGAACCCGTCCGGGCGATCCCGGGTGGCGTTCAGCGCCTCGTCCAGCCGCTCCAGCGGGAAGCTGTGCGTGTAGAGCTCGCGCGGGTCGAGCCGGCCTGAGGCGAGCGCGTCCACCGCGTCGCGGATGCCCGCCATATAGACCTTGGGGTCGCGCTCATGGGCGTTGATCACGTCGAGCCCGCGCCAGTTCCAAAGCCACATATTGACCTGGCGCGGTCCGTCCTGGTGGTAGCCGGCGACGATCAGCCGGCCGCGCTCGCGGGTCAGCTCCGCCGCCAGGTCGAGCGGCCACTGATACCCCACCGCCTCGATAACGCGGTCGCAGAACGCGCCGTCGGTGAGCGCCTTCACGCGCTCGATGATCGCGTTGTGGTCATCCATCACGATGGTCTCGGCCGCGCCCATGCGGCGGGCGACCTCCAGCGAGAACGGGCGGCGGGAGATCGCGATGACGCGCGCGCCGGCGTCGGTCGCGAGTCGGGTCAGGATCGCGCCCAGGAAGCCGATGCCGACGATGGCGACGGTCTGCCCCGCGCTGATCTCGCTGCGGCGAAAAATGTTCATGGCGCAGCCGAGCGGCTCGCCCGGCAGCGGCTGCCCGTCGAGCGCGTCCGGGAGCCGCAGCACCGCTTCAGTCTCGGCGAGGTCGTACTCGGCGTAGCTGCGGTAGGAGAGCGCGGCGACCCGCTGGCCGACCGCGAGACCATCGACGCCGTCGCCGACGGCGTCGATCACCCCCCAGCCCTCATGGCCGAGATCGCCAGGCTTGGTCGGGAAGCTCATCCACTCCGGGCCGGACCACGGCGTCAGGTTGGAGGCGCAGACCCCGCAGCCTTCGAGCCGGATGCGCACCTGACCGGGTCCGGGCGTAGGTAGGGGGACCTGCTCGATCCTGATCTCACCCGGGCCGGTGAGCACCGCCGCCCGCATCGTGCCGTCCGCCGCCGCTTGTTCCGTCATGCGCCTTCTCTTGCCGCAGGGTCGCTCGCCGATCGGGTCCGGCGCAGCTTTGCAGAGGGTTCTGGGGCGCGGGCGCGGAAAGGCATCCCGCGATTGCGCAATCCGCTCATGCCGTTGCGGCCGGCGCAGATAGGCGACCAAGCCGACAAAATACAAAATCGATGTAGTGAGTATTGACAATCCGACTGTGCCGTGGCGGCTTTCAGGGCGCACACCGGAGCCGCCGCCATGCCCCGCCTTGTCCAGACGTCGCCTGGCGTTTCCGCCTGCCGCCGGCGAAAACCAGCGGCCGGAGCATGAGCGCGATCGCCTCCAGCGAGCTCCGGTCGCAGGCCGCGACGGCGCCCGTCGCGGCTTCGGCGCGGAAGCGCCGGCCGTTTCGGGCGCCGAGCGCGCTGCCGGGCTTCGGCCTCGCCTATGGCTTCACCTGGCTCTATCTCGGGCTGGTCATCCTGCTGCCGCTCGCGGCGGTCGTGCTGTGGGCCGCCTCGCTCGGCCCGGCGCGGCTGTTCGCGATCGCGCTCGAGCCGCGCACGCTGGCGGCGCTGAAGCTCAGCTTCGGGCTCTCTCTCGCGGCCGCGGCGCTGAACGTCGTGTTCGGGCTGCTGCTCGCCTGGGTGCTGACGCGTTACGAGTTCCCCGGAAGGCGGCTCGTCGACGCCGCGGTCGACCTGCCGTTCGCGCTGCCGACGGCCGTCGCCGGCATCGCGCTGTCAGCGATCTATGCGCCGAACGGCTGGGTCGGCTCGCTCGTCCCGTTCAGGATCGCCTACACGCAGCTCGGGGTCTTCGTCGCGCTGGTGTTCATCGGCCTGCCCTTCGTGGTGCGGACCGTGCAGCCGGTGCTGGCAGATCTCGACCATGCGCTCGAGGAGGCGGCCGCGACGCTCGGGGCCGGCCGCGCCCGCACGATCGTGAGCGTCGTGCTGCCGATCCTCGGGCCCGCGCTGCTCACCGGCTTCGCGCTCGCCTTCGCCCGTGCGGTCGGGGAGTACGGCTCGGTGATCTTCATCGCCGGCAACATCCCGTATGTCTCGGAGATCGCGCCGCTGCTGATCGTGATGCGGCTCGAGGAATTCGACTATGCGGGCGCGACCGCAATAGCGACCGCGATGCTCGCGCTGTCATTCGCGATCCTGCTGTTCGTCAACCTGATCGAGGCGTGGTCGCGGCGGAGGCTCGGCCATGGCCGCTGAACAGACCGCGGTCCTGGCCGCGCCGCCGCCGCCCACCACGGAGTCGCGCGCCGCCCGGCTGGCGGCGATCGCGCTCGCGCTCGGCTTTCTCGCCTTCTTCCTGGCGCTGCCGCTTTTCGCGGTGTTCCGCGAGGCGTTCCGGGGCGGCGTCGCGGCCTATCTGGCGGCGTTCGACGATCCGGACAGCTGGTCGGCGATCCAGTTGACGATCCTGGTCGCCGCGATCGCGGTTCCGGCGAACCTCGTCTTCGGCCTCGCGGCCTCCTGGGCGGTGGCGAAGTTCGACTTCCGCGGCAAGAGCCTGCTGGTCACGCTGATCGACCTGCCGTTCTCGGTGTCCCCGGTCGTCTCCGGCATGTGCTACGTGCTGCTGTTCGGCGCGCACGGCTATTTCGGCTCCTATCTGCAATCCTACGGGGTGCAGATCATCTTCGCCGTGCCGGGGATCGTGCTGGCGACGATCTTCGTCACCTTCCCGTTCGTCGCGCGCGAACTCATCCCGCTGATGCAGGAGCAGGGGGTCGCCGAGGAGGAGGCGGCGCTGTCGCTCGGCGCAGGGGGCTGGCGCACCTTCTGGAGCGTGACGCTGCCCAGTGTGCGCTGGGCGCTGCTCTACGGCGTGCTGCTCTGCAACGCCCGTGCGATGGGCGAGTTCGGCGCCGTCTCGGTGGTCTCAGGCCATCTCCGCGGACTCACCAACACGGTCCCGCTGCAGGTCGAGATCCTCTACAACGACTACAATTTCATCGCCGCCTTCGCGGTCGCGTCGCTGCTCGCATGCCTTGGCCTGGTGACGCTCGGCGTGAAGTCGGCGCTGGAGTGGCGCTATGGCGACGAGCTGGCGTCCGGTCGTCGCCACTGAGCGCGGCGGCGCCGGGCGCTCAGCCCCGCATCCGCGTCGCGAGCAGGAAGATCGCCGCGGAGGCCGCCATGGCGGGCAGCGTGGCGCCGAGATCGGGCAGCAGATGCCCGACGCCGTGATAGACCGCGACGCCGGCGAGCCAGGCGACGAGGCCCGCAGGCCGCAGCCCGCCGGCGAACCAGTAGGCGCCGCCGCGGCGGTCGATCTCCGCGACGTCGATGCGGCGCCGGCGGGCGACGAAATAGTCGGCGAGCACGACGCCGAACAGCGGCGCGAACACAGAGCCGATCAGCAGCAGGAAGCCCTCATATTCGGTGAGCGGCAGCGACAGGGCGATCAGCGTGCAAAGCGCTCCGAAGCCGAGCGCGAGCCGCCGGACGGGGACGCGGGTGAGCGTGCCGGTCGAGACCGCAGCCGAATGCACCGCCGCAAAGGCGTTGTCGGTCTCGTCGAGCAGGATCAGCAGCAGCGCGAAGCCGCCGCCGGCCAGCGCCAGCGTGGTCGCGATCGAGGCCTCGCCGCCGGAGACCAGCGCATAGGTGGCGCCGAGCCCGTAAAACCAGACATTGCCGACGAAGTAGCCGAGCGCCGAGCCGCGGAACGCGCCCTCCGCCGAGCGGTGGAAGCGCCCGTAATCCGCGATCACCGGCAGCCAGGAGAGCGGCATCGCCGCGACCAGATCGACGGCCGCGCCGAAACCCATGCCGCCCTGTCCGGGGCGGGCGAACAGCGCGGCGAGGTCCTGCCGGGCGAGCAGCGCATAGGTCAGCCAGGCCGAGGCGGCGAGGATCAGGTAAAGACCCCATTCGCGCAGGAAGCGGCGCACGAAAGACACCGGCCCACCGGCCGCGATCGCGGTCGCCAGCCCACCGAACAGCAGGGTCCAGACGACAGGCGAGGAGACGCCGATCAGGCCCCTGGTCAGGGTGTCGGCGGCGTCGGCCATCACGATGATCTCGAAGGCGCCCCAGCCGACCAGCTGGATCACGTTCAGCACTGCCGGGATCGCCGCGCCGCGCAGCCCGAGCGACGGCCGCAGCGTGGCCATGGCGGCAAGACCGGTCTCGGCGCCGATCATCCCGGCGAGCGCGAGCGGCAGCACCCCGACCAGGGTGCCGCAGACGACGGCCGCGAGCGCCTGACCAAGGCTGAGCGCCGGAACCAGAAGCGAGCCGGCCTGCAGCACGAGCAGACCGAGCCCGAGCGAGAACCACAGCGCGAAGGCGTCGCGCGCCGCGAACACGCGGCGTTCCGCCGGGACCGGAATCAGCGGCGCGTAGGAGACGTCGGCGGAGGACATGGGGCGGTTCGCTCTGGAGGACGGAGGTTCGCCCATAGCACGACCGCAGGCGAGGCGCGCCCCGCCGTCCGGTCGCGCCGGACCGCCCGGTCAGAGTTCGGCCGTCGCGTCGTCGCCAAAGGTGCTGACTTCTACCGCCGTCTCGGCCACCAGCTGCTGCAGGGTCGTGAGCCGCCGCGTCTTGTAGACGGCGGCGAACGGCATCAGCGGCGGCTGCGGGCGGCTTGGCAGGATGCGCAGCGTGCCGTCCGCGAGTTCGTTGCGGTAGCAGGACGGCGGCAGGAGACTGATCCCGACGCCAGCGGCGGTCAGGATCGAGAGCACGGTCATGCTGTTGCAGAGATCCGGGCGCTGGGTCGAGCCGCTCGCGGCGAGCCACGACGACACGGTCTCGAAATGCACCGAGTTCTCGCCGAGCGAGAGAATGCGCAGCGACTTGAAGTCGGAGGCTTCGAGCGGCCGGTCCGGCAGCGCGAGACTGCGCCCGGCCATCCAGCAGAACCCGACCGCCCCGAGAGGCCGCGTGACGAGGCCGGGCTCGAAGGAGCGACCGGGGATCAGGGCGACGTCGAGCTCGCCGGCCTGCAGGCGCTGGCGCAGCGGCGCGGTCAGCGAGATGTCGAGCTCAAGCGTGATCCGCGGGTAGAGCCGGTGCAGCCGCGCGGCGAGATCGGGCAGCCAGGTCATCGCGACCAGTTCGGCGACCCCGACCCGCACCACACCCGAAAGCGCCTCGCGGGCGCCGATCTGCTCGCGGATCTCGGCCTGCAGCGCGAGCGCGCGCTCGGCGTAGCTCACCAGCTCGCGGCCCTTGGCGGTGAGCGTCGCCTTACGCTGGCTGCGATCGAACAGCTGGACGCTGAGGTCCTGCTCGAGCTCCTGGATGCGGGCCGAGACGGTGGACTGGGTGGCGTTGAGCTTGCCCGCGGCGGCCGCGAAGCTGCCCAGCCGGACGATTTCCAGAAACGTCTGAAGCTGGCGGAAATTCATGGATAGGCCGCTCGACCATCGAATATCCCGAAGTCTATCGATCGGAAACTATCGGTTTCAATCGGATTTTTCGGACCATAAGGTTTGTGCAGATCGGGAGGTCCGACCTCGCGATCTCAAACAAAAAAGAACGCCCGTCAGGGCTCCAGCCGTCTCCGGCGCCGGATCATTCCCTCGGGGGAAACCGGGCGCCGGGTCGGGATGCGTCATCCGGAACAGCGGGGACGCAGGAGATCCAGGCTTCGGCGACGTGGACACCATAGTCCCGGGGAGGGACGTGAGGAGGACTGGATGGCGTCTCATCAGGGGACGTCGGCGTTGAGCGACGCCGACACCGCGCGCCACGCCCGGCGCGCCGTAATCGCCTCGACCGTCGGCACGATGATCGAGTGGTACGACTTCTATCTCTACGGACTGGCCGCGGCGCTTGTGTTCGGCAAGCTGTATTTCCCGTCCAGCGATCCGTATGCGGCGACGCTGCTGTCGTTCTCGACCATGTTCGTCGGCTTCGTGGCGCGCCCGCTCGGCGCGCTGATCTTCGGCCATTATGGCGACCGCATCGGCCGCAAGACGACCCTGGTGGTGACGCTGCTGCTGATGGGCGTGAGCACTGTCTTCATCGGCCTTCTGCCGACTTACGAATCGATCGGCGTCTGGGGCGCGGTCGGCCTCGTGGTCCTGCGCGTCCTGCAGGGCATCGGCGTCGGCGGCGAATGGGGCGGCGCGGTCGCGGTCGCGACCGAGTGGTCGAAGTTCAACAAGAGCCGCGGCCTGGCGGCCAGCTGGCCGCAGTTCGGCTCGCCTCTGGGCATGCTGATGGCGGTGGGCGCGCTCACCCTCACCGCGCAGTTCGGCGACGCCGCCTGGTTCGAGGCCATCGGTTGGCGCATTCCGTTCCTGATCAGCGCGCTGCTGATCGGCGTCGGGCTCTACATCCGCCTCGGCGTGCTGGAGACGCCGGTCTTCAAGCGGCTGCAGGACGAAAAGAAGCTGTCGCGCGCGCCCGTGATGGAAGCGGTCCGCGGCTACTGGAAGCAGATCCTGCTCACCTGCCTGATCCGCACCGGCCAGCAGGCCCCGTTCGTGATCTTCACGACCTTCCTGTTGTCCTACGGCACAAAGAACCTGGGTTTCGAAAAGCAGTTCCTGTTCAACTGCGTGCTCGTCGCCTGCGTGTTCTCTTTGTTCGCCAACCCGTTCTTCGGCTGGGCGTCCGACAAGATCGGCCGCAAGCGGATGTACGTGATCGGGGCGGCCACGATGCTGGCCTTCGCGTTCCCATATTTCTGGATGCTGGACACCAAGATCCCGGCGCTCGTCGTCCTCGCGATCGTGATCTCGATCCCGATCCACGACATGCAGTGGGCGCCGCTCGCCGCCTTCACGACGGAGAGCTTCCCGCCGAACGTGCGCTATTCGGGCTCCTCGATCGGCTACCACCTCGCGTCGCTGACGTCCGGCGGCCCGGCGCCGCTGATCTGCGCCTATCTGCTGCACACCTACGGCACCTCGACGGCCATCAGCGCCTACCTGGCGGTGATCGCGGCGATCAGCCTGGTCTCGGCCTTGTGCCTCAAGGATCGCTCGAAGACCGACTACGCCACCAATGAGGGATGGGCCCGCGGAGACGCGGCGACGACGGCCGCGCCGGTGACGCGCACGCCCGTCACGGCGACCTCGTAGCCTCCGTTCGCCCACGGAGGCTACGAAACGGCGGCCGGCGAGGCGACTCGCCGGCCGTGCGGCGTCAGCGACAGCGTGGTCGCGTATCGAATTAATCGAAGAAACCTAATCGAAAACAATCGTTTTCAATCGAAAAAGACGAAGCCTACCATGCTGATCAGACGAGCCGGCGCGCCTTGCCGACGGCGTCAGACAGATCGGCGCCGGGGAGCAACTCCGGGCTAAACAGATGGGAGAGCGCACCATGCTCGATCGAATCCACGGAGGCGACGACGCCGCCCTGTCGCCGCTCGAGGCCGCCAAGCGCAATCCGCTGATGCTCGGCCTGTTCCTGCCGATCCAGTCGGGCGCCTGGAGCCCGTCCCGCGCGCCGCGCGAGACCTCCTGGACCTTCGACTACAACGCCCGCTGCACCCTCGAGGCGGAGCGGCTGGGCTTCGACCTGGTGTTCGGCCTTGCCCAGTGGATGGGGAAGGGCGGCTATGGCGGCGAGATGAAGTTCCGCGAGAAGGCGACCGACCCGCTGCTCGTGACGGCGGGGCTCGCGGCGCTGACCAAGCGCATTCTGCTCGTCTCGACTGTGCACATCCTCTACGGCTGGCACCCGCTGCACCTCGCCAAGTTCGGCGCCACCATCTCGGAGATGAGCGGCGGCCGCTGGGGCCTCAACATGGTCACCGGCTACAAGAAGAGCGAGTTCGAGATGTTCGGGCTCGAGCCGATCGAGCACGACCACCGCTACGTGATGGCGGACGAGTTCGTGACCATGATGGAGCGGCTCTGGTCCGAGGACGAGAACCTCACGATCGACGGCCGCTTCTGGAAGATGAAGGACGCCTTCATCGCGCCGAAGCCGGCCGGCGGCAAATGCCTGCTGGTGAACGCCTCGTCCTCGGGCGCGGGCCTCGCCTACGCGGTCAAGCATTCCGATCTGATCTTCGTGACGAGCCCGGCCGGCGCCAATCTGGACAAGGCCTGCGAGGCGCTGCCGGCGCATGTCGCCAAGATCAAGACGGCGGCGCAGGAGATCGGCCGCGACGTCCGCACGCTGATCAACCCGCACGTCATCTGCCGCGAGACGGAAGCCGAGGCCTGGGCGCAGTACAATGCGATCCTCGAGAACGCGGATCCGGTAGCGGCGCAGAACTTCTACCAGACCTTCGCGGGCGGCGATCAGGCGTCCTGGAAGGCGGCCACGAAGGAGCAGTGGACGATCGGCGGCAACGTCCACATCGTCGGCACGCCCGAACAGGTCGTCGACGGCTTCAAGCGCCTCAAGGCCGCCGGGATCGACGGCGTTCAGGTCAATTTCTACGACTTCCTGCCGGACCTGAAGTTCTTCGGCGAGCGCGTGCTGCCCCTCATGCGGCAGGCCGGCCTGCGGCTCGACGGTCCGCTCGCCGCCGCCGCCTGACGCGCCTTCACACCCCACGTTCCGCAGTGCCGTTTCCGGGAGGTTCATCCCAAATGTGCGTCTCCGCTCAGATCACCACGAATGAACTGCGCGCCTTCGCCGGCCATTTCGCGACCGGCGTCGCGGTGGTCACCACGCAGAGCCCCGAGGGCGAGCTCTGCGGCGTCACCATCAACGCGGTGACGTCGCTTTCGCTCGATCCGCCGCTGTTCCTGATCTGCCTCGACCACAAGTCGAACACGCTCGGCGCGCTGCTCGCGAGCGGCCATTTCGGGCTGCACTTCCTGGCCCGCGAGCAGACGGAGATTTCCCGGATCTTCGCCTCCAAGCAGCCGAACAAGTTCGAGACGGTCAGCTACACGATCGGCGAATTCGGCAGCCCGCTGCTTGACGGCGTGCTCGCGGCGGCGGAATGCAGCCTCTCGGAGATCTGCCAGGGCGGCGATCACACCATCATCATTGGCGAGGTCGCCAAGGTGCATGTGCATGGCGGCGAACCGCTGCTCTATCATCGCGGCGCCTATGCGGCGCTGGAAGGCGAAAGGCTGGTGGCATGAGCATGAACGGCGCAGCGTCCGTAAGACCTCTCGAGGGGCTGCGGGTGCTCGAATTCGCGCAGATCGCGGCGGGTCCGTTCACCGGCATGCTGCTCGCCGATCTCGGCGCCGACGTGGTGAAGGTCGAGCGTCCGGATGGCGGCGACGGCATGCGCGGCTGGCCGCCGCTGCACGCCGGCCATGAAGGCGAGGGCGAGTTCAGCGGCAATTTCACTTCGCTCAACCGCAACAAGCGGTCGATCGCGCTCGACATCAAGAACAAGGACGATCTCGCCAAGCTCTATGCCCTGGTCGAGAACGCCGACGTCTTCATCGAGAATTTCCGCCCCGGCGCCCTGAAGCGGGCGGGGCTCGGCTACGACCAGCTCAAGGCGCGCAATCCGCGTCTGGTCTACTGCTCGATCACCGGTTACGGCCAGAGCGGCCCCTATTCGCAAAAAGGCGCCTTCGACGTCACCGCCCAGGCGATGAGCGGCCTGATGAGCGTGACCGGGGAGGAAGGCCGGCCGCCGGTCAAATGCGGCGTGCCGGTGGGCGACTTCGCGACCGGACTCTACGCCGGCTATGTGATCCTCGCGGCCGTGATGCGGGCGCGCGACACCGGCAAGGGCGCGCATGTCGACTGCTCGATCCTCGGCTCGCTGCTGGGCATCTCGGCGCTGCAGACGAGCGAGTATTTCGGCACCGGCGTCGCCCCGCGCCGGCTCGGCTCGGCGCATCCGCGCAACGCGCCCTATGCGGGGTTCCAGGCCTCCGACAAGCCGTTCACCATCGCGGCCGGCAATGACAAGCTGTGGCGCGACACCTGCGCGATCGTCGGCCGCCCCGACCTGCCGGACGATCCGCGCTTCACCACGCAGTCGCTGCGGGCGCAGAACCAGAACGAGCTCGCCGAGATCCTCGGGCCGATCTTCGCGACCCGAACGGCCGCCGAATGGCTCGCGGACTTCGACGCCAGGGGCGTGCCCTGCGCGCCGATCAACGACTTCGCCGAGATCCTTTCCGATCCGCATGTCGATGAAATGGGCTGGGTGCAGCCGGTCACCATGCCGAACGGCGCGGAGGCCAAAACGGTCGGTTTCCCGATCGCGCTGACGGACTACGAGTTCGAGATCACGCGGACGCCCCCGCGGCTCGGCGAGCACAATGACGAGGTGATGAGCGAATGGACGGAACGCCGCTACGCCAAGGCCCTGTGAGGGTCGGCTCCGCCGCCGCGGGCGCGTTCCGCACGCTGACGATCGACCGGCCCGAAAAGGCCAACGCGCTCGACGCCGCGACTGTCGACGCGCTGCTTGCGGAGTTCGAGGCGGCCGCCCAGGGCGGCGCGCCCGTCGCCTTCACGGGCGAGGGCAAGGCGTTCTGCGGCGGCTTCGACTTCACCGGGATCGAAGAGCAGAGCCAGGGCGACCTGCTGCTGCGCTTCGTGCGGATCGAGACCCTGCTGCAAGCCGTGCGCTATGCGCCGGTCGTCACCATCGCGCTGGTCGGCGGCGCGGCGTTCGGCGCAGGGGCCGATCTCGCGGCGTCCTGCGCCTACCGGATCGGCTCACGCGAGGCCAAGTTCCGCTTCCCGGGCTTCCGCTTCGGCGTGGCGCTCGGCACGCGCCATCTGGCGCGCGTCGTCGGCCAGGACGCGGCGCGCGCGATCCTGCTCGAGAACCGGACGATCGGGGCCGAGGAGGCCTTGAGCCTCGGCCTGCTGACCCATCTGGTGGAGCGCTCGGAGCTCGAGGCCGCGGCCGAAAAGATCGCGGCGTCGCATCAGGGCCTGCCGACCTCGGCGGCGGAACGCCTTCTGGCGCTCACGGGCGCGGACACGCGCGACGCCGACATGGCCGACCTCGTCCGCTCGGTCATGCCGGAAGGTCTCCATGACAGGATCGCGCGCTACCGCAGCGCCGGCCGCTGAGGCCGCGCCGACGGGCTTGACGCCCGCGCGCATCGACCGCGCGGGCGTCGCGTGCCTGCTGGTCGCGACCGTCGGCTGGGGCCTCAACTGGCCCATCGTCAAGCTGCTGCTGCAGGAATGGCCGCCCTTGTTCGCGCGCGGATCGGCGGGGCTCGCCGCCGCGGCGGTTCTGGCCGCGCTCGCCATGGCGAAGGGCGAGCGGCTCGCGGTACCGCGCGGCGGGCGCGCCCGGCTCGCCTGGGCGGCTTTCACCAACGTCTTCGCCTTCATGGGCTTTTCGACGCTCGCGCTGCTCTGGCTCAAGGCCGGCGAGGCGGCGCTGCTGGTCTACACCATGCCCGTCTGGGCGGTGCTGCTCGCCTGGCCGGTGCTGGGCGTCCGCCCGAGCCTGCGTTCGGCGGCGGCGCTCGTGCTGTGCCTCGCCGGCACGCTGATCTTGTTCGGCGACAGCCTCGCGGCGCTCGACGCGGCGAAGCTGCCGGGCGTCGCCATCGCGCTCGCTGGCGCCGTGCTGTTCGCCATGGGAACCGTGACGGGACGCGGCGCGGCCCCGCTGCCCCCGATCGCCAACACCGCCTGGCAGGTCGCGCTCGGCAGCGCCCCGATGATCGCGCTCAGCCTGGCGTTCGAGCACCCGCGGTTTGGCGGCCTCAGCGCTGTCGGCGTCGCGTCCTGGCTCTACATGACCGCCGTGCCGATGGGGCTCTGCTATCTCGCCTGGTTCGCCGCCATCCGCCGGCTCTCGCCGTCGACGGCCGCCACCGGGTCGCTGCTCGTGCCGCTGATCGGCGTTCTGGCCGCAGCGCCGATCCTCGGCGAGCCGATCACCCCGAAGGCGGTCGCAGCGCTGGTGCTGGTGCTGTCGGGGGTGGCGCTGGTGGTGACCCAGCGCGGAACTCCGCTTGCGGCTGCGCGGGCCGCCGCCGACTGAGCCGGACAGCTTGCTTGCGCAAGCTCCTCCTCCTCGCCTAGAGCCCTTGTCCGGCCACAGGTTTGGCGCGGATCACGGTCGGATTTCCGCAGGGGCGCGCCGGCCGGCCCCAGGGAGCAGCCGGATGGATTACGTTCGCGAAATCCTGGACGCCCGCGTCTACGACGTCGCGGCGCACACCCCGCTCGACCGCATGACCCGCCTCAGCGCCCGGCTCGGCCGGGACGTCCTGCTGAAGCGCGAGGACATGCAGCCGGTGTTCTCGTTCAAGATCCGGGGGGCCTACAACCGGATCGCGCGGCTGTCGGACGAGGAGCGCCGCGCCGGGGTGGTGTGCGCCTCCGCGGGCAATCACGCCCAAGGGGTGGCGCTGTCCGCGCAGCGGCTGGGCGTCGAAGCGCTGATCGTGATGCCGGTGACGACGCCGCTCATCAAGATCGACTCCGTGCGGCACCTCGGCGGCGAGGTTCTGCTGCACGGCGACACGTTCGACGACGCCTATGCGTTCGCCCACATGCTGGGCGCAGAGCGCGGCATGACCTTCATCCACCCTTATGACGATCCGCATGTGATCGCCGGCCAGGGCACGATCGGGGTCGAGATCCTGCAGGACCATCCGGGGCCGATCGAGGCGCTGTTCGTGCCGATCGGCGGCGGCGGGCTGGCGGCGGGCGTCGCCTCCTACGTCAAATATCTCAGGCCGCACGTGAAGGTCATCGGCGTCGAGCCCGCCGACGCGGCCTCCATGAAGGCGGCGCTCGAGGCTGACCGGCGCGTCGTGCTGCCGCGCGTCGGGCTGTTCGCCGACGGCGTCGCGGTCCGCCAGGCTGGCGAGGAGACGTTCCGGATCTGCCGCGAACTGCTGGACGGCGTGCTGACCGCCGACACCGACGAGATGTGCGCCGCGGTGAAGGACATTTTCGAAGACACGCGCGTTTTGGCCGAGCCCGCGGGCGCGCTGTCGCTCGCCGGCCTGAAGGCTTACGCGGCGCGCGGCCGCCCGGCGCGCGGCGCGCTGGTCGCGATCAACAGCGGCGCGAACATGAATTTCGACCGCCTTCGGCACGTCGCCGAGCGCGCCGAGGTCGGCGAGGCGCGCGAGATGCTGCTCGCCGTCACGATCCCCGAGAAGCGCGGCAGCTACCGCCGCTTCATCGAGATGATCGGCGGCCGAACCATCACCGAGTTCAATTACCGCTACGCCTCCGGCTCGGAGGCCCATGTGTTCGTGGGGCTCAAGCTCACGGACGCGGTTCGCGAGAAGCCGGGGCTGATCGCCGGCATGGAAGCCGCTGGCTATTCGGTGCTGGACATCAGCGCCGACGAGATCGCCAAGCTGCACATCCGCTACATGGTCGGCGGCCGTCGGCAGGGCATCTCGGACGAGATCGTGCTCCGGTTCGAATTCCCCGAGCGGCCCGGCGCGCTCCTGAGGTTTCTCGAGGCGGTGGGCTCGGACTGGAGCATCACCCTGTTCCACTACCGCAACCATGGCGCGGATTATGGACGGGTGCTGGTTGGGCTTCAGGTTCCCGACGCCGACCGGCCGCGCTTCGAGGAGAAGATCGCGAGCCTCGGCTACCCCTATGAGGATGAGTCCGGGAACGCGGCGTACCGGATGTTTCTCGGGCCGGTCTGAGGCCGTCCGAGCCTCAGGCGGGTCGCCCCGGCGATCTGCGTCACGAGCGCGGGCGCGAACAGCGGCGCGAGCCGCTGCGCCCAAGGGCGCACGACCAGGCGCGAGATAGCGGTCGCGAGCCCGATCTGCCGGGAAACGTCCGCCGCCAGCGACGCCTGGAACTCGGCCGCGGCGCCGTCCGCCAGCATGCAACGCGCGGCGGCGCGCGCGCCGTGCAGGGCGAACGACATGCCTTCGCCGGCAAGGGACGGGATGACCGCCGCCTGATCGCCGACGAGCCAAAGGCCCTCGGTGGAACGGCGCACCAGGCCATACGGAATGCGGGAGATGGCGAGCGGGCGGTCGAACAGCGGCTCGGCGCCGTCGAGCGACGAACCGAAGACAGAAGACGACGCGCGAACCAGACCGAAGGTCGCATCCCAGTTTCCGCCGGCCTGCAAGAACGCGTCGCGCGTCAGCACGAGGCAAAGATTGGCGCGACCGTCTTCGATCGGTTCGAGACCGGCGTATCCGCCGGGAAACAGCGCGATCTCGACCCGGCCGTCGAGTTGTCCCTGCGCCGCCGCAGCCAGCCGGTAGTGCATCTTGAAGCCGATCAGGTCGTCCTGCCGGCCCGGCGGCCGGGCGTGGCCGCGAAGCTCGTGCTTGCCGGTCGCCAGCACGGCGCGCCGCGCGAGGATCGAGCGTTCGGAGAGGCGGGCTCGCCAGCAGCCGTCGACGAGCGTCAGCTCCCGCACCGGCGTTCCGCGCAGGACTCGCGCGCCCGCCGCCTCGGCGCGCCCGAGCAGCGCCTCGTCGAGCGCCCGCCGGGACAGGCTCATCGCCCGGAAGGGCAATGGCCGCTCCATCCGCCACCGGCCGCGGGAGACGCCGATCCGGTGGACCGGGACCGCGCCGAGCGCCGCCACGTCGACGCCGAGGCGGGCCAGCATCGCGAGCGCCGGCGCGCTCAGGAACTCGCCGCAGACCTTGTGATGCGGCCCGCGCTCGCGCTCCACCAGCACGACGTCGCGCCCGGCGCCGGCAAGCTCCGCGGCGAGCGCCGACCCCGCCGGCCCACCGCCGACGATCAGCGTGTCATGCGACTCGCCGCTCATGGTTTGACGCGTGAGACGCAGAGACGGAACGGCGCCTGACGCGCGATCCTGGCTGCGCCCTCCGGCACGCCTGCGGCGCCGAGCGCGCGCCGCCAGTCGTCCTTGACGAAAGCGCGCGCGAACGACACCGGGCCGTCATGTCGGACGAAGCGATGCATCCGCAGCGCCGCCGAGGCCGCTCGAAACCCGTGGAAGGCAAGGCGGCTGCGTCGCAGGTCGTTGAGATGCCAGCCGACGCCGGCGACCTTCTCCTGCCAGCGCAGGAAACGCGTCAGCTCCCGATCATCCAGGTGGTGGGCGAAGAGCGCGCTCAGCACGACGTCGATCGGACCGTCCGGGCGGAAGTCGAACAGGTCGACGGTCCGGAAGGCGATCGGCGCGGCCGGCTCAGTCGCAGCCCGCGCCGCGCGCTCCGCCCAGGGGTTGCGGTCGATGCCCAGCAGAGCGACGGGCGCGCCGACCCGCCTCGCCCAGGCGTCGACCGCCCGCAGCGTGTCGCCATAGCCGCAGCCGACATCGAGAATCCTGAGCGGACGTCCCTGGGGAAGCCGCCGCTCACGCCGCAGCCGGTCGAGGAAGGCGACGGTCGGCCGGTAACCGAGCGACAGCCGGTTGATCCGGGCGAGGTCGACCAGACAGCCGCGGAACGTCTCGAAATCAGAGGAATCCTCGTCCATGAGCTCGCGCGCGTCGGAGCGCGCGACGGCGCTGAAGGCGGTCACTGCGCGGCTGTCCGGAACGTCATGGTCTCGGCGACGAGGCCCGGGCCGAACGCCATCGCGCAGCCGCTCTGGCCCGGCGCCGCGTCGCGCATCAGATCGGCGAGCACGAACAGGATCGTGGCCGACGACATGTTGCCGTGGGCGCGCAGGACCTCGCGGGAGGCCGCCAGCGCCTCGGGCCTGAGCTGGAGCCCCGCCTGGACGGCGTCGAGCACCGAGCGTCCGCCGGGATGCACCGCCCACAGGCCGACGTCTTCGATGGCGCGGCCCGCCAGGATCGTCTCCGCGCCGAGCCGGAGGGTCCGCCCGAGCTCGATCGGCACCTGGCCAGACAGGAACATGTCGAAGCCGAGGTCGCCGATGTTCCACCGCATCTCGTCCGCCGTGCCGGGCGCCATCGCGGCATGGAAGCCGTCGATCGACACGCCGACCGGATCGGCGCTCACGATCGCGGCGGCGCAGCCGTCGCCGAACACCAGGAAGCAGAGCAGCTGCTCCAGGCTGGAGCTCTCGTTGAGGTGCAGCGTGCAGAGCTCGAGGCAGACCACCGCGACGCGCGACTGCGGCTCGGACCGCACGATGTGGCGCGCGAGCTTCAGGCCGTTGATCGCGGCGTAGCAGCCCATGAAGCCGACCGTGGTGCGCTCGATGGAGGGATCGAGGCCGAAGCGGGCGATCAGGTCGAAGTCGACGCCAGGCGCGGACAGGCCGGTGCAGGAGACGGTGATCAAGTGGGTCAACCGACCCGCCTCGTCGCCGAGATCAAGCCGTTCAAATGCCTGCGCCGCCAGATCGGGCGCGACGGTCTCGTATCGGCGCATGCGCTCGCCCGTCGAGGGGAAGCGGCCGGACCTGTAGAAGCCGTCGCGATCGATCATCCCGGGCGCGCCGTTGTGACTGGGCGCGAGCGAGGACCAGCGATGCTCGATCTGGCTGCGCTCCGCCATCCGGCGGAACATGCGGTTGACCCGAGGGTCGGTTAGCTGGCGCTCGGCGAAAGCGACAAAGGCCTCGTGCACGTCATTCGGCGGCGTCGCCGTGGCGATGCGGTTGAGGTACGCGGTGGTCAATGGGGATGCCTTTCCTGCGCCGTCCCCCGACGGTCATACGCATCCCATGCAAGCGCTGGATCGGCGGACTGGTTCCGCGCCGCACTATCGCGGCCGAGCGCTCAGCGGCTGGCGATCTCGCCGAGCGTCTGCAGGAACAGAAAGCTGAGCCAGACGCAGCCTGCGAGCGCCGTCACCCGCACCAGCGCGCCGGCGCGACGGAACTCCATGAAAACCACAAGCACCACCGCCAGCATCAAGGCGGCGCAGGCGAGCGAGACCTCGAGTTTGGCCGGCGCGAACGGCGCATAGGCCCAGCCGGCGCTCAGGCTGACGAGGCCGATCAGCGCCGCAAGGCCGATCAGCGGAGCGCGCACCACGTAGCGCTTCTGTTCTTTCGTCATCCGCCCTTACCCGCGAGGTAGAGGAGCGGAAACAGGATGATCCAGATCGCGTCGACAAAGTGCCAGTAGAAGCTCGTCACCTCGACCGCCATCCACCGGCGTCCGACGCCGCGCTCAAGTCTGCCGAGCGCGATGAGACGGCCGATCAAGCCGAGCCCCGCGATCAGGTGCGCCATGTGAACGAGGGTCGCGACCCAGTAGAACGCCCAGAACCGGGCCGCGCCCGCCTGATCGAGCCGGAACGCGCGGCCCGAAGGAAACAGGTTCTCCTGGAGGTCCTGGCGATATTCGAAGCCCTTCACCGCAAGGAAGGCGGCGCCGAGCGTGAAGGCGATCCAGAGCCCGGCTGACGCGACCCGCTCCAAGCCCTGCTTTGCGGCGCGCTCCGCGATCGTCATGGCGCAGGAGCTCGTCAGCAGGATGATGGTGTTGGCGAAGCCATAGGCCGCGTCGGTCTCGCGCGCTCCCGCGAGAGAGCCCTCAGGATCGACGTAGCGCGCGACGGCGTAGACAAGCAGCAGGCCGCCAAAGAACAGGATCTCCCCGGCAAGAAACAGCCAGACGCCGAAGCGCATCGCCTCGCGCTGGCGCGCCTGGTCGTCCCATGGCGCGTTCAGGATGGCGGCGGGCCGGCTCATGCGCCGGCTCTCTGCGGGTGCTCGGCCTTGTTCTCGTAGCCGGGCGCCTTGGCGTCATCGTGATAGGCGTAAGGCTCGGCGTCGACCCTGGGAGGCGTCAGAAAATTGTGGGCCGGCGGCGGCGAGGCTGTGCTCCACTCGAGACCGGTCGCATCGTGTGGATTGGCCGAAGCGCGCTCACCGTAGAGCAGCGACCAGCCGAGATAGACGAGCGGCATGAGGTAGGCGATCGCGAGCGTCACCGCGCCCGTCGACGACATGACGTTCCAGACCTGGAACTCCGGGACGTACTCATGATAGCGCCGCGGCATCCCCAGATAGCCGACGATGAACTGCGGGAAGAAGGTGAAGTTGAAGCCGAAGAACAGCGCGACCGCGGCGAAACGGGCGAACACTTCCGAATACATCCGGCCGGTGATCTTCGGCCACCAGAAGTGCAGGCCGCCGAAGAAGGCCGACACCGCGCCGCCCACCATGATGTAGTGGAAATGGGCGACAACGAAGTAGGTGTCGCTGACATGCACGTCGACCGGCACGGCGGCCAGCATCAGCCCCGTGAGCCCGCCCAGCGTGAACAGCCCGACGAAGCCGAGCGCATAGAGCATCGGCGCCGAGAAGCGGATCTGGCCGCGATAGAGCGTGCCGGTCCAGTTGAACACCTTGATGGCGGACGGCACCGCGATCACGAAGGACAGGAACGAGAAGATCATGCTCGCCAGCGGCGACTGGCCCGACACGAACATGTGGTGGCCCCAGACGAGGAAGCCGAGCACCGCGATGACCAGCATCGCGTAGACCATCGCCTGGTAGCCGAATATCCGCCTGCGCGCTTCGCAGGCGATGATCTCCGAGACCACGCCCATGGCCGGCAGGATCATGATGTAGACCGCCGGGTGGCTGTAGAACCAGAACAGGTGCTGGAACAGCAGCGGGTCGCCGCCGACCGTCGGATCGAAGATCGGGATGCCGAGGCCGCGCTCCGCGATGATCAGCAGCAGCGCCATGGCGAGCACCGGCGTCGCGAGCGCCATGACGAGGCTCGTGGCGTACATCGCCCACACGAACAGCGGCAGGCGCATCCAGGTCATGCCCTCGGCGCGCATCAGATGGACGGTCGCGATGAAGTTGACGCCGGTCGCGATGGACGAGAATCCGACGACGAAGACCCCAAGCGCCGCCAGCAGCACATAGGAGTTCGAGAACATCGTCGAGAACGGCGTGTAGAAGGTCCAGCCGGTGTCGACGCCTCCGAGGAACAGGCACAGCACCGTGAACAGGCCGCCGCCGATGTAGAGATACCAGGAGACGAGGTTGAGCTTCGGAAAAGCCACCTCGTGGGCGCCGATCATCAGCGGCAGCAGGAAGTTGCCGAGAGTCGCGGGGATCGACGGCACCAGGAAGAACCAGACCATCACCACGCCATGCATAGTGAACAGCCGGTTGTAGGTGTCGGACGAGAAGAAGTCGGCGCGCGGCGTGAACAGCTCGAGCCGGATGCCGACTGCGGCCGCGCCGCCGACGAAGAAGAATACCGTTATCGAGGCGAAGTAGAGCAGCGCGATGCGCTTGTGGTCGGTGGTCAGCAGCCACGAGCGGACGGTCGTCCCCTCGGTGAGGTAGCTCGCCAGCCGCGGAGCCAGAGACGCGTTCGCCGCGCGCTCGAGATCGATCGCCGTCATCGGGCCGAGCTCCGTCCTTGCGAAAGCGACTTCAGATAGGAGGTGAGCGCGCTGAGCTCCTCGGCGGAGACTTTTCCGGCAAAGCTCGGCATCTCGGCCACGCGCCCCGGGCCCGCGTGCTCCTGCGGAGCGAGGATCGCAGCCCGGACGTAATCCTCATCGACCACCGCCG
The DNA here is from genome assembly GCF_035538955.1 of Hansschlegelia sp. Lineage (NCBI taxonomy): Bacteria > Pseudomonadati > Pseudomonadota > Alphaproteobacteria > Hyphomicrobiales > Methylopilaceae > Hansschlegelia > Hansschlegelia sp. The sequence goes on from NZ_DATLJK010000016.1 coordinate 160,772, forward strand.
AGCGCCCGTCCGCGAGCTGGCGCGTGGCGCCCCAGAGCCGATCGAGCGACGGCGCCGCGACCTTCGATCCGGCGCCGTGGCAGCTGGAGCAGCCGAGCTCCCGGAACAGCCGGGCGCCCTGCGCGGTCAGATCCTCGCCCTGCGGCTGGCGCGCAAGCCAGGCCGGGTAGTCCTGCTTCGACAGGACGACGATCTCCCCGATCATCCGGCTGTGGTCGGTCCCGCAATATTCGGTGCAGAACAGGTGATACGTCCCGACCTTGTTGGCCTCGAACCAGGTGGCGGTGAGGCGATCGGGCAGGACGTCCTGCTTGATGCGGAAGGCCGGGACGGCGAAGGAATGGATGACGTCCTGGCTGGTCATTACCAGCTTGATCGGCGTGTCGACCGGCACGTGGAGGGCGTTGATCTCCCGCGCTCCGCCGGGATGCTGGGTCTTCCACATCCACTGCTTCGCGACGACGTGGATCTCCATCGCGTTCTTGGGGATCGCGTATTGCGGCGCCTGCGCGGAGGCCGCGAACAGGAAGAGGAACACGGCAAGCGCCGCGACCCCGAAGGTCCAGCTGTGCTCGAAGCGCCCCGTGACGCTTTGCGAAACCGGCGGCCGCGGCGCGGGCGAGCCGCGGCGGTAGCGGATCGAGAAGCCGAGCAGGATGGTCCCGACCAGCAGCATGATGGCGATCGAGACGCCGCACAGCGCGTAGAAGATCCAGTCGACCTGCGCCGCGATGGTCGAGGCCTCCTCCGGCATCATGCCGCAGCCCTCCGCCGGACGAGACGCCAGACCGCGAAGCCCATCAGCGCGCAGAATCCCAGCGCGGCGCCGCGCAGGCCGACGATGACAGCCTCCGAATGCAGGCCATGCGCGGCCGCGAAGCCGTAGCAGAGCGAGATCGCGCGCGACACGAGGCCCGGGGAGCCTGTGGTCGCGCCCGCGGCCGCGGCGTCGACCTTCGCCCGAAGCGTCTCGGGCGTCATGGCGATCTCGGAGAGCACGTCCGAGAGCCGGCCGTCGGGCGTCAGCAGAAACGCCGCCGCCTGATGGGCGAACTGGTCGGTCTCAGGGTCATATTCCGCCCGGTAGCCGAAGGCGCGCTCCAGCCGGCCGACGGCTTCCTGGTCGCCGCTCAGCAGCAGCGTCGCCCGCGCGATCTCAGGCATGTCCGCGAGACGCGTGTCGGCCATCGCCTTCGCTTCCGCCGGCCCGTCCTTGGGATCGAGACCGACGACGACAAACCGGACGTCGCGGCCGGGGGCGAGGCCGGCGCTCTCGATCGCTGCGGCGGTCAAGGTCAGGGCCGAGCCGCAGACGTGCCGGCAGGTGTAGTCGGCGAAGATCAGCAGGGTAGGGGTCCCCGAGGGCCCGAGCGCCGCCGGCCGCCCCGCCTGGTCGATGAACGCGAGACCCTCCGGCAGCCGCGCGTCCGGCGGCGGCGCGGCCTCGGCCTTCGACAGCTCAGAAGGCGCCAGCGCCGCGGCGGCGGGGCCTGCGGCGCACAGCAGAGCCAGAACGAGGGTGACGCGGCGGAGGATCATCTGGCGCCCTCCTCGACGATCTCGCGCATCGCGCGACCGACATCGGGCTTTTCGGACGGCCGCTCTGCGCGCCGCGTGATCTCAGCCGGCGCGAGCGAACGCCGCTCGAGGCGGGGCTCCGCGAAGCGCTCGGTGGAAAACGCGACGTGTTCGCGGACATAGCGGTTGTAGAGCGTCACGCCGCCGACGACGAGCGCGAGCAGCGTCAGGCTGACCGCAAGCCCGGCGATCACCGCCGGCCGTTCGCGCACCGACCAGCCCTCCAGCGGCCGCTTGCCCGCATTCTGGCTCATGCGCCGATCCTCCGCGCCGCAAGCGCCGCGCCGCCGGCCATGATGGCCAGCGCGGCGACGGCCGCCGCGGCGGCGATCGGGCCGCCCGCCGGCAGAACCAGCCAGCCAAGCGCGAGCGCCACGCCGAGCGCCGTCGCGCCGCCCGCGACGCGCAGCGCGACCGGCGTCCGCACCAGGCCGGCGCACAGGATCGGGGCGAGCAGGCCGACGAGCAGCGCGGCCAATGGCCAGAACGCCCAGAATCCGCCGGTCCGCGTGACATACCACCCGACCCGCGCCGGAAGGTTGCCGAACCAGACGATCAGGTAATCGACGTAGAGCAGGTAGCTCAGCCCGAGCGCGGCTGCGATCGCGAGGCGCGACATGTCCTTCCGGAGGCGCTCGTCGCCGAGCCCCAGAAGGCCGGAAAGGCCCGCGGCCGCGGCGATCTGGGCCGCTGCGAGCGCCATGCCGAAGCCGGAGCCCGGCTGGCCTGGCCGCACGGCGAGGATCCAGTCGACTGCGACCGCGCTGACGAGAAGCCCATGCGCTGCAAGCCCGAGCGCGGCCTGCAGCGGCGTCAGGCGACGTCGCGCGATCAGCAGACCGAGTCCGCACCAGACGGCTACCGCGACCGCGGCGCGCGCCGAGAAGGCGAGGGGACCGAGATAGAGCGACAGATGGGCTCCGGCGGGACGGAAGAGCATCTGGTCGAGCGTGACGGCGAACGCTGCGAACGGCAGGATGACGAGGCCCGTCAGAAGCGGCTTCAGGGCGGCGTCCCAGTTGGCCCCGACGAGCCGCGCCACCATCAGCAGCGCCACCGCGCCGACCGGCGCGCACGATGCGACGAGGACCGCCGCCCGCCAGCCCGCGCCCGCGGCGCCTGGCGCGAGGATCGCCGTGAGCGCCAGGCCCGCTGCGCCGGCGAGCGCCAGAATATGGGGGGCGAAGCGGGTCATCTGCCGGACCGCTCCTCGGCCTCAGCGCGCTGCAGCGCCTTGACGTAGAACGCGATCGCCCAGCGGTCGCGCGGCTCGATCTTGTCCGCGAAATCGTACATCAGCCCAAAGCCCCGGCTGATCGCGTCGACGACATGCTGCGGCGGCATCGCGCTGAGGTTTGGATCGGCGAGGCTCTTCGGCGCCGGGAAGCCGCGCGCCACCACCGCGCCGTCGCCCTTGCCGCCCGCGCCATGGCAAGGCGCGCAATAGATCGCGTAGCGCTCCTCCCCGCGCTCGAGCAGCGCGAGCGTGGGCGCCGGCGGGTTTTTGAGCGCTTCGTCGCGCGCGATCGCGTCGATCGCGACGGTTCCAGGGGGCGCGGCCTGCGCCTTCGGGCCGCCTTCCCAGAGCGTGTCCGAGCCCTCCGCCTCATGCCGCGGCTGATCCGACATAGAGAGGTCGCAGCCGGCGAGCAGCGGCGCCGCGACGAGCAGAATGGCGGCCGCGCCTCTCATCGCGCGGCGACCCGGCTGGTCTCAGCCCCGGCGCGGCTCAGCGCATCCGCGGTCCGCTCGGCCGCCTCGAAATCGGCGCAGGCGAGGGCGAGCACGAAGCGGTCTCGCGACGCCCCGGCCAGTTCGGCGAGGTCGAAGGCGGGATCGTTGAGGCGCGTGAGCCGGGCCCTGACGATCAGCGCCACGAGACCGCCGAGCGCGGCCGAGAGCGCGCCGAACTCGATCGGCGCGATGAGAAAGGCTTGCCAGCTCATCAATGGCCGCGCGCCTTCGTTGAACGGGTAGCCGCGCGTCGCGCTCCACCCCTCGAGAACGAACAGCGCGGCGGCCATCACGAGCCCTGCCGCGACCACGGCGGCGACGATCCCGCGCGGCGCGTCTGTCGCCGGCAGGCCTTCCACCGGATAGGGCGACCAGCAGCCCACGACCCGCCGCCCGTCGGCGCGCGCCGCCGCCACCGCGTCGCGGAACGCCGCCTCATGCAGGAAGCTCGCGACGGCGAGCGGGCTCATCGCGACGCCTCCGCGACCAGCCGGCGGCTCTCGTGGATCGAGACCATCGGCAGGTAGCGCGACGCGATCAGCATGAGCGCCACGAACAGGCCGGCGGTCCCGGCCAGGATCGCGCCGTCGACCAGGGTCGGCGCGTAGAGCTTCCAGAAGCTCGGGACGTAGCCGATCGACAGCGTATCGATGATGATGTTGATCCGCTCGAGATACATCCCGACCAGGATCGCCAGCGAAACGGACACGAGCGCCACGGGGCTGCGGCGCGCGGCCGGGAACCAGAAGGCCTGCGGGGCGACCACGTTCGCCAGGATCATGCCGACGGTGAACGGCCAGTACGGGCCCGTAAAGGCGAAGCGCAGGAAGCGCGCATCGCTCGCCTCGCCGGTCCACCAGGAGGTGAACCACTCGGTTCCGTAGGACAGACCCATCGCGACCGAGGCCGCGAGCATGATCTTCGCCATGGCGTCGAAATGCGCAGGCGTGACAATCGCCTCGAGCCCGAGCGCGTGGCGGATGACCAGCGCGATCAGCGTCACCATGGCGAAGCCCGAGAACAGCGCGCCGACGACGAAGAAGGGCGGGAAGATCCCTTCCGTCCAGCCCGGCATCAGCGAGGCCGCGAAATCGAGCCCGACGATGGAATGCACCGAGCACACCAGCGGCGTCGCGATCACGGCGAGCGCGCGGTGCAGCCGCTCATGCGCCTGCCACTGGGCGGCGGAGCCTTGCCAGCCGAGCGCCGCGACCCCGTAGATCTTGCGCCAGCCGCGGCCGAGCGTCTCGCGGTCCCGCAAGGTGGCGAGGTCCGGCAGCAGGCCGACATAGAAGAAGACCACCGAGAACAGCAGGTAGCAAAGGATCGCCCAGAAGTCCCAAACCAGCGCCGACCGCCATTGCGGCCACAGATCCATCGTGTTCGGGTAAGGGGCGAGCCAGTAGAAGTACATCGGCCGGCCGAGATGCAGGATGGGGAAGATTCCGGCGATCGCGACGGCGAACAGCGTCATCGCCTCGGCAAAGCGGTTGATCGAGGCGCGCCAGTTCTGTCGCGTGAGCAGCAGCAGCGACGAGATCAGCGTGCCGGCGTTGCCGATGCCGATCCACCAGACATAGTTGGCGATGGGGAAGCCCCAGACGACGGCCGTGTTGTTGCCCCAGACGCCCGGGCCCTCGAGCAGCGAATACCCGACCGCGAGCGCGCCGAGGAAGGCGAGCGCGAGGCTGCCCAGCAGGGCCATGAGCCACCGCTTGCTCCAGCCTCGGTCCAGAGGCGCGCAGACGAGATCGGTCAGAGTCCCGCTCGTGGCGACCTGCTCGCCGAGCCATCGCCGCGCCGCCGCGCTCAACCGCTCTTCTCCCCGGCGTTGCGAACCCGCGCCAGATAGGTGGTGCGGGGTCTCGTTCCGAGCTCTTCGAGCAGCGCGAAGTGACGGGGATCGCGCTTCAGCCGCGCGACTGCGGAGCTCTCATCCTTGAGGTTGCCGAACGCGATGGCGCGGGTCGGGCACGCCGCCTGGCAGGCGGTGACGACGGCGCCGTCGGCGATCGCTTCGCCGCTCGCCGAGCTTACGCGGTTCGCCGCCGAGATGCGCTGGACGCAATAGGTGCATTTCTCCATCACGCCGCGCGCCCGCACCGTGACGTCCGGATTGCGCTGCGCCCGCAGAGGCTTCTGGTCCACGCCGCCATACGGACCGTGCTCCGCATAGTCGAGGAAGTTGAAGCGCCGCACCTTGTAGGGGCAGTTGGCCTGGCAGGTCCGCGTGCCCACGCAGCGGTTGTAGACCTGCACGTTCAGCCCCTGCGTGTCGTGGACCGAGGCCGCGACCGGGCAGACCGGCTCGCAAGGCGCCGTTTCGCAGTGCATGCAGGGCATTGGCTCGAAGCCGAAGGCCGGCTCCTCGTCCTGGCCCTGATCGTAGAAGTCGACGCGCAGCCAGTGCATGTCGCGGTTGCGGGCCATCTCGTCAGGGCCGATCGCCGGGACGTTGTTCTCCGCCTGGCAGGCGGCGACGCATGCGTTGCAGCCGATGCAGACCGAATTGTCGATCACCATGCCCCAGGCCGCCGGCGCTGGGCTCGGCTGAACGTCCAGCAGGGTGGCGAGCGCCTCGGGCTTCGGCGTCGCCTCACCCGGAGCCAGGATTGGAAATAGCCGGCTAAGCTCGCCCTCGAGCGCGAAGGTGGCCTGTGTCGAAACCGCCGTCCGGCGTTCGCCGCTTCGGTCGAGCGTGATCGGACCGCTCGTCCAGCCGCCCTGGCGGAGCAGAGCAAAGGCGTTGGCGCCGCCGACGTCGGCGATCGGGCCGCCGGTGTCGCGGCCGTAGCCGGCGAGCAAAGTGGCGCATCCTTCGGCCTGGCCGCGCGTGATCCTCACGGCCGCTTCGCCGGCGTCCCCGATCCGCACGAGATCGCCGTCCGCCAGGCCGAGGCGGCTTGCGTCCGCCTTCGAGACGCGGAGCGACGCGCCCCAGACCTCTTTGGTGACGGGGTCCGGACATTCCTGCGCCCAGGCGTTGGTCGCGAAGCGCCCGTCCCACAGAGTAGGCGACGGCGCCACGCGCACCGAGAGCCCTTCCGTCCGGACCACGGGCGGCGCCTCCGGCGGCGCGGCGGCGGGCGCAGGCTGCTCCGGGGCCGCGGCGGAGTCCGCCACCACGCCCGCCGTCAGCGTCTGCGCCCACCAGTCCTCGAAGCCGTCTTCGCGGCCCTTCCTCCAAGTCTCCCGCACGGCGTCGTAATTCGCGCCCTGCCGAAAGCGGCCTTCCAGCAGGTCGATGATCTCGATCGGCGAGCGGGTGTCGTAGAGCGGCCGGATCAGCGGCTGCACGACGCTGGCGGTTCCGTCCGGCGCCCGCAGGTCGCCCCAGGCTTCGAGCGGGTGACTGAGCGGCAGCGTCCAGCGCGCGGCGCGGGCGGTCTCGTCCTCGAACGCCGAGACCGCGACGGTGCGCTCGACTTTCCCGAGCGCCGCGGCGAAGCCGGCGGCGTGCAAAGCGGGGTTGACCTCGATCATCACAAGCGTGGAGACGTGGCCGCTCTCGATCTCCTCCTGCAGCGCGCGGAGCGCCCGCCAGTGCGGCGCGGTCTCCGGATCGACCGGCGCGATCCAGTCGACCGGCGCCGCAAGACGCTGGTTGATCGCCGCCGCGACCGCATGGATCTCCGGCGCCTGCGCGCGCCCGACGAGCACGACCGCACGACTCTGCGCGCCGCGCAGATCGCGCAGGATGTCGGCCACGATGGGCGGCGTGGCTTCTGCCTGAGCGTCATGCGAGAGGCCGGCGAAGATCGCGCGGGCGGCCGCCGCGATCGCGGCTGGCGGGAGGGTCGCGCGCCGATCCGCGACGACGCCTGTCTGCGTGAGGCTAGGTTCGAGCGCGTAAAGCCGCGGCGCGGGGCCGGCCGCCTTGCGCCGCTCGCTCCAACCGTGTGCGAGCGCCACCTGGTCCGGGCCGGGACCGAGCGGATCGGCGTCGAGCGCGACGATCACGTCGGCCTCGGCGAGCCGCGGACGCATGACGAGCGGGCGTCCGAAGGCGAGCGTCGCGCCTGTGCGCTCGGCGTCGTCCCCGAACGGCTCGTAGCTGACGTGCCGCATCGCCGGGAACCGCCGTTTGAGATCGGCGATGCGCCTGAGCAGCGTCGGCGACGTCGTGCGGCCGGTCAGGAGCCGGAAGCCGTCGCCGCCGGATCGCGCGAGCGGGGCCGCGACCGCCTGCGAAATCAGCTCCCACGAGGTCTGCACGCCCCGCTCCACGGGCGCGCGCAAACGCTGCGGGTCGTAGAGGTCGAGGATCGAGATTTCGGTGAACAGATCGGTCGCGCCGAGGCTCGCGGGATGGCCCGGCGAGCCTTCCAGCTTGATCGGCCGCCCGTCGACGACGAGCCCCGTCACGCCGCGGCCATAGCCGCAGAACGGAACCGCGGTGCGGTAGCGCCGCACGACGCCCGGCGTCTCGCCTTCGGCCGGATGGGCGGCCGGATGGATCGTCTCCTGCGGGGCGTCGCAGCCGGCGAGCGCCGCCGTCGCGCCAAGCGCGATCAGCCGCAGCGCCTCGCGTCGGTCCAGCGCGGTCATCGATGACACACCGAGCAGTCGGTCAGCGCCTGCGTCTCCGGCAGTTGCGCCACCCGCTGATGGATCGCTTTCGCGTCCTCCTGCGCGATCGCCTCATAGACCTGCGGGTCGAACACCCGGGCCTTTGGCGCGAGGCGCGTCGCGGGGTCGCGATGGCAGTCGAGGCAGAACTGCATGGTCATCGGAGCGGCCTTCGCGGTCAGCGGCATCTTGGAGACGTCGCCGTGACAGGCCGCGCAGGGCGCGCCGTTCCGAACATGCACGTGGTGATCGAAATAGACGTAGCCCGGCAGGTCGTTGACCCGATTCCAGGCGATCGGCTCGCCCGCGGCGAAGCTGTCGCGGACAGGGGCCAGCATCTTGGCGTTGGTCCAGACCTGCGAATGGCAGGTCATGCAGGTCTTGGTCGGGGGCAGGCCCGCATAGGCTCGGGTCTCCGCGCCCGTGTGGCAGAACCGGCAGTCGAGGCCGAGGTCCGCCACGTGATGCTGGTGGCTGAACGGGACCGGCTGGTCGGCGAATTCGTGCTGTCCGGTGACGTAGGAGGTGCGCTGGAGGGCGGCCGCGCCTCCAAAGACCGCGGCCGGGACCGCGACAAAGGAGACCAGCGCCACCCTCAGGATCGCGTTCGCGCCCGGCCGGAACAGCTGCGCCATCGTTCGGCGATCACCCCACAACGCCGGCCGCCAGGCCGCCTTCCGGATCAGCTAGCGCGCATCGTCCTGGAAGGTACCCGCCCCGCGGCCCGCATCGCTCTTGGTCGGCGGGCCGAACTAGAACCGTCAGTCCGAGCCGGGCAGCACCGACGCGAGCGCCTGGCGGGCGGTGTCCTTGAGCATCGCGCCCGCGTTCGGGTCGCTCGGCCAGGCGGTCATGAAGTTGCGGACCTGCTTCAGCGTCAGATGGGGCGGCATGGGCGGCACGTCCGGGTCGGTGCGGACTTCGAGCACCACCGGCCTGTCCGACCGGAGCGCCTCGTCCCAGGCGGCGCCGAGCGCCTCAGGATCGTCCACATAGATGCCTTTGAGGCCGATCAGCTCGGCGAAGCGATGATAGGGCACGTCCGGCAGGATCTGGGTCGCCTCGAATTTCGGGTCGCCCTCCATCACCCGCTGCTCCCAGGTGACCTGGTTGAGGTCCTGGTTGTTCAGCACCATCACGACGAAGCCGGGCGTCGCCCATTGGCGCCAGTATTTCTGGACCGTGATGAGCTCGGCCATGTTGTTCATCTGCATTGCGCCGTCGCCAACCATCGCGATCACCGGGCGGCCCGGATAGGCGAATTTCGCCGCGATCGCGTACGGGACGGCGGCGCCCATTGAGGCGAGGCCGCCGGATAGCGACGCCATCATGCCGCGGCGGATCCGCAGATCGCGCGCGTACCAGTTGGCGCAGGAGCCGCTGTCCGAGGTCAGGATCGCGCCGTTCGGCAGGCGCGGGCTGAGCTCCCAGAACACGCGCTGGGGATTGACCGGATCGGCCGGCGCGAGCGCGCGCTTCTCCATCGTCTCCCACGACTCCTTGACGGTCTTCTCGACCTTGCCGCGCCAGGAGCCGTCTTGCTTGGCGCGGATCAGCGGAATCAGCGCCCGCAGCGTCTCGACCGCGTCCCCGACGAGCGGAACCTCGACGGGGTAGCGGAGCGACAACATGCCGGGCTCGAGGTCGATCTGGACGGCGCGCGCCTTGCCGGGCTCCGGAAGGAACTCGGAATAGGGAAAGCCGGTGCCGACCATCAGCAGCGTGTCGCAGCCCTCCATCAGCTTGGCGCTGGCCGGAGTGCCGAGCAGGCCGATGGAGCCGGTGACGTAAGGCAGGTCATCCGGCACGGCGGCCTTGCCGAGCAGCGCCTTGGCGACGCCCGCGCCGAGCAGCTCCGCGATCTGGACGACCTCGTCGGTCGCGTGCATTGCGCCGGCGCCAACCAGCATCGCGACCTTCTCGCCGGCGTTCAGAACCTCGGCGGCGCGCCGCAGATCGTGCTCGTAGGGCGTCACCTTCGGGCGCGAATAGCCGACGCCGGACTGCACCGCGCCATGGGCGAGCGGAGGCTCCTCGTAAGCCTCCTCCTGCAGGTCGTTGGGGAAGATCAGCGCCGTGACGCGCCGTTCGCCGATCGCGATGCGGCAGGCGCGATCGATCAGATGGCGCACCTGGCCGGGAACCATGGCCTGCTCGCAGAACGCGCCGGCGACGTCCTTGAACATCGACTTGAGGTCGATCTCCTGCTGGTAATGCGCTCCGACCGCCGTGCGCGCCTGCTGGCCCGCGATCGCCAGAACCGGCATGTGGTCGAGCCGGGCGTCGTAGAGCCCGGTGATGAGGTGCGACGCGCCGGGGCCGGAGGTCGCGAGGCAGACGCCGAGTTCGCCGGTGAACTTGGCGTGCGCCGAGGCCATGAAAGCCGCCATCTCCTCATGGCGCACCTGGATGAACTCGATGTCGCCGCCGCGCCGGTTGAGGGCGCCAAGCAGGCCATTGATGCCGTCGCCCGGATAGCCGAAGACGCGCGTGACGCCCCAGGACTTGAGCCGCTCCCAGAAATAGTCGCCGACCGTGGTGGCCATGGTGGTGTCTCCATGTGCGGGAGGCGTCGTCGGGGCGCCGGGATGCGTAGGCAACAATGCAGAGCCCGCGCCGGTTCCTGCGCGGACTGTCGCGCCGGCTGCGCGATCGCGGTGAGGCGGCGCGCCTTGGGGGGCTCAGCGGTCGGCGGCGCGGCGGGCGGCGGCGTAGAGCAGGGCGATCACGCCGGCGAACGTCGCCGCGGCGAGGGGTGCGGCGAAACGGTGCTCGGGCATCAGCGCCAGCGGCGCCTCCTCGCCCATGCCGGCCACCAGCCCGGCGAAGGCCACGCCGAACAGGCTTTCGCCGACGATCAGCCCGGTCGCCATCAGCACGCCCATGCGCCGGGCGAGGTCCGGGTTCGCAGCCCCGGCCGCCCATCGCCCATAAAGCCAGCCGACGCCGGCGCCGATCGGGACCAGCAGCGTGATCGACATCGGCAGATAGACCCCCATGCCGACGCCGAGCGGCGGCAAGCGCATCCGGCCGGCGCGGCCGAGGGCCTCGTCGAGCGCGATGGCGGCGGCGCCGATCGCAGCCCCGATCCCGATCCGGCTCCAGTCGAGGTCGCCGCCCAGCACGCCTCTCACGAGCGCCGCGATCAGCGTCGCCTGAGGCGCGGCGAGCGCGTCGGGCCCCGCGCCCGGCGCGCCCGAAAAGCCGAAGGTGGCGTTGAGCAGGTTCAGCACCGGCGGGATGATCAGCGCGCCGAAGACCACGCCGAGGACGAGCGCGACCTGCTGGCGCCATGGGGTCGCGCCGACCAGCTGTCCCGTCTTCAGGTCCTGCAGATTGTCGTTCGAGATTGTCGCGACTCCAAACACGATCGCCGTCGTCATCAGCACATAGGCGGCGAGCGCCTGGACGCGCGCCGGCTCTCCGCCTGCGCCATAGGCGCCTGCGAGCAGCAGCGCGGCGCCGAGCGCGGCCAGGATGCCGACGCCGGAGATCGGACTGTTGGAGGAGCCGATCAGGCCCGCCATGTAGCCGCAGATCGCCGCGACCACGGCGCCGGCGATCAGGACGTAGACGACCGAGCCGACGACGATCGGCCAGGGATTTGCGGCGATCGGGCCGTCGGCCGCGAAGCCGAACAGCAGGCCCGCGATCGGCGCGAGCGCAAGCGCGACGACGCCGGCGACGACCGCGATCGGCAGGTCCCGCTCGGCGAGGCCAAGCTGGTCGCCCTGTCCGCGCCGCCTCATCCGGGCGGCCGCGAGCGCCGCGCGGACGCCGTTCGCGACCGGGGCAAGAATCTTGAGAAGCGTCCACAGCGCCGCGGCCCCGATGACGCCGGTTCCGATCAGGCGGACGTCGTTGCGGAAGGTCTGGCCGACGACCCCCGAGAGCGGCTCGCTCACGCCGTGGATGGCGGTAAAGATCGGGACCAGCGCCGCCCAGCTGACCAGCATGCCGGCGAACATCGCGAGGCCGACCGAGACGCCGACCAGATGGCCGACGCCGATCAGCGCGAGCGAGAAGCTGGCGGAGACGGAGGTCGCGCCTGCGCCGAGGCGGAAGAAGACGGCGGCCTCCGTCGCGATCAGCCTGGCGTTCGCGATGATCGCGAACGCCGCCGAAGCGAGCGCGCCGGCCAGCAGCATCCTGAGGCCACGCCGATTCTCCTCCGCGCCCTCGCGGGAGCCGGCGCCGACCCTGAGCACCTCGGCGGCCGCGACCCCCTCCGGGTAGGGGAGGTCTGAGCCGGTCACCAGCGCCCGCCGCAGCGGCACGGACAGCATGACGCCGAGAATTCCGCCGAGCCCGATGGCCGCGACGCTCGTCAGATAGGGGAAGTCCGTCCACCAGCCGATGATCACGAGGCCCGGCAGCACGAAGATGATGGCCGACAGCGTGCCGGCGGCCGAGGCGACCGTCTGGACGATGTTGTTCTCGAGGATGGTCGCGCCGCGGAAGGCGCGCAGCGCGGCCATCGAGATGACCGCGGCCGGAATCGAGGTCGCAAAGGTCAGGCCGACCTTCAGGCCGAGATAGACGTTGGCGGCGGTGAAGACGACGGTGATCAGCGCTCCGAGCGCCACGCCGCGCAGCGTGAGCTCGCGCTCGCGCCGCGAAACCTCCGTCCGGCCCGCCATGATCCCGCTCCGCCTGTCAGGACCCGGCCGAGCGATCATCCGCCCGCCAGACGCCCGTTCCGACGGAAGCCTAGCGGGGCGAGGCCGGGGCCGGAAGTCCGTGCGGGCGGCCTTCCGCGCCGCTCAGCGCGACTTGCGCTCGATCCCGAACAGCCATTCGATTCCGACCAGCCGGTCGCAGATCAGGACGGCGAGGCAGGCGAGCAGGACGAGAACCGAAGCGGCCGCGGCGCCGACCGAATCCGCGTTCTGTTCGATGTAGCTGAACAGCTGCACCGGCAGCGGCGTGGTGCGCACGTCCGACAGGAAGAGCGCGATGTTCACGTCGTCGAGCGAGACGATGAAGGAGAACAGCGCGCCGGCGAGCGCCGCGTGTCGGATCAGCGGGAACGTCACCTGCCAGAACACCTGCAAGGGCGACGCGCCGAGGATCGCGGCCGCGCGCTCGACCCGGACGTCGACGCCGGCGAAGCTCGCGAGCGTCAGCCGGATCACGTAAGGCACGGCGATCAGCACCTGCCCCAGCGAGACCGTCACGAGCGACGCCCGGATCCCGGCCGACTGGTAGAACTGCATCAGCGCCAGGCCGATCACCACGGTCGGCAGCATCAGCGGCGACAGGAAGAAGGTCTGGAGCGCGCTCGACCATGTGTTGCTGACCGCGCGCAGGCCGAGCGCGGTGGCGACGCCTAGCGCCGTCGACAGGATCGCGACCGCCGCGCCGATCTGCAGGCTGAGCCAGAGCGAATCCCGCCACATCGGTTCGCTCATCACCTGCGCGAACCAGCGCGTGCTGAAGCCGGCGGGCGGGAAGCTCAGGAAATTGGTCGTGTTGAGCGCGACGATCAGCACGACCGCGATGGGCGCCATCACCAGCGCCGAGATCACCGTGACGTAGACGGTCAGCAGCCGGTCGGCGGTCGTCATGCGCCGGCCCTCCGACCGCTGCGGTGGCCGGCGAGCAGCGTGTAGACCCCGGTGATCAGGGCGGTCGCGACCAGCAGGATCACCGCCACGGCGGACGCGAACGACCAGTTCAGCACCAGCAGTCCCTCCTTGTAGACGAGGTACGGCATGACCGGGACCGCCGCGCCGCCGATCAGCGCCGGCGTCACGAAGCCGCTCGCCGCCAGGCAGAACACGATGATCGCGCCCGAGGTCACGCCCGGCAGAGTGAGCGGAAACGTCACCCTGAGGAACACTTCGAGCCCGTTCGCCCCGAGATTGCGCGCCGCCCGCGCCAGCGCCGGGTCGATCTGCTGCAGCGAGCCGGTGAGGGCGATCACCATGAAGGGCAGGAACACATGGGTGAGCGCCACCACCACGCCGGTCTCGGTGTAGAGCAGGCGGCCGGCGGTCGGCGGCAGGCCGAGCTTTGCGAGCGCCATGCTGAGGATGCCGTTCGGCCCGAGGATGATGATCCAGCCGTAGGAGCGCACCACCGCGCTGACGAACATCGGCGCGATCACCATGAAGACGACGAGCGTCCGCCCCTTCCGCCAGCCCTGCGAGAGATAGACCGCGACCGGATAGCCGATGATCAGCGTCATCACCGTCGTGAGCAGGCTGATGCGGATTGAGCGCCACAGCACCGAGCGGTTGAACTCGTCGACGAAGAAGTCCTGGTAGGACTTCAGCGACAGGCTGCCCTCCGGAGTGAGGCTGGTCCAGAACGAGCCGAGCAGCGGCCAGACGAACAGGACCGCATAGACCAGGATCGCGGGGACGAGCAGCGCCCAGGCGTTCATGCCGACCCGGCTTCGCGCCGGGACGAGCGGGACGGTTCCGGCCGCGACGTTCATTCTGCGGCGACCGCGCGGGGCGAGGATGGCGCGGACGACCTCTCGCCCGCCTCATCCGGCAGGATGCGGGTGCGGTCGGCCGGCCAGGACAGTTCGAGCTCCTCCCCGACGCCCTTGACGCAGCGCCGGACCGGCACGTGCGCCACGATCATGCAGCCGCCGACCTCGACGTCGAGCCGACGCACCGCGCCGTGATAGCTCTCGCGCACGATCACGCCGCGGACCCGGTTCTCGCCGTCATTCGCGGCGACCGAGAGGTTTTCGGGACGGATCGCGATCGTCACCGCCTGCCCGACCTCGCTGAGGCAGCCCTCCGCCTGAAGCCGGCCGAGCGGGGTGTCCACGACCGAGAAGCCGGCTTCCTTGCCGACCACCCGGCCTTCGAACAGGTTCGTCACGTCCATGAAGCGGGCGCAGAACACCGTGCGCGGGCGCTCGTAGAGCTCGCTCGGCGTCGCCATCTGCTCGACCCGGCCGGCGGTCATCAGGATGATGCTGTCGGCCGTCACCAGCGCTTCCTCCTGGTCATGCGTGACCAGGATGGTGGTGATGCCGGCCTTCTTGAGGATCTGCCGCATCTCCTCGCGCATCGTCTTGCGCAGCAGCGCGTCGAGGTTCGAGAGCGGCTCATCCAGCAGCAGGACCGAGGGCCGGACCACCAGCGCGCGGGCGAGCGCCACGCGCTGCTGCTGACCGCCGGAGAGCTCCTTGGGGTAGCGCTGGCCGACATGGCCGAGCTGGACCATTTCCAGCGCCTCCTGGGTGCGCTGGCCGATTTCCTTGCGGGAGACGCCGCGCATCTTCAGCCCGAACGCAACGTTCTTCTCGACCGTCATGTGCGGGAACAGCGCGTAGTTCTGGAACACCATGCCCATGTCGCGCCGGTGCGGCGGCACGCGGGACAGGTCGCGCCCGTCGACCGAGATCGCGCCGGCGTCGATCTTCAAAAAGCCGGCGATGACGTTGAGCAGCGTGGTCTTGCCGCAGCCCGACGGCCCGAGCAGCGCCACGATCTCCCCCGGCGACGCCGCGAACGACACGTCGTCCACCGCTCGGAACGCGTCATAGAATTTCGTGACGCCGCTGATTTCGAGATGAGGCTTCATCTCATCGGCTCCCGACCATCGCCGTCCACCGCGCCGTGAGAGCCTGCAGGTTCTTGTTGATCGCCGAGATGTCGAGATGCTCGAGCTTCTCGACCTCCTCGGCGCCGTAAGGGACCTTCTCGGCCACGGCGGGCTCGAGCTTGACCGTCTTGTTCACCGGGCCGAGCAGCATGGTCTTGGCGATCTGCTGCTGCGATTCCGGGCTCAGCGTGAAGTCGATGAACTTGTGCGCGAGGTCCGGATGCGGCGCGCCTTCCACCATGTCGAATTGCTGCGGGTAGAGGATGCCGCCTTCCTTGGGCAGGACCATCGCGACCGGCGCGCCCTGGTCGGCGAGATCGTGGACGCGCGCGCTGCCGTTGAAACCGATCCAGGCGCTGCCGGTGCCGAACAGGGCGTCGATCTGGGCCGGCGGGTCGACGAAGGCGAGGGCGTTCGGCGTGAGCGCCTTGAACTTGTCCCAGGCGGCGTCGAGCTGTTCGCTGGAGCCGCCGTTCATCGCGGCGATCTTGCCCAACAGCAGGTTCGTGTAGCCGATCGGCATGTTGTAGGCGACGACGTGGCCCTTGTACTTCTCGTCCCAGAGATCAGCCCAAGAGGTCGGCGGCTCCCAGCCCTTCTCCTTGAAGACGTCGGTGTTGTACTCGATCCCGAGGGCCTGGATGCCCATCACCACGCCGACCCCGTCCGGGTCCTTGGCGAAGTCGTAGAGGTCTTCGAGGTTCGGGACCTTGGCGGGATCGAGCTTGGCGAACAACCCGTCCGCCTTGCCCTGGTAGTGGGTCGTGTCGTTCGCCCAGATTACGTCGATCTGCGGCCGACTGCGCTGCGTCTTCACCTTGGCGAGGATCTGGTTTGACGTGCCGGTGACGTAGATCACCCGGACGCCGTACTTCTTCTCGAAGGCCGGGATGACGGTCGCCTGCAGGGCCTTCTGCAGCGAACCGCCGAAGCCGGCGAACACCAGCTCGTCCTCGGCCGCCGCGGGTCGCGGCAGCCCGAAAATGGCCGCCGCGACCGCTGCGGTCGCGAGAACGTTCGAAAGCGCTTTCTTCAGAGCGTGACGGCGGGGCGTCATGAGGTCCCTCCCTGGACTTGGCGCGGCCCGTCTTTGCGCGGACTCGCGTGACTGGTTACTGCGGGCCGAATTCGATCCTTCTGACGTTGTCCGGATCGATGGCGCGCAGGATCGCGAGTTCCTCGTCGGTCGGCGCAGGCGTCACCGGCGCGTCCGCGAGGTTGGGAATGGTGAAGCCCGTCTTGTCCGCGAGCTCTTCGCGCGTGACGTTCGGGTGGATGCTGTCGAGCCGGAGCGCGCCGTTCTCGAAGCGGAACACGCAGAGCGGCGTGACGATGCGCTCGAGATTGCCCTGGGAGGTCACGAACTCGACCTTGTCGACGAAGATGTTCTTCGAGTGACCCGCGCGCCAGAGGATCGCGCGCTTGGCCTTGGGCAGGATCGCGGGCGCGCCGCCGCCGCCCGGGAAGCGCACCTTCGGCTGGTCGCGGTCGCCGACATAGCTCGAATTCACCCGGCCGCTGGCGTCGACCTGCGCCATGCCGAGAAAGGTGAGGTCGATGCCGCCGCGACCGTTGAGGCCGTAGACCTCCTGATTGTCGAAGATCGACGCCGAGCCGCGGCCGAGCTCCGCGCTCGAGGTCGCGGCGATGATCCGCTCGACCTTCGGGTTCACGCCGCCGCCCACGCTGACGAAGTTCGCGAGCGGCGCGTGATGGCGGCGGGCGAGCTCGACGGCGGCGAGCGGCAGCGGCGAGTTCACGCCCACGAAGGTGATCTCGTGATTGCGGATCTGGCGCGCCATGGCGCACGCCATGATGTCGGCCGGGGCGTAGGCCGCGCTCACGCCGCCGCCTCGATCCTGGCGTGGTCCTGCGCGGCCGTGTCGTCGAGATACTGGCGGAAGCCCTCCGGGGTCCGGCTGAGCTGCAGGTAGCGGCGCATCGCCGCCTCGTCGATGTCGTAGTCCGGGTAGACCGCCGTCGGCCAAGCGCCCATCGGGGCATGCACCACCGCCTCGACGAACAGCTCCGACACCACCGTCAGTTCGGGCTGCGCCACGAAATGCTCGGTCGGCATGATCTTCTCGGCCGTCAGGATGACGCGCTTCGCCGCGCGGCTCATCAGCCGATCCCAGACCGGCGTGCCGTAGATCCGCGCGTTGCCGCGGAGATCCGCCTCGTGCACGTGCAGGATCGCCCAGTCGGGTCGCACCGCCGGCACCACCCAGACGTCGTCCCCCGTGAAGGGGTCCTTCACCCGCGCGAACTCGCTGATCTCCGGCACTTCGCTGCCGTCGAGACCCGCCACCGCCTGGAACGGCAGGCCGAAGGCGGCGGCCTGCAGGCTCGCCATCACGGCCGGGCAGGCGTTCTCGATGACCTTCACCTCTCCGGCCTCGGCGGCGCGGCGGAAACTCGGCGCCATCCCGAAGGGCTGCTCGAGCGTCGTCATTCCGGCCCGGACGCTCGCCAGCGCGCCGGCGGCCGCCAGCACGTCGGCGTCGAAGCCCGGCGAGGGCTTGATGAGGTGCAGGCCTTTGACGCCCGCGCGCGCCAATTCGCGCACCATCGCGGCCGGAATGCGCTGCGAGAGCGTGCCGCCGATCGTGACCGTCTGGCCGTCGCGGACCAGTCGCGCGGCGTCCTCAAGCGTGGCCTGCTTCATGGCTGGGCTCCTTCGAGAGGCTGGAACATGGCGTTGAGGTTGCGCCGCAGGATCTTGCCGGTGGCGTTGCGCGGCAGGTCCTCGGCGAAGGCCACCCGCACCGGCACCTTGAAGTCGGCGAGGTTGTCGCGACAGTGGCCGATGATCTCCTCCGCCGTGACCTCGCCGGAGGGCACCACGCAGGCGACGACGATCTCGCCCCAGATCCGGTCGGGCATGCCGCCGACGGCGACGTCGCGCACCGCAGGATGGCGGCAGATCACCTCCTCGACTTCGAGCGGCGAGATGTTCTCGCCGCCGCGGATGATGATCTCCTTCTTGCGTCCGACCAGGAACACGTGGCCGTCGGCGTCGACCCTGCCGAGGTCGCCGGTGCGAAGCCAGCCGTCGACCAGCGCCTTGCGGGTCGCCTCCTCGTCGCGGAAGTAGCCGAGCATCAGCGTCGGCGACTTGATCGAAAGCTCGCCGACCTGATCCGCCGCGAGCCGGCGGCCAGCCTCGTCGAACGCTGCGATCTCCTGACCCGGAAGCGCCTGACCGACCGAGCCGATCTTGCGGCGGCCGCCGACATAGAGCGGGTTCAGCGTGCTGGTGGCGGTGCCCTCCGTGAGGCCCCAGCCTTCGACCAGGATGTCCTGCCCGAACCGCCGTTCGAAGCGGGTCGCGAGTTCGATGGTGAGCGGCGCCGAGCCGGTCTTGACGAAATCGAGCTTCACGCCGGCGTCGCGCGCCTCCGCCTCGCGCTCCAGCAGAATCGCCAGCACCGTCGGGGGCGCGCTGAAGCTCTTGACGCCGTGGTCGGCGACCAGCCGCCAGTGCTCGCGCGCGCTGAACTTGCGGCAGAGCACGATCGTCGAATGCGCGATGAAGCCGGCGAGGTGGCTCACGATCAACGCGTTGCAGTGGAACAGCGGCATGAAGCAGAGCGCGACGTGGCTGTCGTCGAGCCGGAAGCCCTGTGAAAGCGCCAGCCCGTCGGCCCAGACGGCGGCGTGGCTGAGCAGTACGCCCTTCGGCCGTCCGGTGGTGCCGGAGGTGTAGATCAGCAGGATTGGGGTCGTCTCGTTCAGCCCCTCGACCCGGCGCGGCGTGCGGGGCTGGGAGAACAACAGCGCGTCCCGCAGCACCGGCGCGGGCGTCGCGCCCGCCGGGTCTGCGCCGAGCAGGAGGATTGCCGGCTTCTGCTCCAGCCCGGCCGTCGCCTCGACGGTGAGCGGCAGATATTCCGGCGTGGTGATGACCAGCTTCGCGCCCGAATGGCCGAGCACGAAAGCCGCTTCTTCTGCCGTCAGGCGGTTGTTGATCGGGTTTGCGATCACGCCCGACTTGAACATGCCGAAATAGGCCGCGACCACCAGCGGCTCGTTGCCGACCAGTAGACTGACGCGATCGCCGGTCTCGAGCCGGAGATGGCCGAACAGATGCGCGAACTGGTTGGCGAGGTCCTCAAGCTCCGAATAGGACATCGGCTGTCCCTCGAAGATGATCGCGGCCTTGTCGTCCCGGCTCGCGGCCAGCAGTTCTCCGATCAGCATGCGCGTTTCCTAAAAGGCCTTCAGGCCCGTAGTTTCTTGTGTGTCTGGTGGCCGAGCTTGCGGGAGATCTCGGCGGCGGCGTCCTGGATGTTCGGAGCCAGCGCCATGGCGTCCCCGATCGAGAACCGGTAGGCGGGCCCCGAGACGCTCACCGCCGCGACCACCGCATCGGTGTGGTCGCGGATCGGAGCCGCGACGCCGATGATCTCGCCGCGATACTCGCCCGGATTGAGCGCGAAGCCGCGCGCCCGCACCTCGGCGAGCTCGGCGCGCAGGGCGTCCGGGTCGGTCTTGGTGTTCGGCGTGTAGGCGACGAGGGGGCCGGCGCAGACCCGCTCGATCTCCGCCTCGGACTGGAAGGCCAGCAGCGCCTTTCCGGTCGCGACCGCATGCGCCGGCGCCCTGCGACCGATATGGATGTTGGCGCGCACCGGGTTCGAGCTTTCGACGCGATCGAGATAGATCACGTCGCCGCCGAGATATTCGGAGAGCTGCGAGCTCTCGCCGCTGAGCTCGGTCAGCGCGACGAGATGTGGATGAGCGATGTTCTTCAGCTCGATGAACTCGCCGGCCACGACCCCAAGCTCCCAGACCCGCTGGCCGAGCCGATAGCCGCCGCGGCCGCTGACGCGCTCCACATAGCGGCGGGCCTCGAGGTTCGAGAGCACCCCATGAACCGTAGCCTTGCCGAGCGCGAGCCGCGCGGCGATCTCGGCCATGCTGAGCGGCCCCGCCGCCTCGGCGAGCAGCTCCAGCACGTCCAGAGACATGTTCAGCGACTGAAGATGGCGCCTTGGTGCGTCGGTCATTGTTCACCACAGGTGAACATGGTTCACCATATGTGATCGAGGGTGGTCCGGCATGACGCCCATGTCAAGCCGCGCCGACATCGCGTGGCGGTCGGGAGCTCCGGCATGAGGGGGATGAACGATGGCGCCCGGGGCGCCTCAAGGCGGGCGCGGCGTGGCCGTGCGCCTTGCGGAAGCGGCCGCGCCCCGTCGGGGACGGGCCCGGTCTTACGGGGCGGGCGCGGGGGCCGTCGCGGCGCCGAACTTCTGCACGAGAGCCCGCTCCGAATGGACGCCGGCCTTGCGGTAGATCTTCACGCGGTAGTTGAGCACGGCGCGTTTGCTGATCGCGAGCCGCTGGGCGATTTCACCCGTCGACGTTCCCGTCATGATGAACTGGAAGACCGCCGCCTCCTGGGGCGTGAGCGAACGCGCAAGCACGGCGGCGTCCTCGGTTCCGCCCTGCAAATTTCTGTTCTGCGGCTCGTCGAGCAGAATATAGATCGCGCCGCCTGGCGCGAGCGGGAAGTAGTCGGAAAGCACTTCCTTCTTGAGGATGAAGGGTCCGAACGAGGATGGCCGGCCGACCTCGCAGGCCTTCAGGGCGCGCTCGATCGAACGGCCGTTTGCGACCGCGCTTCGCCAGGCCGGCGTGGACATGATTTCAAGGCCCCGGCGGTCCCGAATGAGCATCGGCCGGTCTGCGAGCTGATCGTCGCCAAGCCCGCCAGGACGGCGCAGCTTGGCGAACAGGCGGCCGTTGTGGGCGGCGTGGAAGCCGTCGAGGAGCGGAAACACCGCCTCCGCCAGCTCGACCTCTCCCGGCCGGAAGAATCCCGTCTCGCGCTCGAGGAAAACGCCGATCGAGGCGTGTCCGACGGTCGAGAAGAAGATTCCGAGCTCGTCGGTGATGTTCGCCGCCGGCTTGAAAAGCGCGCTGTACTCGGTGGCGTCGACTTCCCCGCGCGCGGCCTCGAACTGGCGAAGGGTCTTGACGCCGGGTTGCTCGGTGAGCGCCCAGTGGGCGGAGAACGGGTCGATCAGCCGGCACTTGGCGTTGTAGTGGTTCAGCACGCGTTCCGGCACGTCCTTGGTGAAGATGACGTTCGGCGCCGCGCCTCGCGAATACTGGATGATCCAGCTTGCGCTGTGCGGGATGAGCAGGCCGAAGGCCTCGACGAGCCGGCGGTGGAATGAATCGGAGCCGAGCGAGGCGGTCAGCGCAGCGAGCGCCGAGAACCAGGCTTCGCTGCCGAAGGTCTTCATCGCGCGTTTCGCCACGGCCGGCATCTACGATTTGAGCGCCATGTATTTCTGCACCAGCGCGCGCTCGGTCGAAACCTTCGCCTTGCGATAGATGCGGATCTTGGCGTTCTTCACCGTGCCTGCGCTGATGCCGAGCTTCTCGGAGATGCCCGAGGTCGAAAGCCCCCTGAGGGTGAACTCCAGAATCTCGCGCTCCCGCCTTGTGTAGCGCGAAAGTTCTTCGGCGACGGGCGGCGGCGCCTGTTCGGACGCTCGATGTTCGACGACGAACATGCTGCCGCCGGGGGCCAGCGGAAAATCCGCGCCGAGCTCCTCGAGCCTCAGCACCATGGAGCCGACCGCAAGCTCCGCCCGCCCGCTCTTTGCGGCGCGCTTGACCTGATCAAGCAGGGCCGGCGTCAGCGTCTCGAGGCGCTGCCACGACGGGCTCGCATAGACGGTCTCGCCGGCGAGATCGCGGATCAGGGTCGGCTGATCGGGCAGTCCGAAAGCTTCCGGCGTGTCGCCATAGGCGAGCTCGTTGAAGATCCAGCCGAGATGCGCGCGATGAAAGCTCGCAAGCGCCGGGTAGAGCAGCTTCATGCGATCGATCTCGGCCTGGCTGAAGTGTTCAGTCTGCCGCTCGAGGAAGATCGCAAAACAGTTGTGCGCGGTCTCCGGCAGGAAGACGCCCAGCTCGTCGTCCATCTTCGCCGCCGTGAGGAAGCGTTTGGTGTAGGTGAGATAGTCCGCGCTTTCGTCGCGAAGCTGGGACAGCGCGTAGACGCCGCCCTGACGCTGCGCGTTCCAGCGCTTGGAGAACGGGTCGACCGACGAACAGCGCGCGTCGTAGATGTTGCGGACGGACTCCGGCACGTTGTGGGTGTAGACGACGTCCGGCGGCCGTTGACCCGAATAGCGGATGATCCAGACCGCCTCGCTGCGGATGGTGGCTTCCAGCAGCTTGATCAGCTCGCGATGGAAATGCTTAGAGCCGATCGACTTGACGACCTCGCCCGCGATCCGATGCCAGGCCGCGTCGTCGATGCGGGGCAGGTCCGGCAGAGCGCGGGCGCCGGTCATCTGTCAGAGGGTCTCCGGCCGGGCGATCAGCGCGACAGAGGCGCCCGAAGTCAGCCGGGTCTGGCGATCGTCCATACGATTACCCCCTGCTTCGCTCGAAGCGCTGATGGTGACAGTCGGCACTATTGCGGTCGCTGGAGCGCACGGAGATCATCAATCGCCGATGCAGGGCTCTGCCGCAAGACGGGAGCAGCAACGCGCGACGACTATTTCGGATCAACTTCGTTCGGAGCGGATCGGATTGATGGCGCCTTCCCTATACGCCCTCTTCGACGGACGGCACTGAGGTGTTGGTTTCCGAGATAAAGAGCCGTCCGGTTTATGGCGGTCTGCGGGTTGACGGCGCGGCGCGGCGGCATTTGGTGGCGGCGGAGGGCGAGGGGGCGCTTGCGGCGCTGGCGGCGTTCGGCGCGGCGCCTGAGGCGCTGGGACGGACCGCGATCCTGTACTGTCCGGCGGGCTCGGCCGGCCAGGGCCATGAGGCGGCGCTGCAGGCGCTCGGGGCGGACGCGGTCTATGTGACGCCGTCGGTCGAGACCCTGCTGTTCCGGCTGAACGTGATGCTCGGCGTCGCCACGATGGGGACCCGGATCTACGCCGCCGGCCGCGAGGGCTTCATC
>NZ_DATLJK010000017.1:0-307017 GCF_035538955.1 Hansschlegelia sp.
AAACGTCTAACCGCCGAAGTCTCTGTACATGCCCCCAGCTTTACGCCAGAGGCCGCAAGAACCCCGCCGACCACGTTTCTCTTTCAATAAATCTACTTGTCAAACAGCCAACAGACGACAAAACCGCCTGCTCCCAGCCAAGATGGTGACGCCACCCTAGCCGTTCAAGTCCGTCCACAGCCGGCTCCGCTCGATTGCTCGACTTCGCCGTTCTTTTGAGACAGATATCCGGGCCGCCGAGGCCGTTATTGGCCGCCCCGTCGTCCGGTGTGAGGGCTATGTACGCCCGGGCTCCCGGGGTGTCAACGCCGGCTTTCCGAAAAATTGCGCAGCGCGGCGCCGGAGCGGGCCTTCCGGGGGCGCTTATCCACAGCGGGGAGGGGGGCGTCAAAGGCGTCTTGTCCGCAGGAAAACGAGCGCATTCGGTGCGGATCAGGGCGCTTTCATCCACCGGCGGGGGCGGGCCCTACAGAGCGTCGGCGCCGCATCGCGGCATGGAAGAGGCGGCCAAGCCGCGACATCGATCCAGCGCCAAAAGTCCACGTCGGCCCGACGTTCTCGGAGGGGAGGCCATCCGACAGAGCGAGCGCGCTCTCGCCGGCGCCCGCTTCGGCGCGCCGGACGTCAGGAGCCGCCGGAACCCTGCGCAGCCTTCGCGACGAGGGACGCGAAGGCCTCAATCTCACGCTCTCTCAGGGAAAACATCCAGTAGCGCAGCGGGATCTCGATCCGGCCGAGCCTGGCGAGCGCGCCCGTGGCGAGCGCGTGCCGCACGGCGCGCTCGGCGACGAAGCCCGCGCAGCGGCCGGCCTCCAGCGCGGCGGCCACGGCGGCGGTCGAAGCGAGCCTGAGCGACTTGTAGGCGATCCGCCGCGCGTCGATCCCGTTCGCCCCGAGGGCTTCCAGGATGAGCGGCGTGAGGTCGCTCTCCTCCCAGAGGATCGGCCCGAGTTCCGGGAGCGTCGACCAGGACGGGCTCCCGGCGGCGGCCGCCACCGAGGCCGCGCCGGCGAGCACGAGCCTGTCGTCGAACACGCCGAGATGGCGGAACTGCGGATGGCTGGGCGCGATCTCGGTCACCCCGACATCGGCGGTGCCCCGCATGACCCAGGCCTTCACCTCGTCATCGGCGCCGCGCAGCAGCTCGATGCGCGGCATGTCCTTGGCGCCGCCGATGCGCGACACCAGCGCCGGCATCCAGAAGTCATAGGCGTTCGGGCTGCAGGCGACGATCGGGTAGCGGTCCTCGGGCGTGCGGCGGCTCTCAAGGCGGCGGATGGTGAGCTCGACGTCCCGCAGGATGCGCTCCGCCTCCGACAGCAGCACCTGGCCGGCCTCGGTGACGGCGAGCCGTCGGCCGGAGCGGTCGAACAGCGTCACCCCATGCCGCTCCTCGAGCTTCTTGACCGAGATGCTCACCGCGGACTGCGTGAGGCCGAGCTTCTCGGCCGCGATCGTGAAGCTGCCGTATTGGGCGGCGGCCACGAAGATCTTCATCTGCTCGAAGTTCATGCGGCGGCCTTGTCGACAGCGAGCGGCGGCGCGAGGCGCGCCCGCCGGCCGGCTCCATCAACTTCCGCGCCAGCCGCGCTGCGGCGCTGAAGGCGCGGCGCCGCTTGATCGTTCAGGCGGCGCCGGGCGTGAACCGGATAAGCCCGGTTAATGGCCGCAGGCCGAGAAGCCTTCCAGCCTCGCGTAGCCATGAATTCGGTTTCGACCTCACAAGGGAAATTAATGTCGCCGTCTCCGATCTGAGCCGCGACTGCGGAAGGACCGCCCGGAAGCGGCCGTTTCTTGTTCAGCAGCTTCAATTTTGAGCGCGCCGAGCGGCTTCGACGCGCGTGGCACATGGCTTGCGCAAGCCTCCACGACCCGCGGGCGCCATCGCCGCCCGACCGAACGCCGGAGGACTGGCATGGATAAGGCGCAACTCGTCGTTTCACCACATCTAACGCAGGGCCTCGGCTTAACGCTGATGATCGGCTGCGGCCTTGTCTTCCTCGTGCTGGCTTATGTCATCAAGACGAAGCTCGTGCGCAACACGCATGACTTCATCATCTCCAACCGGCGCATCGGCCTCGGCTTCGGGGTCGGCGCGATCGTCTCGGTGTGGACCTGGGCGATGGCGGTGATGATGAGCTCCGCCATGACGTTCCAGTGGGGCCTCTCGGGCCTGTTCTGGTTCGTAGTGCCGAACGGCTTCGCGATCATGGCCGTGGTGCCGCTCGCCAAGGTTCTGCGCCGGCGGATGCCGGCCGGCTACACGATCAGCCAGTTCATCTTCAACCGTTTCGAGCAGTCCCGCGTCGCCTCCGGCGTCGTCACGGTGACGATGATCTTCGGCATCCTGCTCGAGATCCTGATCAACCTGAAGGGCACGGCGGTCGTGATGTCGACCGTGTTCACGATCGACTGGCGGCTGGCGACGCTGCTGACAGTCGCGGTGGTGCTCGCCTACTCGTATTTCGGCGGGCTGTGGACCAGCGTGATGACCGGCACGATCAACACCTGGATGATCACCGTGCCGTCCGCGATCGTGGTCGTCGCGGTGCTCGGGCTGATCGACGGCGGCGCGACGGCGGTGTTCGACAAGGTGGCGGACGCCGATCCCTCAAAACTGTCGGTGTTCAACACCGACGCAGCGGCCGGGTTCGGCGTGACGCTCGCCTTCGGCCTGCTGGCGGCGACGGTCGCGGACCAGACGTTCTGGCAGAAGGTCTGGGCGATCCGGCCGAACCAGGTCGGCCGCTCCTTCCTGTGGGCGGGCGTGCTGTTCTACCCGATCCCGATCTGCTTCGGCGTCCTGGGCCTCGTCGGCCTCGCCTATGGCCTCACCCCGGCGGATGTCGGCGGCGACATCGTCGCGGTCGGGCCTTACATCATCTCGCACATCGGCCTGCCGCTCGTGCTGATCGTGGCCTACGTGCTCGCCATCCTGGCGGCCTGCTACTCCACCATCGACGGCGCCAGCTCGGCCCTGTCCTCGATCGTCGCGGTCGACATCGTGAAGCGCTATGCGCCGAAGACGTCGGAGTCGCGGCTGTTCTACATCACCAAGCTGTCGATGCTGCTGGGCGGGATCATCGCCGCGGTGATCGTGCTCTCGGGCGCCGACTTCACCTCCCTGGTGCTGACCACCTACGCGCTCAAGACCTCCGTCTTAATGCCGCTGATCCTCGCCATCTTGTGGCCGCGGACCAATACGGCCGGCTTCGTGGGCGGGATCGTGCTGTCGATCCTGATCGGGATGACGCTGCGGGCGGAATACGGCGAACTCGTCGGCACGCTCTCGATCGTGGCGATCAGCGCGGCGGTCGTCATCGCCGCGGGGCTCGCGTCCCGGCGGGCGTTCGACATGGGCGAGCTCGGCGTCAAGCAGGCCGTCAACCTCGAAGGCTGATCGACCCGGCCAAGGGCGCGGCGTTCCGGCGCCGCGTCCGTCTCCCACATCCTTGGAGCCTCCAGATGTCCATGCTTCTCATGCTGTTCCTGGCGCTTGGCGCGCTGGCCACCATCCTGTTCGTCGCCGGCTATGTGCGAGGGACCCGCATCGCGCTTGCGAGCTACGCCGACGACACCGTCGAGGTCGACGATAGCGGCGACGTCAAGACTTACTGGTGGAGCATCGCGCTCGCCGTCGCGGGCGCGGCCCTGGCGATCGGCCTTGCGGGCGTCCACCCGCTCTTCATCTATGCCGGCCCGCTGATGGTGCTGGTGACGGCGGCCGGCATCGGCCTCGCATTTTTCCTCGAGAACGACGCCAAGGCGCGCCCGTGAGCGCCAGCGCCTCCGCAAGCAAGACCCCCGGCGCCATGCGGTTCGGCGTCTGGTTGCCGGTCTATGGCGGCTGGCTCCGCACCGTCGATCAACCGACCGCGCCGGACGTCGCCGCCTGCCTCGCGATCGCGCAGCAGGCGGAGGCGCTCGGCTTCGACTTTCTCTATGCCTCGGAAAACCTGCTGAACTGCATCCATGGGCCGTCGGAGGGCGTGGCCGACGCCTGGAGCCTGCTCGGCGCGATCGCCGCCACCACCAACCGGATCGGGCTCTGCGGCGCGGTCAAACCGGGCTTCCGGTCGCCTTTCCTGGTGGCGCGGATGCTGGACACGCTGAGCAAGGTCGCCGAGCGGCCCCTGGCGCTCAACATCGTCTGCGGCTGGTGGAAGGAGGAGTTCGAGCTCTCCGGGGTGAGCTGGCTGGATCACGCCGGACGCTACGACCGGGCGGGCGCGTTCCTGCGCGATCTGCACGGCCTGTTCCGGCCGGCGGCGCAGCTGGCGCATGCGGCCGACGAAGAGGACGCCGCGCCGGTGTTTCCGGCGGGCGGCGACGCGGCCGCGGGAGCGCCGCCGAGCTACGGGCTCGACCAGAGCTCGATGCCGGAGGTGTGGATCGCGGGCCATTCGCCGCGCGCCACGCGAATGGCGGCGGAGTGGGGCCACTGCCTGTTCCTCAACGGCATGCCGGACGCCGAGATGAAGCGTCACATCGAGGCGTCTCGCCAGGAGGCGAACCGCTGGGGCCGCTCCATCGAGATCGCGGTCAACGCCTATGTGATCGCGACCGAAAGCCCGGCGCAGGCCCAGGAGCGCTGGCGATCGGTCGTCGCCCGGCGCAACGTCGAGACCATCTCGTTCTTCCGGCAGGTGATGCGGCAGTCCGGCGCCGCCGCCTGGGCCGATCTCGACGAAGAGCAGATGGTCGACTCCAACGCCGGGTTCGAGCTCGGGCTGATCGGCAGCTTCGAGGAGGTGCGGGCGCGCATCCCCGAACTCGCCGCGATCGGGGTCGACCGGATCGTCTGCCAGTTCGACGACCCGATGCGCGACGCCGGCCCCTTCACCAAACGGGTCATCCGGCCCCTCCAGCAGAACCTCGAGCCGCGCAGCGTCGCCTGACGCGGGGGTCCCGCCGGCCTTTCATCGAAATCCGCGGCGCGAGCCGCGCGCAAGGAGCCTCCCATGCCCGCCAAAAAGAAGGCCCACCTGCTGGGGTTCGTCCAGCACGGCGTCAACAGCCACGCCACCGGGATGTGGCGGAACTTCAAGGACAAGATCAATTACGACTTCGCCCGGCCGGCCTACTGGCGGCACATGGCCCGCACGATGGAGCGCGGCTTCTTCGACGCGATGTTCATCGCCGACGAGCTCGCGCCGTACTCGACGTTCGGCGACAGCTCGGACGCCACCGTGAAGTACGCCGTGCAGTGCCCGACCCACGAACCCTCGACCATCGTGCCCATCATCACCGGCGCGACGGAGCGTCTGGGCGTCGGCGTCACCCTGTCGACGATGTTCATGCACCCTTACGCAATGAGCCGGCTGCTCTCGAGCCTCGACCATCTCACCGAGGGGCGCGTCGCGTGGAACGTCGTCAGCTCCTACTCGAAGAGCGAGTGGGAAGCTTATGGTCATGTCGACATGACGCCGCGGGGCGAGCGCTACGACAAGATGGAGGAGTATCTCGACGTCTGTTACCAGCTCTGGGATTCCTGGGCGCCCGACGCCATCGTCGCCGACAAGGCCACGGGCGTCTACGCCGATCCGGACAAGGTCCGGCTGATCGACCACCAGGGCAAGTACTTCAAATGCAAGGGGCGGCACTTCTGCGCGCCATCCCCGCAGGGGCGGCCGGTGATCTGGCAGGCCGGCTCCTCCGACCGCGGCCGTGACTTCGCGGCTCAGCACGCGGAGGCGATCTTCGCCGTGCATCCCGGCGTCGACCGCATGAAGCAGTATGCGAGCGATCTGGACGAGCGGCTGGAGACGAAGTTCGATCGACGCGCCGGCAGCGTGAAGTACATCTACGGACTGCAGACCGTGGTGGCGGAGACGCGGTCAGAGGCGCAAGAGAAGTATGAGCGGATCAAGGCGTGCATCCCCCTCGAGGGGGCGGTCGCCTGGATGTCCGGTCATTTCGGGCTCGATTTCTCGAAAATGAGACTCGATGAGAACGTCCAGAACCTCGAGGTGCCGGGGATCCAGGGCTTGTTCGAGTCGATCATCTACGCGAAGGACCCGGACGGTAAGGTTCCCGTCACGGTCAAGGAGGCCGCGCTGATCTACGCTCAAGGCATGGGCATGCCGGTCGCGGTCGGAACCGCCGCCGACATCGCCGACCAGATGGAGACCTATATGGACGAGGGCGGCGCGGACGGCTTCATGCTGGCGGCGACCTATACGCCCGGCTGCTTTGAGGAGTTCGTCGACTTGGTGGTCCCGGAGCTGCAGCGGCGCGGGCGGCTGCGAACCGCCTATGAGGGCGCGACGCTGCGCGAAAACCTGCTGTCCTCATGAGCGCTCCGAGCGCGGAGGCGGCGCAGAACCCGGCCTCCGTCGTCGACGACTTCAAGGCGGCGTTCCGGCGGCTCGCCTCCGGCGTCTGCGTCGTCACCTTTCAGCGCGGCGAGGATCTCCACGGCTTCACTGCGACCTCAGTGACGTCGGTCTCGGCCGATCCGCCGATGCTGCTGTTCTGCGTCTCCCGGCGCAGCGACAGCTTCGACAGCATGATCGCCGGCGCGCGGATCGGCGTGTCGGTTCTCTCCGGCGCGCAACGCGCCCTGTCGGAGACCTTCGCGAGCAAGGTCCAGCCGGGCAGCTACCGCCAAATTCCCAGCCGCCGCCTGTGCGGCGCGCTTGTGCTGACGGACGCGCTCGCCGCGATCTCCGGCGTCGTGACGCAAGTCGTGCCGGCGGGCGACAACATCGTCGTTTTCTGCGAGGTCGAAGCTGCGGAGCTCGGGCCCGCCGGGAGCCCGCTGCTCTATTTCGAGGGCGGCTATCTCACCGCCGGCCAGGACGGGCGCTGCTGAGACGCCGCCGCTCTCGCTTCTCTGGAGCTCGTCGCGCGCCGCCACGGGGCGCATAGGCGCACGATCTTACCTCTGAGCGTCGAGGGGCGGCTCAAGCTCGGCAGGCCCGCCGCATCTCCGCGCGGCGAGCCAGTTCTGCGCACACATCGCACACGTATTGTGGCGCCTGAGCTGCGAAGCCAGCCTCTCATTGCCGAGAAACTTCTTGTAAATAGGGGAGGGTGCGCGCATCTTCCAAAGTGATCTACGGTCATAGCTTCTGCCATATCGGCGGATTTGCGGGACCGGCCACGCATTTTTATTTCAGAAGAGGCGGGACCGGCGGCGCTGTGTCGCCGTCAAGCCTATGCTGATCGCTCTGACGGCGGGTCCAAGGCTCTCCGGCGAGCCGCCAGGATGACGCGACTGCCGGACGCCGTTCCGGGCGCTCGGAAGCCGGCGGCAAGGAACCCCTGAGGCCAAACCATGTCGACGCGCAGCACCGAAACCACCGTGACGTTCCAGAAGCCGTTCAAGCTCAAGGCGTTTGACGAGCGGCAGCCGGCCGGAACCTATCGCCTCCTGATCGACGAGGAGGAGATCCTTGGCGTCTCGTTTCTCGCTTTCCGCAGGACCGCCACGATGCTGCTCACGCCGGCGCTTTCTGCAGGCGCCGGCGTGAGCCGGTCCTACCTCGTCGACAGCGCAGAGCTTGCGGCGGCGCTTGAGGCGGACGGCGGCCAACCGGAGCGCGCTGTTTAGCGAGCGCTTCGTCCGATCAATGCAATCTCAAGAGAATAAGGAGCAGCAAATGGCGGTTCATCGGTTCAAGGTCGGGCAGACGGTCGCGTTGTCGGCGGGCTTCGGCACGCGCCGCGTGGTGGCGAAGATCACCCGCCTGATGCCTTCGGGACGGGAAGAGGGAGATCCCCAGTACCGTGTGAAGGACGCCTCGGAAAATCATGAGCGCGTCGCCGCCGAAAGCGGAATGACCAAGCTGGACTGAGGCGGTCGCGCGTCGTCGGAAGCGATCTTTCCGAAGGCGCGCGTCTGGACTTCGGCCGGAGCGCGATGAACTGCGCCCCGCCTCGAGCGGCGCGCGTTCGACGTCGCGGAGGCCGGGCGGCGATCAGGCCGCGGACGCGGCTCTCGTCGGGCCCTTCTGGGCGGCCGGCTGGGACCAGCCGAGCGAGCCGTTCTTCATCGCCGGGAGATCGCCGGTCGCGACGACCTGCGCGACGGCGCCGACCGGCGCAGTCTTGCTGTCCGCCAGCACGAGGCTCAATTCATGGCCGTCCTCGGTGACGAAGGCGACCTTGGCGCCGCCGCGGAAAAGCGCGAGCGCCGACCCGGCGACCTCGATTTCGCCGGAGGCCGTGACCAAGCCGCCCTTCTGTTCGTAGCACTCGATTTCAAGCGCGCTCGCCACCAGGCCATCGCTTAAAGTTCCTCGGCGATTAATGCGGCCTAAATATTTCATCTGATACTCTTCTTTAGAGGGTAAAAATTTCTCCGCTCACCTAATCATACTTGACGGCTGCGCTGAAATTATTTTGGGCGCGAGATTTTTTCGAGCAGAAGACGGGTTACTTTCGGTGGCGCATGCTCCGTTGGTCCGGCGCGTCAGCGGCGGCGGCGAAACGGGTTCATGCGCAATGACTTGGGCCGCGGCGCGGCATGACGGCGGAAGGCGGCTCCCTTGGCGAAGTTGATCGAAGTGAAGAGTCTCGGCGGCATGAACTTCGTCCGCCCGGACCGTGTGATTGCGATCCAGACGTCGCCGACCGGCGCCACGGTCATCGTCATGGAGGGCGGGGCGGTGGTGAACTCTTCGGAAACGACGCTGGCGGTCGCCGCGCGGCTGCGGGCGGCCGAAGACGACCGGTAGGGCGGAAGCCGGGAGCCCGGCCTCAGGGCGCCTCTGGAGGTTCGCGACGGCAGACGCCTCTCGTATGCGTCTCGATCGCAGCCAGCGCATCGTCGAGTGAATTGAACGGACCGCACCGCATCCCGGTCATCGTCACCCGCGCGTTGCCGTCGGGCTCGACCAGAAACGTGCCGCCCTCGACTGCGCGCACCACCCCCATCGAGCGGCCGAGAAGATCGGTCAGCCGCCATTCGTTTCCGCCGGCGACCGGTTTGACCATAACGTCCAAGAGCGCTCCTGCGTCCGCTGCGGTCCCGCCCGCGCGTGAAACCGCCAGCCAGACCTCGATAGCGCCTGCTAACGCGCACGTCTTTTCTAGCGGAAATGTACCTGGAAACAATCCTTGTAAACCGGGCGTGCCGGGCGTACTAACAACCGGTTAGTTCAGTGACGTACGATTTGGCCCAGACGAGCGACAACTCGCGGCCGGGTTTTATTTCTATGAAATGGCAAATCCCACGCGCTGGCTTTCGGGCGGGCGCGCATCTTTCGTTGTTTTAAAAAGGAGTTCCCATGTCTTCGGGAACAGTTAAATGGTTCAACGCCCAGAAGGGCTTCGGTTTCATTGCGCCGGATGACGGCGGAGCCGACGCCTTCGTGCATATCAGCGCCATGGAGCGCGCCGGCATCTTCGATCTCCAGGAAGGCCAGAAGGTCACCTACGAGCTCGTCGCCGACCGCAAGAGCGGCAAGATGACGGCCGACCGGCTGCAAATTCAGGCCTGATCCCGCCGCAGCGCGCCGATCGAGCGAGGTCGACCACGGATGTACTGGCGAACCTCGCTTGCGGCCGCGCCGCAGCGTCAGGCCCGGAGGGGCGCTTAGGCGTCCTCACGCCCCGTCGTCTCAAGGACGGCGGGGTTTTTCTTTCGGCCCAAGCTCGGCGGGCCGATCAGACCGGGAGCAAGGCGCATGGCCAAGGCACAGAAGCGCGGCAACAAGGAAGCCAAGAAGCCCAAAAAGGTTCGCGAGCCCGTCGCGCCCCCGATGACGCTCACGCGCGGCATTTCCGCGACCTCCGGCACGCCGCCGAAGCCCAAGAAGTCCTGAACGGATTGCGCCTCGCGCCAGCACGGCCGGCGTCGCCCTGATTTTCCAAGCGCGCACGGGCGCAGCCGCTCGTGCGCCTGCCGTCGCGCTGGCGATGGCGGATTGTCCCCGACGTGGAACGACGGGCGGCATAGGCGCCGCGCAACGCCAGCGCCGGAGAGCCGCTGCGGCTGGGCGACGCGCCCGATTGATATTATCGTACGGGGCGGATCTGAGGTCGTCATGACCGGACGCCCGACGCGAGAGCAGGCCGATGTCGCGGCCGCAGTCCTCAATAGCCTGTCCGGCCCGAACAGGCCGATGATCGTCGCGCGTCCCGCTGAGAGCGAAGCGCCTCCGCACGGCCGAGGCCGGTCCCCGTCAGCCGGCGCCGTCGCGCTCCGGCGGCCCGCATCCTTCCGTTCCCCGGTATCCGGAGGTCGCGCATGACGCTTGAGCCTTATTGGCCGTCGCTCTTCGGCGGGATCGCGATCGGCCTCGCGGCGGCGCTGATGATGACGCTGAACGGCCGCGTCGCAGGCGTCAGCGGCATTCTCAGCGGGCTTTGGCGCCGCACCGACGCGGGCGTCGCCGTGAACGCCGCGTTTGCGGCGGGCCTCGTGCTCGGGCCCGCGCTCTACGCTCTGGTCTTCGGCCGGCTGCCGGAGATCCACGTCGTCGCCTCGGCGCCGGTGCTGGTGATCGCCGGCCTGCTCGTCGGCTACGGCGTGCGCATGGGCTCCGGCTGCACCAGCGGCCACGGCGTCGTCGGCCTCGCCCGCCTCTCGCCGCGCTCGATGGCCGCGGTCGCGACCTTCCTCGCGACCGCGGTCGCCACAGTCGCCGTCATGCGTCTGGCGGGGGCGTCATGAACGGCGCGCGCGTCATCGCAGCGGGGCTGAGCGGCCTCGTCTTCGGCTTCGGGCTGGCGCTGTCGGGGATGCTGGACCCCGCGCGGGTCCGCGGCTTCCTCGACGTCTTCGGCGCCTGGGACCCGAGCCTCGCCTTCGTGCTAGGCGGCGCGGTCGCGACCGCGTCGCTCGGCGTCTGGCTCTCGCGACGGCTGCCGCGGCCGGCCTTCGACGAGCGCTTTCACCTGCCCACGAGCCGGACGATTGACGGGCGGCTCATCGGCGGCGCGGCGATCTTCGGGGTCGGCTGGGGCATGGCCGGGCTCTGCCCCGGTCCGGCCGTGGCGTCGATCGCGCTCGGCGTTCCGGCGACCCTGCTCTTCCTGGCTGCGATGCTGGCCGGGATGGCGTTTTACGACCGGGCAGAGATCCGCCTGTTCCGGCGGCGCAGCCCGCTTCACGGCTGATGGAGGAGACCATGACCGGGCGCCCGGACGTCACGACGTTCTTCGATCCCGCGACCAACACCTTTTCCTACGTGGTGACGGACCCCGCGAGCGACGCCTGCGCCATCGTGGATAGCGTGCTGGATTTCGACTACGCCTCCGGCCGCGTCAGTCATGCATCCGCCGACGCCGTCATCGCGCATGTCCGCAGCCGGGGCCTGAGAGTCGAGTGGCTGCTCGAGACCCATGTGCACGCCGACCATCTGTCGGCCGCTCCCTACATCCAGCAGGCGGTCGGCGGAAAGATCGCAATCGGCGCGGGCATTCGCGTCGTGCAGGAGACCTTCGGCAAGGTCTTCAACGAGGGCAGCGAGTTCCAGCGCGACGGCTCGCAGTTCGACCGCCTGTTCGAGGACGGCGACACGTTCGGCGTCGGCGGCCTCGAAGGCCGCGTCATGCACACGCCCGGCCACACGCCCGCCTGCGTCACTTATGTGATCGGCGACGCCGCCTTTGTGGGCGACACGCTGTTCATGCCCGACGGCGGCACGGCGCGCGCGGATTTCCCGGGCGGCGACGCCCGGACGCTGTTCCGGTCGATCAGGAAGGTCCTCGCGCTGCCGCCCGAGACCCGGCTCTTCATGTGCCATGACTATGGGCCGAACGGGCGGGACATCCGAGGCGAGACCACGGTCGCGGCGGAACGCGCCGAAAACATTCATGTGCGCGACGGCGTGAGCGAGGACGAGTTCGTGAAGATGCGCACCGAGCGCGACGCCACGCTCGCCATGCCCAAGCTGATCATCCCGTCGCTTCAGGTGAACATGAAAGCCGGCGAGCTGCCCGAGCCCGAGGACAACGGCAGGCGCTACCTCAAGGTCCCGATCGACGGGCTCTGACGGCGCGCCTTCGGAAAGGCCGGTCGCTCTGGGCTGACCCGCTGATGGACCGGCCGGCCGATCTGATTCAGATCACCGGCGCGGCGCTTTCCGTGTCGACACCCAGATGATCGGCGCGACAGACAGCAGGATGCCGCTGACGAGCGCGCCGACGGCGATGAGCCCCCGGCTGGAGATCTCGATCTCGGCCTCGGTCGAGACGGGCCCGCATCGCAGCTTCCACGAGGCCCTGTGGATCTCGGCGCGGCGGGCTGGGACTTCGGCGTCGGACATTTGCGCTCTCCTCCGCTGCTAAGGCGCAGGCTAGATCGCCGGTTCCACGCCTCCGCCGGAACGAACAGGCGCGCCCGCGCCGCAACCGAGATGCTCGCACGGCTCCGTCGCCTCTGCGAGGCTCGGCGTCCAGAAACGACGAAAGCCGCGGAGCGATCCGCGGCTTTTCGGCAGTCTGAGAACTGGAGCGGGCGAAGGGATTCGAACCCTCGACCCCAACCTTGGCAAACGATAATTGACAAGGTGTGATCGTATACTGCTGAACGCTTGCGGACAAGAGGCGACGGTGCAGTTCAAAACTGCGGCCGTTTCATCTTTGAACCAGCGTAGTGCCCCTTGTCCAACTGAGAACCCCAAAGGAGGGGCGTGAAAGTAACCGCGGTGCAACCCGCGCAGGGAGCCTTGGTCGATAATTGTGCCGGTCCCATCGGCGTGATCCGGTCACTCTCCAATGAGGGAGAAGCATCATGCCGCGACAAACCAAAGAGACGCCGGCTTCGGCGGGATCTGAGCCGCAAGTGGAGCCACTCCTGACGATCCAGGAAGCCGCGCGGCGGCTTGGCGTCCATGACTGGGCGTTGCGGCGAGCGGTGAAGTCGGGAGCGGTGCCCGCCTACGCGCCGTTCAACAGCCGGAAACTGGTGAGGCTCTCTGAGGTCCTAGGAGTTATCCAGGCCTCGCGGATCTAGCCCCGTTCGTTGGCCACTGCGTTGCTGCCGTAGTGCCCGCGGCATACGTCGCTACCGCACCCTATGTAGACCGCGCACAGTACCCCAGCTTGTATGGCTGGCGCGGCTACGCGCACGCGGCTACCTGGCTGGTGGCTGAAACCGGCGTGAGAGGGCTGAGATGTACGATCCGGAGGTCACTCGCGCTCCCGACGACGAGGCGCACTTCTGGCGGATGGTCGAGGACAATCTCGAGCACGCGCGTCACGTGCTTTTCGATTACGTCGCGGAGACGCGCGAGGAGGCCGTTCGGGGCGAGTTCCGCACTGGCGGGCCTAAAGAAACCTCCCTCGCGCCGATGTCAGTTCTCTCATTTCGGGCTGTCAGCAGCGAGTACGACCAGCGCGACTATTGCCTTGAGCTAGGACGTGCGACCTTCCCGGTCGCGCAGAGGCTTGCGCGGGCCAGAGCGCTCACCCCGGAGTTCGCTCAGGCTTGGGGCGTGCTTCAGTTCTGTCACGGGTATCTGGCTTCCCACCTTTTCGATGATGCTGACACGTTGGCGCAGTCCCGCGCCGCGCTGCGTTCGGCGGTCGCTCGGTCCAACCTGCCACAGAGAACTTGGATCGCTAAGCTCGCGCTTATGGGAAGGGCCGAAGGCTTGAAGCGTAGCGAAATCGACGAGCGCCTCGGTGCCTATATCGCGTCGTTCCCTCGCTCCCCGACATTCCCGGCGGCCTGGTTTGACGTCCTCATAAAAAAGGGACAGCTCCGGGACACGTTCACCGAGAAGCGATTCAGCTACCTGGAAATGGAAGCACTTGTCGATGAGGGCATCGACGATCCGATCCCTCCGGTGCCGGGGAAATTCCCGTAGTGCGGCACTCCGGGATGGCTTGGCGTCGGGCCAGTGCAACGGTGTCTCCGCGGCGACGACTGGGTCGCTAGATGGAGACAGGAGATGACGCACAACAATGATGGTGGCGCGACCGACTTGGATCGGCTGCGCACGTTCAAGGAGGCCGCTGACCTCCTTGGGCTTCCTTACTTCAAGATACAGCGCGCTGCCCGACTGGGCCTAGTGCCGACCTATCGTCTCTTCAACAGCCGGAAATACGTCAGGGCGAGCGAGATCCTCGCCTGCATGGCGGCAACCGCGAACAGCTAACCACTCCCACAACATCGCAGGTCGTCCAGCCTCGCCCCGGCGAGGAACGGGAGAGGCTTGCCTAAGGAACCCGCAAATGACCGATGAAGGCAACAAGCGCGCGATGAATCTATCCCCTGAACTGGATGTTGAGCGGGGGTTGAGCTTCCTGCGGCACATCCAGCCTGGCGGCCCTTGGCATCTGGTCGCGATTTCCCAAGCGGGCGGGATAAAAGCGCGGACGTTCTCGTCCGAAGATGAAGAGGAGCTCACGGAGTGGCTCGAAGGCTGCTCCGACGCCGCCAACGTCTACTTCCACCCGGCGCGTATGCGCCCGGGCTTCGCGGACCGGAAGGCGAAGAAGGCCGACGTGCTCGAAACCTCCGTGCTCTGGGTCGATGTCGACGATCCGAAGGCACTCGAGCGCATCCGTAACTGCGTGCCCACCCCGACCGCTATCGTCTTCTCGGGCGGCGGCTTCCACGCCTATTGGGTGCTCAAGGAGCCGACTGATGAGCTGGATCACGCCGAGCGCCTGAACAAGGTACTCGCGGCGCGGCTGGGCGGCGACTCGTGCTTCAGCATCGACCACCTGCTTCGGGTGCCGGGCACGATCAACCTCCCGAACGCGAAGAAGGCGGCTCGCGGCCGCCGCCCCGGGCTCGCTGAGGTCGTCGAGGCGGATTGGAGCCGCACCTACGGGCTGGGCGACTTCCCGGACGACGGCCCCAAGCCCGCGGGCCCCAAGGGGGCGATCGCGGAGACGCCATCGCCTCCCGAGGCAGTCGAAGCGGTCGCTCTCAGCCAATTGCCGGTGGCGATTTCTGAGGAGACGCGGGCGATCGTCGACAGTGGGGATGATCTGGATCGCCCA
Source organism: Hansschlegelia sp. (assembly GCF_035538955.1). Lineage (NCBI taxonomy): Bacteria > Pseudomonadati > Pseudomonadota > Alphaproteobacteria > Hyphomicrobiales > Methylopilaceae > Hansschlegelia > Hansschlegelia sp. The sequence goes on from NZ_DATLJK010000017.1 coordinate 14,908, forward strand.
ATCGGGACCGACGGTGCTCGCTTTCGGTCCCGCAGCGAAGCGGTGTTCCACGTCGCCTGTGCGCTTGTGCGGGCAGGCTGCTCGGATGAGTTCATTGCGGGCGTACTGGTCAATCCGCAGCTTGGCATTTCAGCATCGGTCCGCGAGAAGCGGAACGTGCTGGCCTACGCCTTCAAGCAGGCGCGCTCGGCGCGAGCAGCGTGCGCCGAGGATTGGCCGGACGTCGACGGGATGAAGAGGCCTAAGCCGACTTTCGCTAACACTGTCGTGGCGTTGCGCCGCCTCGGCCTCACCTTCAGCTTCGATCGCTTCCGGAACCGTAAGGCGGTTAATGGGGCGCAGGTGGAGGAATATCACGGCGAGGTTAGCGATGATGTTTGCGTCGTGATCCGCCACCTCATCGTCGAACAGTTCGGCTTCGATCCGCGGCCCGACAACGTGTTCGCGGCGGTTCATTTCCTCTGCTTGGAAAACCAGTTTCACCCTATTCTACAGATGCTGGAGTCGTTGTTGTGGGACGGGACGCCTCGCCTCGAACACTGGCTCTCGACCTACCTCGACGCTAGCGACACTCCTCTGAACAGGGCGATTGGCGTCATCCTTCTTGTCGCAGCGATCCGCCGGGTCAGGCAGCCAGGAGCGAAGTTCGACCAGATTGTCGTTCTTGAGGGCCCGCAGGGCTCAGGCAAGTCAACGAGCCTGAAGATCCTTGCAGGGCCGGAAAATCACTCAGACCAGGAGATTCTCACCCAGGATTCAAAGACGCAGATGGAGCTGATGGCGGGCGTCTGGATCTATGAACTTGGCGAGGTGGAGGGGATGAGCCGCGCCGAGGTCAACAAAATCAAAGCTTTCGCATCGCGCTCCGTCGATCGCTCACGCATGGCTTACGCACGATTTGTCGAGACCCGCCCGCGGCAATCGATCTTCGTCGGCACGACGAACGAGGACAAATACCTCCGCGACCAGACCGGGAACCGCCGCTTCTGGCCCGTTCGTACTGGCGCCATCGATCTAGAAGCGCTCGCTCGCGATCGCGATCAGCTATGGGCCGAAGCCGCGGTCCGTGAGGCCGAAGGAGCGTCAATCGTCTTGCCGCGCGAACTCTGGGACGCGGCGGCTGCTGAGCAAGCTGGCCGCCTGGAGGAGGATCCCTGGATTGATCTCCTATCCCCCGTCAACGGCGTCGCCGAGGGCGAGAAAGCGCGCATATCGACGGCGTACCTCCTGCAGTACGTCCTGGAAATTCCGCCCGACCGACAGAACCAGCATCAGACCAAGCGTTTGGCTATCGCAATGAAGAAGCTCGGCTGGGAGCAAGGTAAGTTCCGCGAGAAAGACAAGACGGTCCGCGGTTACGTCCGGTTGAAGCGACCCGATCACAAAGACGACGAACTGCCCGGCAGCAAGTACTAGCGTGGCGCCGTGGCGGGTGTGGCATGTGCTGTAGGCGCTGCGGGCGGCGGGGCGGGAAGCCTTAAAGGCCGGTCCTCTCCGCCTACAGCAGGCGGGGGCCGCGGGCGCGCTGCCGCCACGCATGCCACGCCGCCACGCGCGGCGATTTCAACCTCGGTGAGCGTCGAATCCGGACAGCCGTGAGCCGAAACGTCTCCTCGGCTCAGTCCAGTTCGGCAGGTTGTGGTTGCAGTGGTGGTTACGTCTGGGCCGCCGCCGCCGACATCTGGGTGCAGATCGCGATTAATTGTGCCGGTTACACGGGCGTGTTTTCGTTTTACGGCAACAACAGCTTCAGGAATGCAGAAATGGACTTCTCAATTAATCTCACGAAGCGGACGCGTAAGCGGAAGCTCAAGAGCGGCGAGGCGGTCCTTCAGGACCGTTATGTGCTGAACTACATCGACCCCAACAGCGGTCGCCGCCGGCAGCAGTTCTTCGAGCGCAAGCGCGACGCTGAAGCCCGGCAGCGGGACCTCCTGACCCAGGTTGCGGCCGGAGCCTATGTGGACGAGCGGACTGTGCCGACGGTCGCGGAAGCCATCGATCACTGGCTCGCCGACCGCGAGGGGAACGTCAAAGCGACGACCCTCAAGGGCTACAAGGTAGTCTGCGCCGTGATCCGCGGCCCGCTGTTGGTCGGCTCGCGTCGCGAACGGGCGGACTTCACCGCGACTGGCGCGAAGCCGAAGGGCGCGACCTTCCTCAAGATGCTGGGCGAGGTGAAGCTGAACGATCTCACCACGGCGGCGATCCGCGCCTGGCATCGGACGGTGGCGGAGCAGACCGGGACCTACACGGCGGACCGCGCGAAGGCGCACCTGAAGTCGATCCTCGCGCTCGCCGAGGAAGATTTTAAGGTCCGTGCGCCCTCGATGCCGACAGGCCTCTCGCGCGCCCGCCACAAGCCGAAGAAGGCGATCCTGACCGGCGAGCTGATCCGCAAAATCATCCAAGCGGCGGCTGATGACGAGCAGGGCGTCTACTATGCCTTCCCTTTCCTGGCCGGCACGCGCCCGAGCGAGCAGCTCGGCCTCCTATGGGAGGACGTCGACTTCGACAAGAACCTTATCCGGATCCGCCGCATCCAGGAGCGCGACGGGTCGCTGACGGAGATGACGAAGACCGAGGCCGGGACGCGTGAGATCCCGATGGGCAAGACGCTGCGCGAGCTGCTGCTCGCTTGGCGGGTGCGGTGTCCGCGGAAGGGCAAGGAGCTTCATCGCGTCTTCCCCGGCCCCGGCCGCCTTCAGCCCTGGCCGAAGCCGCGCCTCGGCGGCGGCGGGCCGCTCCTCTACCAAAACTTCCGCAAGCGCTATTGGGAGCCGGCGTTCAAGCAGCTCGGGCTGCCCTATGTGACTCCCCATTCGGCGCGGCACTCCTTCATTTCGACGCTGCAGGCTCAGGGCATCGAGGTCGGCCTCGTGGCGCAGATCGCGGGCCATGCGAACCCGACCGTGACGCTCGGCCACTACACCCAGGCGGTAAGGGGAGGGGCGGCGGCCATCACAGCGCTAGAGCAGGCCTATGGCTGAGGCAGCGGGCGAACTGCTGCTCGAGGTGAGGTGTCTCGTGACGGGCTCGATCGAGCTGCTGACGGTCGAGGCCGCCTCGCTTCGCTCCGGGGTGCCGGTAAGCGAGCTTATGGAGGCGCTCAGCGCCTTCAAGGCGTGCGCGACAGATGGCTACATCATGAAGGAGCACGAGACGCTTTACGCCGCCGGCTAGGCAGGGCTGCGGCGGCATGACCCCGCGCCGCCGCCCGGTGGCTACGTCCTCGGCTGCGGGTGGCAGGGCAGCCCCCACCGCCCGCGCCGCCGGGCTGGCCGCCGCCGGCCCGCCGGGCCGCACGCTGACATAGGCCGCGCCGCGTCGGCGCATAGCGCCGACCCTCCCCCGTTTCGCTGTTGTGGAGACGCGGAAGGGACCCAGGAGACGCCGCGACATATCCCGGGAGGCTCTAGCCGCAGCCGTAGCCGAGCGGCTTCGGTGGTGGTGCTCGCGTCATTGACCGTTTTGCGGCTCAGCACCCTCTGTTAAAGCTTGTGGTTGGACGGCAGGGGGGAACTCAGTGACAGCAGACACAGAGCAGCGACAGCTCGTGACGCTTGTCGCGGACGCGGTGCCCTTCGCGGATCGGGCTGAGCTACGCTCTTGGTTGCGTAGGCTTCTGGAAATCCGCTCATCCGAGCTGCCCATTATGGGGAAGGCGCGGGAGGCGCTCAGGGCGACTATGCGGGTCAAGGTGATTTGGCCCGCCATCAAGATCATCTCTAAGGCGCTCAAGCGTCACGGATGGGATCGGCGTAGCAAGCCGAGTCGGTTCGGGCTGGCGGGAGCTGCTATCGGTCTAGCAACGTTCGGCGGTCAATCGGCTGGCATCGCTGCGCTGGGAACGGCTATCGGGGTGCCGCTCTGGGTCGTCCTAGGTGCAGGAGCCCAGTTCGCGAGCACGCTGTATGGTGAGCTTGTGCGTAGGGATGCGCCGGTGCAGGCCGCGGCGGAAGCCGCGGTTGTCGCAACAAGGGGTGAGGACGGCGTGCATCGATTCTAATTCGAGCGCTGGCATTCACTCGACGCGATAACTGACCGAGTTCGCCGTCACCTTGAGGACCCGCAGAACATGGCCTTCGACCGTGACGCTCTGGCCGGCCGGAACGGCTAGCCGGATTGGGGCGGTCGTCGTCGCGACGTCAGTTGTCGGGCGCGGGCCGATGACGCTGTAATCCATCGAACTCGCTGAGCCTGAGACCGGCGTTCCGCCGACCATTCCAGTCACCGTCGTCCGGGATGTGTGCGGCACGATCAGCGGCGTCTGGTTCATGGTGGTGGCGGAGCTCTCGATCATCAGATCCGAACGCTGGAAGAAGGCCGTTCCTCCCTCACTGCCGAGGAACCGCACCACGACGCGGCCTGCATTGGTCGTGCGCCCGAAGATGTCCGCGCCGCCGAAAGCGTTGGGCATCGGCCGAGACACCCGGAAGTTCATGACAGTGTCGCCCGGTCCTGCGATCCGGACAGCGCCGACGGTCGAGCTTTCCAGAACCGCCTTTCGGTCGGTCGGCCCGCAGGCTGCGGCGGTCAGCGCAACGGCAGCGACGATGATAATATTGCGCATGTATATGGATCCCCCATGATCTAAACGAAAACATCACGTCGGCTAATCTCGATCAATTATCTCCGTTGCAAGCTCGCTCACTGAACTGGCCGGCGTTAATCGATCGCCGTGGATGAACTTGTCTGGCCAGCGTGAAGCCGCGCGCTCAACCTCAGCCGCGAGGGTGGCGGGCGCCCGGGGGTGGAGGATGAGCAGGAACACGACGTGCCCGGTCGCGAACCGCCAGAGCTGCGCGTCCGGGGCGATCGAACTCAGGCTCGCGGCGCAGGCCGCCTCGAAGGTTCGCCGCTCGACGCGCGGATAGTGCTGGTAGATCAGCACCGACTGGCCCGCCGCGTAGAAGGTCGCCACCTCGTCCAGGAACACGTATTTGGAGGAGTTCTTCCGCCCCTTGGCGGTGGACGCGACCGCAAGGCCGTTGTCCGGGTCCAGGAAAACCAGGTCGCAGCCAGCTAACGCGAGGCGGGCCTCGTCCAGCCAAGACTCGCGTTCCTCGCGTCTATCAGGCGTCTCGGCGTTGAAATACCGCGCATTCGGGATCGCGCCTGACTCCTCGATCGCGATGAGGCGACGTCCGCCGTCCCGCCCAACCACAGCCCCAAGAAGGTCGAACAGTTCCGGATCAAAGGCTCGGTAGCGCTCGGGCAGCGTCAGGTAGCCCAGCTTGTTGCCGTCTGGGCTGTCGTCGGACGGCGTAAGCATCCAGCAGACGCCGATGCGGTGCCGCCCGCCGTCCGCGAGGGCCCGAAGGAGGGTGTATTTTCGGTAGTCGTTGATGTCGCCGACATATTGCTCTTTCACGGCCGCCTCGAATCGAACTGCGTTCGAGGCACACTGATCGAATACCCTATTTTGGGGTATCCGAAATTCGGGTGTCACTGAGCCGCCGGCTTTTCAACCGGCGGCGCGACGTGAGCTCCATCCGATCAGAAACGTACCGGCGGATGATCGAACTCTTGATCGAGGCAAGGAGGGCCCACGGACTTACGCAGGCCGAGCTCGGCACACGCGTTGGCCAGCGTCAGTCGTTTATCTCAAAGGTGGAGCTAGGTGAGCGGCGTCTCGATGCGGCGGAGTTCATCGAGCTCGGACGCGCGATCGGGGCTGACCCTTATGCGCTGATGCGCCAAGCGGAGGGGTAGGACCACTTCGCACCACAACGCAGCTCGATTGACGGACGATTCCCAACACAGCGATGCTTGAGCGGGGCTATATTGATCCCTTCCTTAAACCGGATGACGACAGGTAGCGTCCGCTGACATCCGATAGAGTGACGCATGGCGAGTGACATCTTTGATTATTGGGCGGATGTTCCCGGCGAGGCGCATTGGCATCCGGACGACGAGAAAGTCCTTCACCGAGCGCAGAATCGGTTCGAGCTCGGGGCGCTGCCGGCCTTCTGCAAGGGCCCGCTCAAGACAGCGCCAGTCGTACTGCTGGCGCTGTCTCCGGGTTTTCGTGAGACAGACTTGGATCATGCGAGTTCACCAGAGGGCCAGGCCTACTACGCCCACCAGCGGACTGGCGGGGCCGACCTGCCAACCGCTCAGGAACATGGTCCCCTAGTGAATTGGACGAGAGGCATCCTGAGGCAGTTCGGGATCGAATACGACAACGTGCGCAGCCGGGTCGCGGTGTTGAACGCAGGTGCCTATAAGTCGAAGGAATTCAAAGACCACCACATGTTGACCGCTCTGCCGTCGAGCAGAGTGGTGTTGTCCTGGGCGCAGGAAGTCCTGTTTCAGCAGGCTGAACGGGGGGAGCGTGTCGTCGTCTGTCTGAGGGCGCGCCGAACCTGGGGATTAAAGGAAGGCGTGAGCTTTGGGAGCCTTCACGCGCCCGCCACCAACAGGGCTGCGACGATGCTGCACGGCGAGGAACGTGAGCGGATCGCGGCAGCAGTCAAAGATGCGCTATCCTGTTGAAGGATCGCTGTCCAGCGCCCTTGGGCGTTGATCGCGGGGCGGGGATACTTTCAACTGTGAGTTTCAGCACGAGTCGCGGCGTGCCCTTGAACGTCAGAAAGTGCGTCAGCCATGTCGAAGCGAATGGTCGTCTTCAACCACAAGGGTGGGGTAAGCAAGACTACATCGGCATACAACATCGGCTGGATGTTATCTAAGAACAGGAACGTCTTGCTTGTAGACGCAGATCCTCAGTGCAACCTGACAGGCTTGATCCTGAGAGACGATTTCGAGCGATACTACCTAGATGAGGACACTCGCCTCCAGAATATAAAAGACGGCGTTTCAGCAACCTTCGACGGAAAGCCTGTGCCGATCGCTGCGGTCTCATGCAAGAGCCCGCTGCGAGCGCCTGGCCTTTTCCTTTTGGCCGGACACGCCAACCTGTCCGAGTACGATGCGGCGCTGACTTTTGCGCAGACATCGAACAATGCGATCACGACGCTGCAGAACTTACCGGGCGCTTTCGCTGAGCTCCTTAGGCTCACTGAGGAGCGCTACGGGATCGACGTCACGATCATCGACCTGAACCCGGGGCTGAGCGCTATCAATCAGAACCTCTTTCTGATCTCGGACGCCTTCATCATCCCAACAAACCCGGATCCGTTCTCCCTCATGGCCCTAGACACGCTTCAGACAATCCTACCGCGGTGGTCAAAGTGGAAGCGGAGCGCGATTGATCTATTCGCCGCATCAGCCTATCCGTTGCCTGCGGGTACTCCCAAATTCGTTGGCAGCCTCATTCAGCGCTTCAACGTCCGGAACGGTCGGGCGGCACGGCCTTATCGAGACAACATCGACGAAATCAACGACCGCATCTCGAACGGGTTCTTCGACGCGCTCGCGAAGGAGGGGATGACCTTGCCCGCGGAGGCGTACGGACCACTGTTGGAGAGCAAATATTGCCTTGGCCAAATCCCTGACTTCCAAGGCCTTTTGCCCAAGTCCAACGATGCAGGCGTCCCGATTTTCGAGATCACCGACGCGGAAATCAATGAAACGGGGCCGATCTTGACGGGTGCCATCGAACGCCGAAATCGTTTCCGCGCTCAGTTTGAACAGATAACCGACAACATAGCCAACGCCCTTGAGCATGCGTGACGCGCTCGCAGTTTTTGAGACGAGCGTCGGCGAGGCGAAGCATCTGACATCGTTGTACGAATACCTATCAGCTCAGGTGCGCGTGCCGTATCCATTTGAGGATTTACTTCGCGCGCAGGTTGTGTACGCGGTTGGTGCCTTTGACAAGCTGATGCACGACATCATCCGAATTGGCATGCTGGAGATATTCACCGGCGTTCGCCAGCCGACTCCTAAATATCTGGCTGAGACAATTTCACTGGAATTCCATGGCTCCCTCGTAGCCGCGACGGTCGCCCCGGCGATCCCACCCAAAGAGCTGCTGTTTGAGCGACAGGTCGCAACGAAACTCGGCTACATCTCCTTCCAACAGCCCGACAACGTCGCATCGGGCCTCGCCCTTATCTGGCCCGAGCAACATAAGTGGGCAGCGATCGCCGCCGCGATGGGTCTACCGGCGGGCACTGTGGCGACGAAGCTCAAGTTGATCGCGACGCGCCGGAACGCGATCGTTCACGAATCCGACATGGATCCCCTGAGCAACACGAAGAGCGAGCTGACGAAGGCAGAGAGCGCCGACATCACCGACTTCATTTTGCTGTGCGGGCGTTCCATCGTTGGTCTAGTCGCCTAGTCTAGCCGACGCGCGGTCGTCCGGTGGGAATCCGTTGGAAGTGTTTGTGCCGCAAGGGGCCTGGCGGGATTTATGTGTCCCTTTCCTTCTCATTCGGCAGGAGATAGAAGCGCCGCTGGACTCCGTGGGGAAGCCCTCAGAATAGAAGGAAATCCTGGCGACCGCGGGTGGACTCGGACCACCGACCACCGTAAAGGACTGAGGTTCGGTAGCCCCTCCGAGGATCGAACGCCGAGCTCCTTACGAGAATGTGGTGAAAAGTCGGTTTGGCGCCAGGAGCGGAGATCAGATACCGTCTTAAAAGCGGACCTTCGTGGGCCGGCACTGGGTTGTGCCCGTTCCCGGCCCCTCCCGCATCTTATTAAGGTCTGCTCCGAGCCGCCTCAGCCAGGAATTGCGGACCATAGCCAGATACGACACCGGAGCCAGATACGACACCGGAGCTTCGCGTCGGCGAGCAGCGTCGGCTATCTGAATCGGGTTCATGGCTCATGAAGCACGCGTTGACGCCGGCCTCACAAGGTTCGGTCGAGCGTGCTGGTCTGACGACCGTCGGGCGGATTTAAGGTTCGAAGCGCATCGCCTCGTCTCGTACCAGATTGGCGAACGGCACCATTCTGTGGTCTCGCTACTCGCGAACCGCCCGGTTGGATCGACCCGCAGCGAGTGGCTCGTGTGTTGGCGATGAGCGCGGCGCGCTGAAGGCGTTTCGCCTTTTCGATGACCCCGTCTATGCTTGTCCTGTTAAGGGGGGAGCGAATCGAAGCCAACGATGATCGCGAGCGCTGCTCCCGTTGTGGAGCCGGCGGAATGGCAGTCAAGAAGTCCGATCTATACTCTTCTCTCTGGGCGTCGTGCGACGAACTGCGCGGCGGCATGGATGCCAGCCAGTATAAGGACTACGTCCTTTTCATGCTGTTCATCAAGTACGTCTCGGACAAGTACGCGAACAGCGACGATCTGGAACCGCCGATCACCATCCCGAAGGGGGCGAGTTTCGGCGACATGATCGCCCTGAAGGGCAATCCGAACATCGGCGACCTGATCAACACCCAGATTATCCAGCCGCTTGTCGACAGCAACGAAAGCCTCGCCCGCACCGACTTTCCCGATTTCAACGATCCGAACAAACTCGGAGAAGGCAACGATCGAATCGAGCGGCTCACTAACCTGATCGCGATCTTCGAAAGCCCGGATCTCGATTTCTCGAAAAACCGGGCGGATCACGACGACATTCTGGGCGACGCCTATGAATATCTGATGCGCCATTTCGCGACGGAGAGCGGCAAGAGTAAGGGCCAGTTCTATACGCCCTCAGAGGTCAGCCGCATCATCGCCAAGGTGATTGGGATATCGCCAAGGAACACGGTCGGTGGCACAACCGCCTACGACCCCACCTGCGGTTCAGGATCGTTGTTGCTGAAGGTGGCTGCCGAGGCCGGGAAGCGCATTACACTTGAAGGGCAGGAGAAGGACGTGACCACAGCCGGTCTCGCCCGCATGAACATGATCCTGCACGATTTCCCAACTGCCAGGATCGTCGCGGGCAACACGCTCGCCAACCCGAAGTTTCTCGATGGCGAGCGCCTGCGCACCTACGACTATGTCGTCGCCAATCCGCCCTTTTCGGACAAGGCGTGGTCGAACGGCATCGACACCGGCCGCGATCCACACGCCCGTTTCAGCTGGGGCGCGCCGCCGCGCAAGCAAGGCGATTACGCCTATCTGCTCCACATCATCCGCTCGATGAAGGGCACCGGCAAAGCGGCCTGCATCCTGCCGCACGGGGTGCTGTTCCGAGGCAACGCCGAAGCCGATATCCGAGAGGCGCTGATCAAGTCGGGTTACCTGAAGGGCATCATCGGCATGCCGCCGAATCTGTTCTTCGGCACCGGCATTCCCGCCTGCATCGTGGTGCTGGACAAAGAAAATGCCGCAGCCCGGCGCGGAATCTTCATGATCGATGCCTCGAAGGGGTTCCGAAAAGACGGCGCCAAGAACAGGCTCCGTGAGCAGGACATCCATCGGATCGTCGATACATTCACCCGCGCGGCTGATGTGTCGGGCTATGCCCGTATGGTTCCGCATGACGAGATCGCCGACCCCAAGAACGCTTATAATCTGAGCCTGTCGCGCTACATCGACAGCTCAGAGGTCGAAGATATCCAGGACATCGACGGGCATTTGAACGGCGGCATTCCTGCTCGGGATATCGACGCGCTTGCCCGTTGGTGGAAGCTGATGCCCTCGCTGCGTGGCCAGCTTTTCGCGGACCTGCGTCCTGGCTACCTCTTCCTCACGTTGCCCGTGGCCGATGTGAAGGCGGCGATTGAAGGCCACGCGGAATTCCAGGCGTTCACGAAAGCCGCCGGCCATGTGTTCGCCGCCTGGCGCACCCGCACCGATGCCGCCGCCCGCGCCTTCGGACTGAATGGCCATCCGAAGGAGTTCATCGAAGCGGTTTCCGAGGATCTGCTCGAGGCCTTCCGCAAGGCGCCGCTCGTCGATGCCTACGATGTCTATCAGCACCTGATGGACTATTGGGCCGACACGATGCAGGACGACGCCTATCTGATCGCCGCCGTCGGCTGGGCGGCGGGCACCGCGCCACGCGAGATCATCAAGCGCAAGAACAAGGAGAGTAAGCTCGTCTGGCCCGAGCCGGGCGACTATCAGATCGGCAAGCGCCGGTTCACGTCCGACCTTGTGCCGTCAAGGCTGATCATTACCCGCTATTTCCCGGCGGATCAAACGGCGCTCGATGGGCTAGACGCCCGCTTGGCGGAACTCGAACAGAAGATGACTGAGGCGCTGGAAGAGGGCGCGGGCGAGGACGGTCTGCTGACCGAAGTGATCGAGGGCGAAGGCGAAAAGCAGAAGATCACGGCGAAGGCCATCAAGGCGCGGCTGAAGGAAATCGGGCGCGAAGCCGATCTGGCGGACGAGCGCGAGGCCTTAATCGCCTATCAGGCGCTGATCGACGATCTCGATGAGACGAAGAAGAAGCGCAAGGCGGCGGAGGAAAAGCTCTACGCCAAGGTTCACGCCCGCTATGCCGCGTTGACCGACGACGAGGTGAAGACCCTCGTCGTCGCCGACAAGTGGTTGGCGACGATCGAAGCACGGGTGGGCAGGAATGTCGCGCGCGTAGCGCAGGCCTTGACAACCCGCGTGCGGGCGCTCGCAGAACGCTACGAGAAACCGCTGCCGAACCTGCAGGACGATGTTGAAGTCCTCGCCGCGCGTGTCGCTGGCCATCTCAAGGCTATAGGTGCCACATGGAACTAAGGCCTGGGTACAAGAGGACCGAAATCGGCGTGATCCCCGAGCAATGGGACACACTTCCGTTTCATGAGGTCCTTCGCAAGAGTCCTGCAAAAAACTTCCAGGTCCAGACGACAGAATATCAAGCTTCTGGCTCGTTTCCGGTTGTCGACCAAGGACAAGAGTCTGTGGTGGGTTACTCGGATCGTAGCGACCGAGTGTTCCGTGTTCCACAAGGCGGTGTTGTAGTCTTTGGTGATCACACCTGCATAGTGAAGCATGTAAAACATGATTTTATTGTAGGCGCAGACGGAACACAGATACTTTCCGCTAGGGAAGGCCAGATGGCCGCCTTCCATGCGCTGGCGCTCTCCATGCGACCTGTGGAGTCGACCGGGTATAATCGGCACTTCAAGTTCCTGAAGGAGCGCATCTTCCAGGCCCCGCCTCTTCCCGAGCAGAAGGCCATCGTGGAAGCGCTGTCGGACGTGGATGCGTCGATCGCGGCGTTGTCGCGGCTGATCGCGAAGAAGCGCGACCTGCGGCAGGGCGCGATGCAGCGCCTTCTCACCGGGCAAACCCGCCTGCCGGGCTTCACGGCTGCGTGGGAGGAGAAGCGGCTAGGCGATCACGTGGCCTTCTTGAAGAACGGTATTCAATCGCGAGCTCAGCTAACGCTCGATGATCCGGTCCGATATCTCCACTACGGAGATATCCATGTATCGGCAGATCTTTGCCTCGATCTGAGCAATGCCGATATGCCTCGCCTTCCTTCGTCGGCGGCGGCTGGGCTTACGCGTCTCCAAGATGGCGATGTCGTTTTCGTCGACGCGTCCGAGGACTTGAACGGTGTCGGCAAGTCCCTGGAGATTGTGGGTGCCAATGGGATTGAAGCCGTTTCCGGTCAGCACACGATCGCAGCACGCTTCGATAAGTCCGTTCTTGGGGATGGCTTCAAGCGCTACCTGCAGTTCATCCCTGCGTTCACGACGCATCTGCGCCGCCTCGCAGCCGGCACAAAGGTCTATGCGACCAATCGGAAGCATATTGCCAGCGCCGAGCTTCGGCTGCCCGAAACAGACGAGCAGATCGCGATTGCGCGCGTTTTGTCGGACATGGAACTTGAAATCTCAGCGCTTGAACTTCGTCTCAACAAGACCCGTGCGCTCAAGCAAGCGATGATGCAGGCGCTGCTGACCGGGCGGGTTCGCTTGCCCGTTCGGCGCGATGCGGCGCCACAGACGAAGGAGGCCGCGCATGCCTGAACGCCCTCGCAGCGAACGAGTCACGCAGAACCGCCTTGCCGCCTTCATCACTCAGGCAGAAGCAGCGGGCGGTCTTGGCTATCGGCCACTCGGCGATTGGTCGGCGCGGGCCAACAACCGCTGCGTCGAACCGGAGCTTTTGCGCGCCAACCTCACCGCCCGCGGATATTCCAAGCCCGAGATCGATGCCGCGCTCACCCGCCTGATGCAGGCAATCGAGGTCACCGGCACGACGCTCTATCAGGCGAACCTCAAGACCTACACGCTGCTGCGCTATGGCGTGGACGTGCAAACCTCGGTCAGCGCGCCCTTCAAGAAGGTGCACCTGATCGATTGGGAGAACGCAGAGGCGAATGATTTCGCCGTCGCGGAAGAGGTGACGCTGAAGGGTGGGCACGAACGGCGCCCCGATCTTGTCGTCTATCTCAATGGGCTCGCCATCGCGGTGATCGAATTGAAGCGCGCCGCGGTCGAGATCGGCGATGGCGTCCGCCAATTGATTTCCAATCAGGACGAGATTTTCAACGCGCCATTTTTCGCCACCGCGCAGCTTCTCCTCGCCGGCAGCGATGCCCAGGGTCTGCGCTATGGCACCATCGGCACGCCCGAAACCCTTTTCGTCGAGTGGCGCGACGAAAATCCGCCCGAAGGCGAACTTCCCGCCGGCGCGCTGCTCGACCGGCCGGTGGGCCAGCTTCTGCGCAAGGAACGGCTGCTCGACCTGATCCGCAACTTCGTGATCTTCGACGCCGGCATCAAGAAGGTGCCGCGGCATCACCAGTTCACCGGCGTGAAGCTGGCGCAGGAGCGCCTGGCCGGGCGCGAGGGCGGCGTGATCTGGCACACGCAGGGCTCCGGCAAAAGCATCCTGATGGTGTTGCTGGCCAAGTGGATTCTGGAACACGAGCCCGACGCGCGCGTGCTGATCGTCACTGACCGCGACGAGCTCGACAAGCAGATCGAAGGCGTGATGCGCAACGCGGGCGTGATCGGCTCGGAAGCGCCGTCGCCCCGCGTCAGCCGCCGCGATGAGTTCGTCAGCTGGCTCGGCGCGCCATCGCCCCGGCTGATCTGCGCTCTGATCCACAAGTTCGATTCAACCGATCTTTCCGGCCCGCCGCCACGAGTAACCGGCCGCTTTTACGTGTTCGTGGACGAATGCCACCGCAGCCAGGGCGGCGACATGAACAAGCAGATGAAGCGCTGGCTGGAAGGCGCGATCTTCGTCGGCTTCACCGGCACGCCGCTGCTGGCCAAGGACAAGCAGACGACGCGCGAGGTCTTCGGCACCTATATCCACACCTACAAGTTCCAGGAGGCGGTGCGCGATAAGGTTGTGCTGGACTTGAAGTACGAAGCACGCGACGTGCCTCAGCGCATGACGAGCCCGGCAGCCATCGACGCATGGTTCGAGAAGAAGACGAAGGGACTGAACAATTTTCAGAAAGCGGTGCTTCGCAAACGCTGGGCCACCATGGAGGAATTGCTCAGCGCGACCGAACGCAAGCGCCGGATCGTGGCCGAGATCGTTCAGGACTTCGATCTGAAGCCGCGTCTCAGCGACGATCGCGGCACCGCCATTCTCGTCGCGTCCTCAATCCGCGACGCCTGCGAGTATTTCCGCGAGTTTCAGAACACGCGGCTCGGCCCGCATGTCGGGATCGTCACCTCGTTCGAGCCGAACCACAACGCGATCTCGCGGGAACCGGCGAACAGCGATGAGCGATACAAGTATGACACCTATACCAAGTCGGTCTTGAAGGGCGGGCAGAGCACGACCGCCTATGAAACCGAGATCAAGCGGCGATTCATAGAAGAGCCGGCGAACACGAAGCTGCTGATCGTCGTTTCGAAATTGCTCACAGGCTTTGACGCGCCCAGCTGCACCTACATCTATATCGACGACAAGCTGCGCGATCACACGCTCTTCCAGGCGATTTGCCGGACCAACCGGATCGACGGCGACGACAAGAGCTATGGCCACATCGTCGATTTCAAGGAGTTGTTCGGCAACGTCCAGCACGCCATTGCGGTTTACAGTTCGGACGAGCTCGACATCGATCAAGGGAACGGCGGCGACAACAACGTCGAGATCAAGGGGTGGCTAGAAGAAGGCAAGGCCCGCCTCGATGCCGCACGGGAGGCGTTGGTCTATCTATGTGATCCTGTACCGCCGCCGAAGGAGGTCGAGCAGTATCTCCGCTATTTCTGCGGAGACGCCGCCAACCCGAATGCGCTCAATGAAACGGAGGCGCTGCGGATATCCTTCTATAAAGCGGTGGCGTCGTTCGTCCGGGCCTATGCTGCTGTCGTCCAGAACCTGACCGAGGCCGGATATGATGCCTCCGCCCAAGTCGGGATCTTGCGCGAGGTGGAGCTTTACACCGACCTCCGTGCGGCAATCAAAAAACATTCCGGCGAAGAGCTCGACATCAAGCCTTACGAGGCAGACATGCGGCACCTTCTCAACACCTATATCCAGGCCGATCCGGCGCAGGCTCTCGGAAGCCTCTCCAACGTTTCACTGACGCAGGCGATTATTGAGACGGGCATCCACGATGCCATCGCCAAGCAACTGAACGAGAAGGGGAAGCTCTCAAAGAATGCTGTTGCCGAGGGCATCATCAACAACATTCGCAAGACGATTACCCGCGATCAGCTGACCGATCCACGCTTCTTCGATGAAATGTCCCGGCTCTTGGAGGACCTTATCAGGCGAAGCCGCGAGAACGCGGAGGCGTATGAAGAATTCCTCCGGAATGCCGAGGATCTGATCAAGCGGTTGGCGGCACGCACGCCCGGAGATGGTCTTCCGGCTGCGCTTCATGGCAATCGCGAGGCCGGCGTCATTTTCAACAATCTGGCGACGATACCCGCAAGCGGTTTCGTGTGCCCGGCGGATGACGCTGCCATAGCCAATCTGGCGCTGGAAATCGATCGAACAGTGCGCGAATACGCTCCCGCTGGCTGGAAAGGCGATGCGGTTCGAGAGCGCGAGGTCAAGAACGTGTTGTTTCCGCTGTTCAATCGCGATCGCGAAGCGACTCTGGCGATGTTCGAGATCATCAAGAACCAACCGGGGTATTGATGGCCGAGCTGATCCAACTTGGCGATATCGCGATCAGCGTGACGCGAAAGGACGTCAAGAACGTCCATTTGTCTGTCCATCCGCCGGATGGGCGCGTCACGCTTGTTGCGCCGACATCAACGAGACTAGATGTTGCGAGGGCCTACGCGATCACCCGCATCGGCTGGATCAGGCAGCAGCGCGACCGTTTCGCAAAGCAAGCGCGCGAGGCGCCCCGTCAATACCGTGGGCGCGAAACCCATTATCTCTGGGGCCGTCGGCACCTATTGAAGCTGGCCGAGCGGGACGAAAAGCCGACGATCAAGATCGATCACCGGACGATCCACCTGCAGGTGAGGCCTGGAACCACGCGGGACCAGCGCGCGTGCATCATTCACGAATGGCATTTGGGGCTTCTCCACGAGGCGGTTCCGGAGCTAATCCGAAAGTGGGAGGGTCGAATTGGCGTCAAGGTCCAGGGGTATTTTCTGCAGAGGATGAAAACCAAATGGGGGAGCTGCAACCCGCAACGAGGAACAATCCGGCTTAATACGGAGCTGGTCAAGAAGCCGCGCGACATGCTAGAATATGTGATCGTGCATGAGATAGTACATCTAATCGAGGCCAAGCACACGAGTGCATTCTTTGAGCATCTAGATCGACTATATCCTAACTGGTCCGTTGTCCGATCCGAACTGAATGAACTACCGTTATCTGCCGAGAGCTGGCCTGTGGCACGATGAGCTCCTACGTTGTCACATGAGGATCAATCGTGCCTGATGGAGGCTGGCATTCGACTCGTTCGATCGATTTGTCGCGCCGGCGGCTTCACAATGTTGTCCGTATCGCCTTCACATCCGCGTGCTGCTCGATGATCTGTTCAGCAAGCTAACGCTGCCCTCCGGGTTCTGCGTGTTGCCCTTGAGGCTTGGTCAGGAGCGCGGCGATCGCCGTTCGGCTCGCTGCATCTGTGGTGTGGACGAGCTGCGTCGCCTCGGCCGTCGCGACGCGGTGCTGGATGCCAGATGCTCGCCAGCCCATGAGACCACCGCAAAGGTCTGAGCGGTTAACGTCAGGATCGGCGCCATAAGCACCTTCATGTTGAAGTGCCGCGGCTCTGGGGTCCCGTTTGACGGGGTGCAAGCTGTCCGGATTTCTCCTGACTTTCTGCTTCGGATGACCGCTCGCGGGGGTAAAGGCCGCAAAGCGGACATCCTCAATGTCAGCAAAGGGTCAGAAGCAGGCGAGGCGGCTAGACCTAGCCGCACTCCCGCGACGCCGCGACTTCATATCGCCCGCACAGGCCGGCCTTGTAACCGAGCTGTAACCACGGTCTCGAAGCGCGTGAGCCGCACCTCCGCGGCGCGGCTCAGAAACGACGAAAGCCGCGGAGCGATCCGCGGCTTTTCGGCAGTCTGAGAACTGGAGCGGGCGAAGGGATTCGAACCCTCGACCCCAACCTTGGCAAGGTTGTGCTCTACCCCTGAGCTACACCCGCTTGAAGTCCGTCCCACGGGTGGGTCGCCCGCGAGACGCGCTCTATGCCGCAACGCGATCGGGATTGCAAGGCGGATTCCGCCGGTCGCGCCGCTCGGCTGGCAAGACGCGCTGCAGACCGGATGATGAGGGGGCGGCGCTTGCTCAAGACCCTTAGCGAGGCTGAAGCCGCGTCGAGCGGCGTGACGCTACGCGCTCCCCCGCGCGTCAGCGCGCGGCGCGGCTTGAGAAAATGCCGTTGCGCGACCCCTCGGTCCGTAACTAAACTTAAAATTGTATTCTTCAGTCGCCGCAATTTAAGCGGCGGAGAGGCGCGTCGAGCCGGGGGCTGCAAGGGGGGAACGATGAATGTCTGGAGAGCTGCGCCGGCCATGCTGGCGGCGTCCGTGCTGGCCGCATGCAGTTCGGCGAACCAGCGCGTGGCGCATGCGGATTTCGGGACCACTCAGGCGCTGGCGACGACCGGTTCGCTGCGGCTCGTGACGGAGCGGACGCGGCCTGGCTACCAGCCGGTGGTCTGCTCGGAGCCGAGCCCCGATTACGCGGTCGCGCTGAACGCCACGCGGAAGATCGCGGTCGCGGTGAACAAGGCCGCGCCTCCGGCCGAGCCTGCCGCCGACGCCGTCGTCGGCGCCGCAGCGGCCGCGCCGCCTTTCAGCGGAGCGGCGGCGCTCGACGGCTCGGCGGTGGAGACGGTCTCGGAGGGCCGGGGCCGCGCCGCGGCCGTGCTCGCGCTGCGCGACGGGCTCTACGCCGCCTGCCAGAGCTACGCCAACGGCGTCATCGGGCATGACGCCTATGCGGTGATCCTCAGCCAGTACGGCCATCTGCTGGTGGCGCTGGTCGGCGGCGGCCGGGCCGAGCTCGGCTCCGACGGCAAGCCGGCGGCCGTCGCGGCCGCCACGATCGACGCGCGCAAATCGACTCTGTCGACGCTGCTGGTCGCCTGCGTCAGCGGTCATGACAGAACGCGGATCGGGTCGCACGGGCCGAACCCGATCCTCACCGAGACCTTCTGCCGAAACGTGATGGCCGCCGCGTTGCGGCAGGCGACCGGGGGCGACGTGGGCCGAGCGCGCGTGGAGCCGGCGGTGGTCAAGTGAACCGGCGCCCTGGCGACGAGGCTGCGCGCTCCGTCGCCCAGGCCTGCGGCTCCGCGGAGCTTCGCCGGCCGGGATTGCCGGCCCCTCGGCGGCTGCGCTATGCGGAGCGGCTTGCACGGGGGACAGATGGCCACGCGGACGGAGCTGATGGGCTATCTCGAGGCGCTCGGCGTCGAGACCCGCACGATCGAGCATCCGGCGGTTTTCACGGTCGCCGAGTCCGCGGAGCTCAGGGGCCGCATCGCGGGCGGCAAGTCCAAGAACCTTTTTCTCAAGGACAGGAAGGGCAGGCTGTTCCTGCTGAGCGCTGAGGACGACGCCGCGATCGACCTGAAGCGGCTGCACGAGAAGCTGGGCGCCCAGGGGCGGCTGTCCTTCGCCTCAGCCCAGCAGCTGCGCGAGGTGTGGGGCGTCGAGCCGGGTTCGGTGACGCCGTTCGGCGCGATCAACGACCCGGGCGGGCGCGTGACGGTCGCGCTCGACGCCGCGCTGATGGCGCATGACATGGTGAACTTCCATCCGCTCGAGAACACCGCCACCACGGCGATCGCGCCGGGCGACCTCGTCCGCTTCCTGCGGGCGACGGGCCATGAGCCGATGGTGGGAGCGTTCGCGGACCCGGCCGTGGCCGAGGCCGGGGATTGACCCGGAAAGGTCCGATCCTGTAGAAGCGCGCGATCGGCGCGGCGGGTCTCCCGTCCGCGCCTTTCCGTTTGGGACAAATCCCAGGCTGACAAAAAGCCGCGCCAGGGGCCTTCCCCGGAGCCCGGATCGAACACAGGAACTTCAAAATGTTCGCAGTCATCAAGACCGGCGGCAAGCAGCACCGGGTCGTCGCCGACGAAGTGCTGACCGTCGGTAAGCTCGACGGCGACGTCGGCTCCAAGATCACCTTCGGCGAGATCCTCGCCATCGGTTCGGGCGACGACGTCATGATCGGCGCGCCGCTCGTCTCCGGCGCCTCGGTCGCGGCCGAGATCGTCGAGCACGCGCGCGGCCCGAAGGTCATCGCCTTCAAGAAGCGCCGTCGCCAGAACTCCAAGCGCAAGCGCGGCCATCGCCAGGACTACACGATCGTGAAGATCGTGAGCCTCGACGGCGCGAAGAACTGAACGGCTGAGGCAGGAGAGACCAGATGGCTCACAAGAAGGCAGGCGGCTCCTCGCGCAACGGCCGCGACTCCGAAGGCCGGCGCCTCGGCGTCAAGAAGTTCGGCGGCGAGAACGTCATTCCGGGCAACATCATCGTGCGCCAGCGCGGCACGAAGTGGCACCCTGGCGCCAATGTCGGCATGGGCAAGGACCACACCCTGTTCGCCACCGTCACCGGCAAGGTTCTGTTCGTCTCCAAGGCGAACGGCCGCACCTACGTAAACGTCGCCCCGGCCGTCACGGCCGAAGCTGCGGAATGACGGCAGGCTGACGCGACGCAGCCGCCGGGCGCCTGACCCTCCGGCGGCGGATTTTGGACCGAAGGTCCAGGACGACGGGGGAGACGGGACGCCGTTCTCCCCCGTCGCCGTTTCAGGGTCTGGTTTCCATGTCCGCGCGCATCGCGTTCGACGACGGCCTGCTCGCCGAGGATTGCCTCACCAGGGTTCCCGGCGTCCGCCTCAGGCGGCTCGCGCCCGCCGACGCGGCGGCGCTGGCGGCCGGGCTGAACGACCTCGAGGTCGCCAAGAACCTCGTCGCGGTGCCGCATCCTTACGGGGCGGAGGACGCGACGGTGTTCCTCAGGGGGCCGGCCGCCTCGCCGCACATGCTGTGCGCCGGGCTCTGGGTCGAAGACAGTTTTGCGGGCTGCGTGGCGATCGACGCGACGGCGGGCTTTCCCGAGCTCGGCTATTGGCTCGTCCGGGCCCATTGGGGGCGGGGGATCGTCTCGGCGGCGACGCGCGCGTTGGTGGATCTCGCCTTCGCCGCGACTGCGATCGAGAAGATCGTCTCCGGTCATTTCGTCGATAACGCGGCCTCCGCCGCGGTGCTCAGAAAACTCGGCTTCAAGCCGGCCGGCGTCGTGGAGACGCGCTCGCGGGCCCGCGCCGAGCCGGTCCGCCTGGTCGCCATGAACCTCGAGCGCGAGGCCTGGGCGGCCGGGCGGCCGACGATCGAGACGGCGCGGCTCGTGATGCGGCCGCCGCTGATGGCCGACGCCGACGAGATCGCGGCGCTCGCCAATGACGGCGGGCTGCCGCTGACCACGGCCGCGACCCCGCGTGTGCGCCGCCCCGAGGAGGCGCGCGCCTTCGTGCTTCAGGCGCTGCGGCGGGGCTTTCCGGCCGACGCCAGCTTCTGCATGCGGCTCAGGGAGAGCGGCGCGCTGATCGGCGGCATCGGCTGGCGCGACGCCGGCGCCGACGAGGTCGAACTCGGCTACTGGCTGGGCGCCGACCATCGCGGCGTCGGTCTCGCGACCGAGGCCGCCCGGGCGGCGCTGGAGGCGGCGTTCGAAACGACCGGGGCTGCGACTGTGAAGGCCTGCTGCCGGCCGATCAACCCGGCCTCGCGCGGCGTTCTGGAGCGCTGCGGGTTTCAGTGGTCCGGCGCGGGCCACATGCGGCCCCAGGCGTCGGGCGGCTCCGTGCCGGTCGACCGGTTCCGGCTCGAACGCGACGTGTTCTACTCGCTGAAGGCCTGGGGCGCGGCGGCGATCCGGACCGGAAGCGCGACTGAGGCGCCGGCCGGCGCCCTGTCGCGCCCGGCCGAACGGGCCTAGATCATCTCTGGCGGCGACGCCGAAACGACTGGACGGACCATGAAATTCCTCGACCAGGCCAAGATTTACGTACGCTCCGGCGACGGCGGCGCGGGCTGCGTGTCGTTCCGGCGCGAGAAGTTCATCGAGTTCGGCGGCCCCGACGGCGGCGACGGCGGACGCGGGGGCGACGTCATCGTGGAGTGCGTCAACGGCCTCAACACGCTGATCGATTACCGCTTCAAGCAGCACTTCAAGGCCAAGACCGGCGTCCACGGCATGGGCAAGAACCGCACCGGCGCGAACGGCGCGGACGTCGTGCTGAAGGTGCCGGTGGGCACCCAGGTGCTGGATGAGGACGAGGAGACGCTGCTCGCCGATCTGACGGAGGTCGGGCAGCGCATCGTGCTCGCCAAGGGCGGCAATGGCGGCTTCGGCAACGCCTACTTCAAAACCTCGACCAACCAGGCGCCGCGGCGCGCCAATCCGGGGCTAGAGGGCGAGGAGCGCTGGGTCTGGCTGCGGTTGAAGCTGATTGCGGACGCCGGCCTTGTGGGCCTGCCGAACGCCGGCAAGTCGACCTTCCTGGCGGCGGTGTCGGCGGCCAAGCCGAAGATCGCCGACTACCCGTTCACGACCCTGCACCCGAATCTCGGAGTCGTGGCCGTCGACGGCCGCGAGTTCGTGATGGCGGACATTCCGGGCCTGATCGAAGGCGCGCATGAAGGCGTCGGCCTCGGCGACCGCTTTCTCGGCCATGTTGAGCGCTGCCGCGTGCTGCTGCATCTTGTCGACGGGACCTGCGAGCATGCCGGCGAGGCCTACAAGGTGGTGCGCCGGGAGCTCGAGGCCTATGGCGGCGGGCTTACGGACAAGCCCGAGATCGTCGCCCTGTCCAAGGCCGACGCGCTTTCGCCCGAGCTGCGCAAGGAACAGCTCGCCCGCCTGAAGCGGGCGGCGAAGCAGACGCCGATCGCGCTCTCCTCGCTGTCGCGCGAGGCCGTTGAGGACACGCTGCGTCGGCTGCTGGCCGTCATCGACGAAGCGAAGCAGCAGGAGGCCGCCGAGGCGATGCCGAAGATCGCGGAAGAAGCCTGGCGGCCCTAGCATCGCTGAGGGGTGCGCCCTGGTTGGCCGAGACCTGGGGGGCGTCCGCCTGCGCTGATCTTCTGCGCCGGCCTCTTGGTCGTCTGATAACATCTAAGAAGTCGACAGCCCTATTCTACGCGCCTAGCCTCTGATCTTGCCTTATGGCGGGTCTCACAGGAGGTCTGTGCTCATGCCGATCATCTCGAGCGACTACGACGCCGGCAACGCCGACGGCTACACGATCAGCGGATCAAACGTGCACCTCACGATCGAGGAGGGCGTGACGCTGACGACCAGCGCCGGCTATTCGGGCGTCAACATGGGCAGCAACGGCTTCAACTGGGTCCAGAACAACGGGACTATCAACGCTGGCGGCGGCATAACGACTTCAGGATTAACGTCTTATATCTGGAATGCTGCGTCAGGACACATCTTCGGCTACAACGGAATATGGACATCTGGCGATTTTTCAAACATAGTGAACGACGGTGCCATATTTGTAAATGGTTGGGGAGTTACTATATCTGCTGCAGATGGCACGTACTTCTCGAATTCCGGTGCAGTGACCAGTGGATCGAGCGCACTATTCTGCTCCGGATCGTCTGGGGTCGTCATCTCGAATTCCGGAACGTTACGAAGTTCATCCTACGCAATCCAAGTGTCTAGCGGCGGGACAATCCAGCTCACCAACAGCGGCACGATCGAGGGAGACTCCTATTTTGGCAACGCCAGCACGACGTTCCGCAACTCCGGCCATGTCGAGGGAGACGTCATGCTGGCCGGCTCCGGCGGGAATCTCTTCGACGGGCGCGGCGGAACGGTCAGCGGCGCGATCATCAGCGGCGGCGGCGCCGACAGGCTGATCGCCGGGAACGACGGCGCCTCCATCGGCGGCGGGGGCGGGAACGACACGATCAGCGGCGGCGCCGGAATCGACTTCCTGGATGGCGGCGATGGCAACGACACGCTCGATTTTGCGTTCGCGACAACTGGCGTGACGATCAATCTCGCCGACGAGGGGGCCTATGGCGACACCTATGTCGGCTTTGAGAACGTCTCGGGCTCCGGCTTCGCCGACACGCTACGCGGCGACGGCGGAGCGAACGCGCTGAGCGGCCAGGCCGGGGCCGACAAGCTCTACGGCCTCGCCGGAAACGACACGCTGGACGGCGGCAGAGGCGCGGACCGCATGGAGGGCGGCGATGGCGCCGACACCTACTATGTGGACAATGCGGGCGACGTGGTGATCGAGGCGAACGTCGCCGGCGTCGACACGGTGAACGCCTCCGTCACCTTCTCGCTCGCCGGGCAGTATATCGAAAATCTGGTCCTGACCGGCTTGGGCGACATCAACGGAACGGGCAATTCTCAGGCGAACCGGCTGACTGGAAACGCCGGCGCGAACGACCTCGACGGCGGCGCCGGGGCGGACACGATGACCGGCGGCCTCGGCGACGACGACTACTATGTCGATAATGTCGGCGATCGGGTCGTCGAGACCCAGGACCAGGGGCTCGACCGGGTCTATTCCTCCGTCACCTTTTCGCTCGCAGGGCAGCACGTCGAACGCCTTGCGTTGACCGGATCGGCCAACATCAACGGCACAGGCAACAGCCTCGACAACCGGCTGTTCGGTAACGCGGGGGCGAACGTGCTGGACGGCGGCGGCGGCAACGACCGCCTCGCCGGCGGGGCGGGCGCCGACACTTTCGCGTTCACGACCGCCCTCAAGGCCTCAAACGTCGACACCATCACCGACTTCGTGGCGGCGGACGATACGATCCGGCTGGAAAACGGGGTGTTCGTGGGGCTTGCGGCAGGGGCGCTTGCCGCCGACGCGTTCTACGCCGGCACGGCGGCGCACGATTCCGACGACCGCATCATCTACGATCAGGCGACGGGCGCGCTGTTCTTCGATCGCGACGGGACGGGAGGCGCCTATGCGGCCGTTCGTTTCGCGATCCTGGAGAACCACGCCGCCGTCACGGCTGCCGATTTCGTGGTCGTCTGAGGTCGCGCGGGGACAGCCCCGGCCGAGCCGGCCGGGGCTGTCCGCAAGCCGTTCAGGCCGCGAGCGCTTCCGCGCTGGCGTCGGCCGCCTCGAGCGCGATCGCCGCGGAAGCGATGATCGCCGCGAAGCGCACCGCGGTCTGGATCCTGTCGGTGGTGACGCCCGCCTTGCGCAGCGTCTCCTCATGCGCGTCGATGCACATGCCGCAGCCGTTCATGGCCGAGATCGCGATCGACCAGAGCTCGAAGTCGACCTTGTCGACGCCGGGGTTGCCGATGACGTTCATGCGCAGCTTCGCCGGCATGGACTGGTAGTCCTTGTTCGCCGCGAGGTGGACGAAACGGTAGTAGACGTTGTTCATCCCCATGATTGCGGCGGCCGACTTGGCGGCGGCCAGCGCGGCGGGGGAAAGCTTCGGCGCGGCCTCGCCGAGCAGCGCGTCGCGCAGCTGCGTGTTGCGGGAGGCGATCCCGCAGGCGACGAACAGGCCGTATTTCTGCTGGTCGGTGAGCGTCTCGTCGCTGGCCATCGAGGACAGGTTGAGACGGACGTCCTTGGCGAAGTCGGGGATCGCCTGCTTCAGCGCTTCGATCGACATGACAATGTCCTCATGGGTGTGCGGATGCCGAGCCCCGCGCGCCGACCGGCGGGCGCGGGGAGGGCAGGCGACGTCAGGCCGATTAGGCGGCCTTCAGCGTCTCGCCGCCGACCTGGCGGTTGCACGGGCAGAGCTCGTCGGTCTGCAGCGCGTCGAGCACGCGCAGCGTGTCCTTGGGCGCGCGGCCGACATTCAGGTTGGTCGCGTAGACGTGCTGGATCACGTTGTCCGGGTCGACCACGAAGGTGTAGCGGTAGGGCACGCCATCGGCCGAGCGGATGCCGAGGCCGTCGATCAGGTCGCCGCGGGTGTCCGCGAAGGACCAGATCGGCAGCTTGTCGAGATCGGCATGGTTGCGCCGCCAGGCGAGCTTGACGAACTCGTTGTCGGCCGAGCCGCCCAGCACCACGGCGTCGCGGTCGTCGAAGTCGGAGGCGAGCCGCGCGAATTCCGCGATCTCGGTCGGGCACACGAAGGTGAAATCCTTCGGGTAGAAGAAGATCACCTTCCACTTGCCCGGGAAGCTTTCGGCCGTGATCGGCTCGAACGCCGAGACGCCGTTTTCCTCGTGATTGTTGAAGCCGGGCTTGACGCCCGTAATGGTGAACTCGGGAAGCTTGTCGCCAATGCCCAGCATGTTTCCGCTCCGGAAAAGGTCCTGAGGCTCTCCGGCGGGCCGCGCGCTTGGGGTCGCGCAGCCGCCAGCCGCTCGCCCCTCCGGCCTCGCACGCGCGCGACCTGCGATCCAGTCGATAAAACAGAAGCGCGGTATCGGTTTTGTCGATAGTCTCCTCCTCGGGCGGCGAACCGCTCGATTTCGAGGAGACTCGTCGGTGCTGAACGTCAGCCTGCGGCAGCTGCGGTATTTTGTAGCTCTGGCGGAAACCGCCTCCTTCTCCAAGGCGGCGCGCCGCGTCGGCGTCGGCCAGTCCACGCTCAGCGGCGCGATCCAGGAGATGGAGACGGAGCTCGGAATTCGGCTCGCGGAGCGCAGCGGCCGCAGGTTCGAGCTCACCGCGGAAGGCGCGCTGCTCGCCGCGCGCGCCGCCGAAATCCTCGCCGAGATAGAGGATCTGCCGGCGCTGCTCGCGCGGGCCGGAAGACCGCTGACGTCGCGGCTGAGGCTCGGCGTCATCCCCTCGGTCGCGCCGTTCCTGCTGCCGCGCGCGCTGCCCAGCATCCGCGCCGCCTTCCCGGAATTGAGGATTTCGGTGCGCGAGGGCCTGAGCCGCTCGCTGATCGCCGACATCCGCACCGGCGAGCTCGACGCCGCGATCATCGCGCTGCCGTTCTCGGCCGGCGGACTTGCGGTTGAGCCGTTCTGGCGGGACCGCTTCTTCGTCGGCGTGAACAGCCGCCACAGGCTGGCCGGACGCGGCGAGATCGCGGCGGAGGACCTGGCGGAGGAGCGCGTGCTGCTGCTCGAGCCCGGCCACTGCCTGCGCGACCAGGTGCTGTCGCTGACCGGCGCGACCTTCGCGCATGAGGGCGGCGACCTGAAGGCGATGAGCCTGATGACGCTGGTGCAGATGGCGGCGAACGATCTCGGCGTCACCTTCCTGCCGGAGATCGCGGTCGCGGCCGGCATCGCCGAGGGCGCGCCGCTGACGCTCATCCCGTGCCGGGGCGAGCGCTCATCCCGCGAGCTCGCGCTGATCTGGCGCGAGCGCGCCAGCCGTGGCCATGAGTACCGGCTGCTCGCCCGGCACCTGAGGGAGCTGTGCGAGGCGCATTTCGGCCGCGCCGGCGGGCGTTTCGAAGCGGCGGAATGAGCCGCGGCCGCGCGGCGGCTTGAAACCGGCGCCGCTTCTAACCTATCGATCCCGCCGACCCCCGACGGCGCGCCGCGCGCCGGCCTCCAGCGGAAACCAATCCCGTGACCGCGCCTTCGCTCGCCTCCTTCCGCCGCATCGTCGTCAAGATCGGCTCAGCGCTGCTGGTCGATCGCGAGGCAGGCGCGCTGAAGCGTGACTGGCTGGAAAGCCTCGCGGCCGATCTCGCCCGCCACGCCGCGCGCGGCGCCGAGATCATCGTGGTTTCGTCCGGCTCGATCGCGCTCGGCCGCACGGTCCTGGGCTTTCCTGGCGGCGCGCTGCGGCTCGAGGACAGCCAGGCCGCCGCCGCCGTTGGCCAGATCGCGCTCGCCCGCGTCTGGAGCGAGGTTCTGGGCGCGCACGGCATCACGGCCGGCCAGATCCTGCTGACGCTCGGCGACACCGAGGAGCGCCGCCGCTACCTCAACGCCCGCGCGACGCTGGCGCGGCTGGTGGCGCTCAAGGCGATCCCGGTCGTCAACGAGAACGATACGGTCGCGACTTCCGAGATCCGCTATGGCGACAATGACCGGCTGGCGGCGCGCGTCGCCTCGATGGCGAGCGCGGATTGCCTCGTCCTGCTGTCGGACGTGGACGGACTTTACGACGCGCCGCCGGACCGCGACCCGAACGCGAAGCACATCCCGATCGTGGAGCGCGTCAACGCCTCCGTCGAGGCGATCGCCGGCGGCCCGGCCTCGGAACTGTCGCGCGGCGGCATGCGCACCAAGGTCGAGGCCGGCCGGATCGCGACCGGCGCGGGCGCGCACATGCTGATCGCATCCGGCAAGGTCATGAGCCCGCTCGCCGCAATCGAGAGCGGCGGACGCTGCACCTGGTTCCTGCCGCACGAGAACCCCGGTCAGGCGCGCAAGCGCTGGATCGCCGGCGTGCTGGCCCCGCGAGGCTCGATCTTCGTGGACGCGGGGGCCGCGTCGGCGCTCAACCGCGGCCGCAGCCTGCTGCCCGCCGGAATCACCCGGGTCGAGGGCCATTTCAGCCGCGGCGACGCGGTCGTGGTGCGCGCGCCCGACGGCGTGGAAGTCGCGCGTGGGCTGGTGTCCTACGATTCCGGCGACGCCAACCGTCTGCTCGGCAAGGCGTCCGCCGAGATTGAGGGCATCCTCGGCTTCAAGGGCCGCTCGGCCATCATCCACCGCGACGATCTGGTGCTCACCGGGGCGTAAGACGCCGATGTCCCGGACGCGCAACGCGGACCAGGGCTGAGCGCGTGATGACGAAGCGGCCCAAAAGCGCTACGTGAGCAGTCCGTTTCGAGGAGGCTCGCATGACGGCCGTCGCCGAACTCAGGACCGACGACGTTTCCACGCTGATGCGCGACATCGGCCGGCGCGCGCGCGCCGCCTCGCGTGTGCTGGCGCTCGCGCCGCGGGAGGCAAAGGACGCCGCCCTGCTGGCGGCCGCACGGCGGTTGCGCGAGACCGAGGCCGCCGTTCTCGCCGCCAACGCCGCGGACGTCGCGGCCGCGCTTGCCGCAGGCGTCGCGACCGCCTTCCTGGACCGCCTTACCCTGACCCCTGCGCGCCTCGCCTCGGTGGCGGAAGGCCTCGAGGTAGTGGCGGGCCTCGCCGATCCGGTGGGTGAGACGACTGCCGCCTGGACGCGGCCGAACGGGCTCGCGATCGAGCGCGTGCGCACGCCGCTCGGCGTCATCGGCGTAATCTATGAGAGCCGGCCCAATGTCACGGCGGACGCCGGCGCGCTCTGCCTCAAGGCCGGCAACGCCGCGATCCTGCGCGGCGGAACCGACAGCTTCCGCTCCTCCGCGGCGATCGCGGATTGCATCGCCTACGGGCTTCGCGAAGCGGGGCTGCCGCAAGACGCGGTGCAGCTCGTGCCGACGCGCGACCGCGCCGCGGTGGGCGAAATGCTTGCCGGCCTCGACGGCAATGTGGACGTCATCGTGCCGCGCGGCGGCAAGGGACTCGTAGCCCGTGTTCAGACCGAGGCGCGCGTGCCGGTGTTCGCGCATCTCGATGGCAACAATCACGTTTTCGTGGCGAAGGGCGCGGACCTAGAGATGGCGCGCTCTATCGTCCTCAACGCCAAGATGCGCCGCACCGGCGTCTGCGGCGCGGCCGAGACGCTGCTGGTCGACCGCGCGGTCGCCGACACGCATCTCGTTCCGCTCGTCGAGGCGCTGATTGAGGCGGGCTGCGAGATCCGCGGCGACGCCGAGACCCGCCGCGTGTTCCCGGAGGCGCGCGCCGCGACCGAAGAGGACTGGGGCGCCGAGTTCCTCAACGCGATCATCGCGGTGCGGGTGGTCGACGGCATCGACGGCGCGCTCGCGCATATCGAGACCTATGGCTCGCATCACACCGATGCGGTGGTGACCGAGGACGCGGCGATCGCGGAGCGCTTTCTCCGGGAGGTCGACAGCGCGATCGTGCTGCACAACGCCTCCACCCAATTCGCCGATGGCGGCGAATTCGGCTTCGGCGCCGAGATCGGCATCGCGACCGGCCGGCTGCACGCGCGCGGGCCGGTGGGCGTCGAACAGCTCACCTCGTTCAATTATCGCGTCCGAGGCCAGGGCCAGACGCGGCCGTGAGGCGAGGGGACGGCCGCCTGCCGTCCGCGGCGGCGCTTTCTTGAGTCGCGTCGCGCGCCTGCGCCTTCCAGGCGGACGGACCGGGCTGCCGCGGCTGCCGCCGCACGCGCCCGGCATGACCATCGGGCTGTTCGGCGGCTCGTTCAATCCGCCGCATGAGGGCCATCGACGGGCGAGCCTGCTGGCGCTGCGGCGGCTCGGGCTCGACCAGGTCTGGTGGCTGGTCACTCCCGGCAACCCGCTCAAGGACAACGCCGCTTTGCCGCCGCTGCCCGCGCGCATGGCCGCCGCGCGCCGCGCGGCTGCGCATCCCGACATTGAGGTCTCGGACGCCGAGGCGGCGATCGGCGTGCGCTTCACCTATGACGCCATCGCCTATCTGACGGCGCGCTGCCGGGGCGTCTCCTTCGTGTGGATCATGGGCGCGGACAATCTCGCCGGCTTCCACAGCTGGCAGCGCTGGCGGGAGATCGCCCACCTGGTTCCGATCGCGGTGGTGGATCGCCCGGGCGCGACCTTCTCGCCGTCCTCGCGCGCCGCGCATGCGCTCGCCCGCTACCGAATTCCCGAGCGGCGCGCGCGTTCGCTCGCCCGCGCGGCCCCGCCGGCCTGGTGCTTCCTGCACGGTCCGCGCTCCGCGTTGTCGTCCACGATCCTGCGCCAGGGGCGCAAATCCGAGCAGGACCCGGCGACGTGAAGACGTCGCGGTTGAAATGTCGCACCCTCAGGGCTTATGTTAAGCATTGGTCGGAGCTGGATTCCGGCCTGAGGACGGCAGACGGAAGGCTAAAACTCTGTCCACCATAGCGCTGAAGGAGACGCCCAAGATGGCGTCTCACATCGGCGCCGGAGCGCCCGCAGCGGCGAACCCGGCGTTGCTTCATCTCATCCTCGACGTGCTCGACGACAACAAGGCTGAAGAGACCGTGGTCATCGACCTGCGCGGCAAGTCCGCGCTCGCCGATGAGATGGTCATCTCTTCCGCGCGGTCGAACCGGCACGTCGGCGCGATCGCCGACAAGCTGGTCGAGGAGTTGAAGAAGGGCGGTCACGGCAAGGTCGTGGTCGAGGGACTACCGCACTGCGACTGGGTGCTGATCGACGCGGGCGACGTGATCGTCCACCTGTTCCGCCCGGAAGTGCGCGCCTTCTACAATCTCGAGAAGATGTGGTCGGCGGGGCGTCCCGTCGAAGGCGCTCTCTCCTGATCTGACGGCGCATGCGGCTCGTGATCGCGGCGGTCGGCCGTCTCAAGGCCGGGCCGGAGCGCGAGCTCGTCGCCCGCTATGTCGAACGCGCCGGACAGCTCGGCCGCTCGCTCGGGCTCGATGCGCCCGAGATCGTCGAGCTCGACGAGAGCCGCGCGCGCCGTCCGGAGGATCGCAAACGCGATGAGGCCGAGCGGCTGCGCGCCGCGCTCGATCCCCGGTGCGCGATCTGCGCGCTCGACGAGCGCGGCAAGACGATCTCCAGCGAAGCGTTCGCGAGCGATATCGGCCGCCGGCGCGATGACGGCGCCGCGGGCCTCGCTTTTGTGATCGGCGGCGCTGACGGGTTCGCGCCCGACTTCCTGGCTGGGGCCGACATGCGGCTCGCCTTCGGGGCGATGACCTGGCCGCACCAGATCGTCCGCATCCTGCTCGCCGAGCAGATCTACCGCGCCGCGACCATCCTGGCGGGCCACCCCTACCATCGCGGCTGAGCGTCCGTCGTGGTTGACGAAGGCTTAACGGCGGGCGTTTCAAATGGCCGGATGACGTCCGGCCCTCTTCGCGTTCTGCTGATCTGTCTCGCGCTTCTCGCAGCGGCGTCGGCCGCGCGCGCCGAAGATCCGCCGGCCCCGGGTGCGGCCGCCGAGCAGCGCAAGGCCCTCGAGGAGGCGCGCGAAAGCCTCAAGGAGACGCAGGAGCGCCGCCAGCGGCTCGCCGCCGAGATCGAGGCGCTGAAGGGCGAGCGCGGCAAGCTGCAGGCGAGCCTGATCGACACGGTCGCCTCGATCCGCGACCGCGAGCGGCAGGTCGAAGAGCGGGCCGGCCGGATCGACGATCTCGCCGAATCCGAGCGGCAGCTGAAGGCGTCGCTCGAGCGTCGCCGCGGCGTTCTCGCAGACGTGATCGCAGCCCTCCAGCGCATGGGCCGGCAGCCGCCGCCGGCGCTGCTCGTCCGCCCCGATGACGCCCTGGAGGCGATCCGCTCGGCGATCCTGCTCGGCGCGGTGGTGCCCGACATGCGGACGGAGGGGGAGTCGCTCGCCTCGGATCTGCGGGAGATGGCGCGCCTGAAGGAGATGCTGACCGGCGAGCGCGACGCCATGGCGGGCGAGCTCAAGCAGCTCGGCGGCGAGCGCGAGCGGCTTGCGGCCCTCGTGGACGAACGCCAGCGCCAGCTCGGCCAGCGCGAAGGCGACCTCTCGGCTGAGTCCGACAAGGCGGCGACCATCACGCACAATGTCAGCGATCTCGAGGCGCTGATCGCCCGGATGGAGCAGGAGCAGGCGTCACGCGCGGCCGCCGAGGCCGCGAAGGCGCCGCCTGCCGAGCCCGGCGGCCAGCGCACTCTTGCGTCGCTGCATGATTCGGCGCGGCTCGCCCCTGCGATCCCTTTCGCCGAGGCGCGAGGCATGCTGCCGCTGCCGGTGGCCGGCAAGCGCCTGCGCACGTTCGGCCAGCGCAACGCCGCCGGCGGCGAGGAGCAGGGGGTGTCGTTCGCCGCCGCGCCCGGCGCGCCGGTCACCGCGCCCTGCGATGGCTGGGTCGTCTACGCCGGACCGTTCCGCTCCTACGGGGAACTCTTGATCCTGAACGCGGGCGGCGGCTATCATATCCTTCTTGCGGGCATGGAGCGCATCACGGTCGGCTTGAATCAGTTCGTCCTTGCAGGCGAACCCGTGGGAACGATGCGCGGCGATGCGGCCGCTTCCGGACAGGCGGCGACTTCCCCCGCCGCGCGCCCCGTGCTCTACGTCGAGTTCCGCAAGGATCGGGGATCGATCGACCCCTCGCCCTGGTGGGCCGGGATTCCTGGCGAAAAGGTAGGCGGATAATGCGAAAAGTTTCCCTGGTCCTTTTCGGGGCGGTGATCGGCGCCTCCGCCGCCGGGATGGCCCTGCAGCCGCGCGCCTTCTTCGGCTCCGTCGCCGAGGCCGCGGGCGCCGCCGACACCTACCGCCAGCTGAACCTGTTCGGCGACGTGTTCGAGCGGGTGCGGGCCGACTATGTCGAGAAGCCGGACGACGCCAAGCTGGTCGAGTCGGCCATCAACGGCATGCTGTCGGGCCTCGATCCGCATTCGAGCTACATGGACGCCAAGGCGTTCAAGGAAATGCGCACCAACACCGACGGCGAGTTCGGCGGTCTCGGCATCAAGGTCCAGATGTTCGAGAACGCGATCCGCGTCGAGGGCGCGATCGACGACACCCCGGCCGCCCGCGCCGGCATCCGCGCCAAGGACGTCATCACCAAGCTCGACGGCGAGTCGGTGGACGGGCTGAGCCTGGAGCAGGCGGTCGACAAGATGCGCGGCCCGGTCGGCACCCCGATCACGCTCACGATCCAGCGCGAAGGGCAGGAGAAGCCGCTCGAGGTCAAGATCGTCCGCGACAAGATCAAGCTCGATTCGGTCAAGTGGGAGCTCGCCGGCGACGACATCGGCTACATCCGCGTCAGCCAGTTCAACGCCACCACCTTCGAGGGGCTGAGCAAGGGCATCGACCAGATCGCCGACAAGGCCGGCGACAAGCTCAAGGGCTACGTCATCGACCTGCGCAACAATCCGGGCGGCTTGCTCGACCAGGCGATCGCCGTGTCGGACGCGTTCCTGGAGCGCGGCGAGATCGTCTCCACGCGCGGCCGCAATCCGGACGAGTCGCAGCGCTTCAACGCGCGCCCGGGCGACCTCGCCAAGGGCAAGCCGGTGATCGTGCTGGTCAATGGCGGCTCCGCCTCGGCTTCGGAAATCGTCGCCGGCGCCCTGCAGGACCAGAAGCGCGCCACGATCCTGGGCACGCGCTCCTTCGGCAAGGGTTCGGTGCAGACCATCATCCCGCTCGGCACCGCCGGCGCGATCCGTCTGACCACCGCGCGCTACTACACGCCCTCCGGCAAGTCGATCCAGGCCAAGGGCATCCTGCCCGACATCGAGGTCGACCAGGACGTCCCGGACGACGTCAAGGGCAAGGACGAGACCAAGGGCGAGGCGGGGCTGAAGGGCCACCTCAAGAATGGCGAGCAGGAGCAGTCCGGCTCTTCGGCCTACATCCCGCCGGAGCGCAAGGACGACAAGCAGCTCAACTACGCCTTCGACCTGATGCACGGCATCCAGTCGAACGCCAACTTCCCGCCGCAGAACAAGACCAGCGCCAACTGAGGCGCGCTCGCCACGCCGTCGCGCATTCGCGGCCGCCGGGAACCAAGTTCTCGGCGGCCGCTTCGCGAATCCGCTAGACTCGTCCGCGACCGGGCGGACCTCCATGACGCAGGACGACCTCGAAAAGCCGCTCATGCCGCGCGCGGGCCGTAGCCCCCGCCGGACCCGGCGTCGCGTCGATGGCGCTGTGGCGCTCGCCTGCGTGGTCGGCGCCGCGCTCGCCTTTGTGGGTCTTTGGGCGATGCTCGCCGACGATCCGCTCGGCGGTGAGCCGGTCGCGGTCGCGGCCATCGAGCGCCGTTCGCCGCCGCCGCCCCAACAATCCGCCCAGGCCGATCCGGCTGCTGGGCCGGCTGCGTCTTCTTCGGCCGGGGGGGCCGCTCGCGAGGGCGTGCCCGTGGTGCGCCCCGGCGATCCGATGCCGAAGTCGGGTCCGGTGATCATCCGGATTCCGGGCGCGGACGATCCGGCGGAGACCGGCCAGGCGTCGTCTTCCGCAATCCAGGCGACGCTGCTCGAAGACAGCCGCTACGGCCCGCTGCCACGGATCGGCGCGGATGGGCGGCGTCCGCTCGACGTTTATGCCCGGCCGCAGCAGGCGGCCGCCGCCAAGGCCCGCGTGGCGCTCATCGTCGCCGGCCTCGGCGTGAGCCACGAGGTGACCGAAATCGCCACCGCTTCGCTGCCGGCTCCCGTCACGCTCGCCTTCTCGCCCTATGGCAAGGACGTCGCCGAGCAGGTCGAAAAGGCGCGCGCGCAGGGGCACGAGACCCTCATCCAGGCGCCGATGGAGCCCTATGGCTATCCGGCCAACGACACCGGGCCGCAGACGCTGCTGACGAGCCTGCCGGCGCCGGCCAATCTGGAGCGGCTGCGCTGGGCGCTGGGGCGGGCCAAGGGCTATGTCGGCGTCGCGCCGCTTGGCGGCGGCAAGTTTCTCGAGACGGACGCAGCCATGGCGCCGGTGTTCACTGAACTCGGGCGGCGGGGCCTGTTGTTCGCCGCCGCGGCGGGTGGCGAGAGCCGGGCGGATCTGGCCGCCGAGCAGGCCGGTCTGGTGCATGCGCGGCCCGCGATCCAGATCGACGTCGTGGCCGACGCCGGAGCGATCGACGCGGCCCTCGCCGACCTCGAGCGCGCCGCGAAGACGGACGGCGCGGCGGTCGGCTGGGCGACAGCATCGCCTCTCAGCCTGAAGCGCATCGCGGCCTGGGCCGGCGGGCTTGCGGATCGCGGCGTCGCGCTGACGCCGATCACCGCCGCCGTGCGCCCGCAGGGACCGTCGTGAGCCCCGCGGGCCAGGGAGGCGCAGCGGCGCGGCTGCCCTACCGGCGCTGCGTCGGCGTCATGCTGCTCAACCGCGACGGACTCGTGTTCGTCGGCAAGCGCCGGGGCGGCCAGCATGACCCGGACAAGATGGATTATCTCTGGCAGATGCCGCAGGGCGGAATCGACCGCAACGAGGACCCGCTCGCCGCGGCGAAACGCGAACTGATCGAGGAGACCGGCGTCCGCTCGGTCGAACTGCTCGCCGAGGCGCCGGAGTGGTACTGCTACGATTTTCCGCCGGAGGTGCTGGCGCGCACCCGGTCCGGCAAATTCGCCGGCCAGACGCAGCTCTGGTTCGCGTTCCGCTTCACCGGCGACGAGTCGGAGATCGATCTCGCCCCGCCGGGCCACAAGCCTGAATTCTCGGAATGGCGCTGGGCCAGAATGTCCGAGCTCCCCGGCATGATCGTGCCGTTCAAGCGGTCGGTCTATGACAAGGTGGTCCGGGCGTTCGCGCATCTCGCGGGCTGACGGGCCGGATCTGCTGATGGGCGAGGCCGACGACCCTTACGAAAAGCTGCGCGGAAATTTCCGCTGGCGCCTGCCGGCGCGCTTCAGCCTCGCCGAGGCGATCTGCGACCGCTGGGCGTCGCGCAGCCCCGGCCGCACCGCGCTGCTGACCAAGCGAGCCGGAGAACCTCTCGCCGCGACGAGCTATGGCGAGCTGCGCGCAGCCTCGCAGGCGCTGGCGGCGGCGCTCGCGCGCCGCGGCGTCAGTCGGGGCGACCGGGTGGCGATCTTCCTGCCGCAAGGCGCGGAGGCGGTCGCGGCCCATGTGGCGGCGTCGCGGCTCGAGGCGATCGCAATGCCGCTCGCGCTCGCCTTCGGGCCGGACGCGCTGTCCTTCAGGCTCAGGGATTCGGGCGCCCGGGCGCTCGTCACCTGCGCCGCGGGTCTGGCCAAGCTGCGGGAGGTCTCCGAGCCGCTTCCGGCGCTCGAGACGATCGTCTCGACCGACGGGGCCGACGGCGAGGCGCTCGACTACGCTGCGCTGGTCGCGGCGGGAGGCGGCGTCGAGCCCGCCGCCACGACCCCGGACGATCCGGCGCTGATGATCTACACCTCCGGAACCACCGGACCGCCAAAGGGCGCGCTGCACGCCGGCCGCGTGCTGCTCGGGCACCTTCCAGGCTTCCGCATGACGCATGACGGCTTTCCGCGGCCCGGCGATCTCGCCTGGACGCCGGCCGACTGGGCGTGGGCGGGCGGCCTGCTCAACCTGCTGATGCCGGCGCTCCACTACGGCGTGCCGGTGGTGGCGCAGCCCGTCACCAAGTTCGACCCGGCCGGCTCATTCGCGTTGATCGAGGAGGCGGGGGTGCGCAACGCCTTCATCCCGCCGACTGCGCTGCGCCTGATGGCGCAGATCGACGGCCCGGAGGGCCGGCTGCGGACGCCGCTCCGCAGCCTGGTCTCGGCGGGCGAGCGGCTGAGCGAGGCCTCCTTCGAATGGGCGCAGGAGGCGCTCGGGACGCCGGTCAACGAGGTCTATGGCCAGACCGAGTGCAACTACGTGCTGGCCTCGGCGGCCGCCCTTGGCGTCTCGAAGGCGGGGTTTACGGGTAAGCCGGTTCCGGGCCATCGGGTGGCCGTGCTCGACCCAGAGGGCCGCACATGCGCTCCCAACGAGGCCGGAGAGATCTGCGTCCGCGCGCCAGACCCCGTGATGTTCCTGGAATACTGGCGCCAGCCTGAAGCGACAGCGGCCCGGTTCCGCGACGGCTTGCTGACGACAGGCGACCAGGCCGTGGTCGACGCGGCGGGCTATTTCCGCTTCCTCGGCCGCGACGACGACGTGATCACCTCGTCGGGTTATCGGATCGGGCCGAGCGACATCGAGGACTGCCTCGCCCGGCACCCCGCGGTCGCGCTCGCCGCCGTCGTGGGAAAGCCCGACCCCCTGCGCACCGAGATCGTGAAGGCCTTTGTGCAATTGAAGCCGGGGTCGGAGCCGAGCCCGGCGCTCGCGCAGGAGCTCAGCCGCTTCGTGCGCGAGCGGCTCTCGGCGCACGAATATCCGCGCGAGGTCGCGTTCGTGGAGGCGCTGCCGCTGACCACGACGGGCAAGCTGATCCGTCGCGCGCTCCGGGACGCGGAATAAAGCGGTCGAGCGCGCGAGGCGCTCGCGCCTAGGCCGCCTTCTTCTGCTCCGCCGCCTTGTGGGCCGCGTCGAAATAGTTGGCCTTCTCCCCGAAGATCACGCGGCGCAGCAGGCGACGCATCGACTCGTTGCGGCGCAACGGCTCCAGCGCGGAGCGGGCCGCCGTGTAGGCCGCGACCTTCAGCCCGTCGAGCGCCGGCTTGCTGCCGGGCGCGGCCTGCGGAAAGCCCTTTTCGCGCAGCCAGGCGTTCATGAAGATCAGCTTGTTGCGGCGCACGACGTCCGCCGATCGCCAGGTGATGGCCATCGAGATCGAGTAGTCGTCGCCGGTGCGGACCCAGTGCGGCACCTGGTAGGGCACGAACACGCCTTCGCCGGGCTTCAGGTCGTAGACCGTCGCGCGGCTCTCGAAGCTTGGCTCATAGGGCAGGTTGCGGTGCTTCGTGGGCGCGCTCTCGAGCAGCTCTTCGGAGACCAGCGAGCGGTCGTCATTGTCGAACAGGTGGAAGAATTTCGGGCCGCGGATCTGGACGAAGAAATTGTCCTCGTTGTCGCAATGGAACGGCGTCACGGAATTCGCCGACGACACGAAGATGAAGCCCTCGATCTCGCGGAAGCTCGCGCCGTCCAGGCTCTTATGGCCGAGCTGCTGCGCGATCGAGAGCAGCGCCTCCTCCATCATCGCCCGATAGGCCGGCACGGTGTCGACGCGCTTCAGCACCATCCAGGCGCCGGCGGTCTCGATCTTGCGGACGACCTCCTCCGGCGGCATTTCGACCAGCGGAGTCTCCTCCGCCTTCTGGTTCACCTGGAGCTTTCCGGAATTGTATTCGATCCGGTCACGGTCGAGCTCCTTAGTCAGCTC
Source organism: Hansschlegelia sp. (assembly GCF_035538955.1). Taxonomy (NCBI): domain Bacteria; kingdom Pseudomonadati; phylum Pseudomonadota; class Alphaproteobacteria; order Hyphomicrobiales; family Methylopilaceae; genus Hansschlegelia; species Hansschlegelia sp. Next base: position 52,796 of record NZ_DATLJK010000017.1, read on the forward strand.
GATCAGCCGCGGCAGCTGCAGCAGCGGGTGCGACGCCAGATCATGCGCGATTCGGAAATGGCGGAGCGGATAGTTCGCGGCGAGCTCAGCCGCGTCGGCGCGGAGGGCGGTCATCGGCTTCTGTCCTTCAAACGATGATAGAGGTCGCGGGCCATTGCGCGAAGTCGTCGGCGCAGATGTTCGGCCCGCGCCGCGGCCATCACCAGCGGTCCTGCTCCGGGACGGATGGCGACCAGCCAGTCCCCGAGCGCCAGACGCTCCCGCCAGATGTGATCGATCATCGGGTGATCGGCGATCGCGGTCGAGTCCACGAAGTCGATCCCGTCATCCTCGAGCAGCCGGCGGGTGAGCTCGAGGGTCAGCTGTACGCCCGGAGAGCACTTGGAGCGGCGCTCGTCATAGGCGGTCTTGTAGAACCAGGCGGCGCGGCCGCTGGAGAGCACCAGGCCGGCGGAGATCAGCTCCTCGCCGACGAACAGCTCCAGAATACGCGCCTCGCCCTTTTCGGCGCGGCGGGCGAACAGCTGCCGGACGAAGCTCGCCTGATCGTCATGGAGCTTCATGGCGCTGCCGTTGTCGCCCTTCCAGCCGCGCGCCTCCAGATCGAGGAAACGCTCGAGCGCGGCCGCGACGTCGTCGGGCGCGCGGGCCTCGCGGAACGCCACCGGACCGTCGTCGCCGAGGCGCCGCAGCTGCCGGCGCAGCTCCTTCAGTTTCTTCGAGGAGAGCGCTTCTGTGAGGTAGTCCTCGGCCGGCAGCTCCGAGCGCAGCACGGCGCGCTCATGGCCGTCGACGCGCAGCAGCGCGCTTCCCCGGAACGCGATGGCGGCCCGGATCGCGTCGGCCGTCGGTCCCTGCTCCGGCAGGAAGCGGAACATGAACATCGCATGGCCGTGCCGGCCGAGCCCGTCCAGCAGCCCCTCGACCGCGAGCGTCGGGTGATCGCGGTCGAGCAGCGGTGCGCCGAGGGCGCCGAAATACGCCCACTCGGTGCTCGCCAGCATGCGCACGAGCGGCAGCAGGCGGCGCGGCGTCACCGCCGCCGCCGCCATCATGCGCGACCCGCCAGGCCCGGAGTCGTCCCATGCAGTCGCGATGCGGATGCGGCGGACGGCCTTCATGCGCTCGGCGGAGAGCGCGAAGTCCGCCTCGCAGAACAGGTTGGGCTCGAGCGCGCGGCCGGCAAGGTCGTCCCAGGCCGCGCGATGGGCGCCCAGCGTCTCGATCGTCATGAGCTCGAAACGGAAGGACTGGACGGCCTCTGTCGAACGCATGGCGGCCTTAGGGCGCAGGGCGGCGACATCCGCGGCCGCGGGAACGCCGCCGGCTTCGGCGCGCGACCAGGGCAGGGCGCCTAGGCCGAGCCGCCGACGGGTGATGGCGAACAGCAGCACCGACTCGATGACCAGCGTCGCCGACGTTCCGGCGGCGGCGCCCATCATCCCGAACCCGGGCACCAGCGCGATGCAGAGCGCGACGTTCAGCAAGAACGCCCCGCCATAGACGGCGGCGCAGATGTTCTGTTCGCCCAGCATGTTCAGCAGCCGTTCGAGCGGTCCGACGCTCGCCCGCGCGATGAGGCCGACCGCGATGACGGGCAGCAGGCTATAGCCGTCCGTGAAGCCGGGCCCGAACAGCCACAGGATCGGCCAGCCGCAGACGAGGATGATCGCCGCGCCCGCGAGCGACGGCCAGAAGGTCCAGCGCGCGGCGTCCTTCACCATCGTCTCGAGGCGCGCGCGTTCGCCCGAGACCGCATATTCGGTGAAGCGGTGCGCCACCGCGGCCGAGACGGAGAACGACACGAAGGCCACCAGCGACATCACCTTCACGGCCGCGTAGTAGACGCCGACCTCGCGCGGCTCGCGAAAGGCGGAGAGCACCAGCACGTCGGTGTAGGCGAGGAGCAGGTAGAACCCCTCGACCATGAAGATCGGCAGCGAAATCTTGATCCAGGTTCCCGGCGCGTAGGCGCGCGGTCCCGGCGCCAGCCGCCGCTTCAGCCTGCGCTCCAGCATCACGAGCTGCGCGATCGAGGTCGCCCAGGTGGCGATGATGGTGGCGGCCATCGCGGTCGTGGCGGTCGGCGCAAAACGCTCGTAGCTGAGCGCCCCGAGCAGCAGCAGGATCAGCAGCGGCCGCACGAAATAGGCGGGCGCCAAGGCCACGTCGATCCAATTGTAGGACCGTGCGATGCCGTCCTGCACGTCGGTCAGCACGTACATCGGCACGCAGAAGAAGGCGAGGTAGAGCGGGACCACGGCCCAGCTGTCGAGCTGGTCCTGGAACAGCCACACGCCCAGCACGCCAACCCCCGCAATGATGGTCGAGGTGACCATCGACATCACGCGGCTGCCGATCAGGAAGCCCCGCAGCAGCGACTGCTCGCCGGACTCGCCATATTCGGGGATGAAGCGCTGCGGCGCCGAGGCGAGGCCGAAGCTGGTCAGCCCGCCGAGCAGCAGAACCCAGGTCCAGACATAGACGTAGACGCCGTACTCGGTGTCGCCCATCCAGCGCGCCAGCAGGATCTGCGACAGGAAGGCGATGCCGGCGTTGACCACGCGGATCAGGAAGGCGCCGCCGGCGACCTTCTGGGCGACCGCGGTGTCGGACCGGTCGGCGATCAGCCGGCGCGCGCGCGCAGCGAGCCGCGCGGGGCCGCTCATGCGAGCTTGCCGCCCCGCATCATAAGGCGTGCTCGCCTCGACGCTCATGTCTGGCTTCGTCCTCATCCGGTCCCCCGACGAGTAGCGGAGTTCGCTTAAGGATGGGTTCGGAAACGCCGTAAACGAAGCGCGGGCGCGATTCTGGAAAATCCGCCGCCGGCTGGCAGGAATTCGTTAATCAGCAAGACCCGCCGCGTCGCGGACGCCCCTAAAGCCGCATCCGGCGGGCGCCGATCTCGGCGTGAAGCGCGGAATCCAGCGGCCGGAAGCGCCGCTCCTCCGGATGCGCGACGTAGAGCGGGTCGGTCACGCGCGAAGGATCGTAGCCCTCGCTCACGAGCTCGACCTTGCGCTGCTTCAGCGTTCCGGTGACCTGCAGCTCGCCCGTGATCCGCAGGAACACCGGGCGGGCGTAGGAGGGCAGATGGCGCTCGATATGCGCGTGCAGGCCCTCGAGGTCGAAGGCCGCGCCCGCCGGCGACACCGCCGCCATGCCGGCGCGGCCTTCATAGCCCGGGGCAGCGACGCCGTAGACCGAGACTTCGCGGACCCCTGGATAGGTCGAGATCACCTCGGCCACCTCGGTGGTGGCGACGTTCTCGCCGCGCCAGCGGAAGGTGTCGCCGATGCGGTCGACGAAGTAGAAGTAGCCGCGCTCGTCGCGCCGCATCAGGTCCCCGGTGCGGAACCAGCGATCGCCCTTCTGGAACGCGTCGGACAGGATCTTGCGCCGGGTGGCTTCGGGGTCGGCGTAGCCCTCGAAACGCGCCGAAGGCTTGGCGGGATCGTTCAGGATCAGGCCGATCGCCTCTCCGGGCTCGCCCGGCGCGCACTCGACGCAGAACCCGTCCGGCCCGCGCGTCGGCTCGCCCGTCGCGAGGTCGCAGCGCACGATCTTCACCGGGAACTTGCGCTTGAGATACCAGGGAATGCGACCGACCGCGCCCGGCGTTCCGTCGAAGTTGAACAGCGCGACATTGCCCTCGGTGGCCGCGTACCATTCCAGGATGGTCGGGACCCGGAAGCGCTTGGCGAACAGCGGCCAGACGTCCGGGCGCAGGCCATTGCCGCAGACGAGGCGCAGCTTGTGGCGCTTCTCCGCGTCGCATTCCGGCTGGTGGATCAGGTACCGGCAGAGCTCGCCGATATATTGCGCGAGCGTGCATTCGGTCGCGACCACGTCCTCCCAGAACCGGCGCGCCTGGAATTTTTCGCGGATCACCACCGATGCGCCGGCCAGCAGCGGACTGCCGGCGGCGATCACGCCGCCGGCCGTGTGGTACATCGGCAGGCAGTCATACATCCGGTCCTCGGCCTCGATGCCCATCGCGCCGTAGAAGCCGTGGCTGATCGACATCAGCCGGTAGTGGTTGATGTTGGCGGCCTTCGGCAGGCCTGTGGTGCCGCTGGTGTAGATGAAGAGCGCGCGGTCCTCGATCGTGAGCTCCGGCAGTTCGGCGGGCGGCAGGGGATCGCCCGAAAGCGCCTCCACGGCTGCGTCGATGCGCGGCCAGCCCGCCGCGCCCGCGCCATGCAGCCAGACGGCCGGGGCCGGCGTCGAGGTCACGAACGGCGCGGCCGAGAGGTAGGCGTCCTCGAACTCGGCGCCGATCACCACGTGTTTCGGCCGCACGATGGAGACGCAATGCGCCAGTCCGCCGCCCGACAGGTTGGTGTTGAGCAGCGCGACCGCGCCGCCGACCCGCAGCACGCCGACCCAGAAGGCGAGGTAGTCGGGCCGGTTCGGCATCATCAGCGCGACCACGTCGCCCTTGCGCACGCCGTTCGCCAGCGCCCAGCGCGCATAGGCGTTGGCGCGGGCGTCGAGCTGTTCGTAGGTGTAGGTCTCGCGGTCCGAGATCAGCGCGAGCCGATCGCCATGCTGTTCGGCGAGCTCGGCGATGACGTGCGGGAAGACGCGCGTGCGATTGCGGCCGATATGCGTGGTCGCCTTGAGCGCCCGCAGGACGCCCGCGAGACAGGCCCATTCGCGCGCCAATCGTGACCTTCCGGCCATGTCCCCTCCTGCTCGCGCCCGTCTCGCCGGAACGGCGGGCGTCGTGATTGGATTGGACTGAAGCCCGCTGCGGGGCGCTCTGTCCAGCCTACAGCGGCGTCTAGGAGAGCAGCCCTCCGCCGCGCGGGCTGAGCGGGTTGTCGAGCAGGGCTGCGCGGTCCGGCCGGTCGGGCGCGACCGTCCCCGCGAACGCGGCGTAGAGCGTCGCGAGCAGGTCGGGCGCGAGGCCTTCGCCGATCGCGACGAGCCGCGTCCGGTCGTCGCCGTCCGGCCAGGAGTCGAGAAAGCGCGGCTCGGCGAAGACGTGGCGCACGCCCTGCACGACGAGCGGGCGCGCCGGGTCCTCGGCGATCTTCACTAGGCCCTTCAGGCGCAGCAGTTTCGGCGCGTGCGCCGAGCGCAGCAGATCCACGAACATGTCGTAGCTCGCCCGCGTCAGCGGCGCCTCGCTGGCGAGCGAGATCGCCCGGATCGCGCCATGCGCCTCGGCGAGCGGCGCCATATCCCGGACCCGCGGCGCCGCCTCGCCGAACAGGGCGTCCGCCTCCGCCTCGCGGGCGTCGATGACGGTCGCCGCCGGGTTCAGCCGGCCGAGCAGGGCGGACGTGCGGGCGATGTCCTCCGCGGTCGCGAGGTCCAGCTTGGACAGCGCGATCCGGTCGGCCATCGCGACCTGCCGGGCGGCTTCCGGATGCGCCGCGATGGTCTCGGGGCCGGAGGTCGCGTCGACCACGGCGAGCACGGCGGCGAGGCGGTAGCGCATCGCGAGATAGGGGTGCAGCGTCAGCGTCTGCAGGATCGGGACCGGATCGGCGAGTCCGCTGGTCTCGATCGCTAGCCGGCGGAAGGGGGGAATGCGGCCGTTGTCGCGGGCGCGCAGCAGATCCTCGAGCGTGTTGATCAGGTCGCCGCGCAGCGAGCAGCACAGGCATCCGCCGGCGAGCGCAACGACGCCGTCCGCGACATGCTCCACCAGGAGGTGGTCGACGGCGATCTCGCCGGCCTCGTTGATCACGACCGCGGCGTCGGCGAGCGCCGGGTCGCGCAGCAGCCGGTTGAGCAGGGTCGTCTTGCCGGCCCCGAGGAAGCCGGTGAGCACCGCGAGAGGGATCGGCTCCGGCCGTTGGGCGGTCATGTGCGGAAGGGCGCGGTCGGCCTCAGAAGGCCGACTTGCCGTCGGCCGGCGCGGCCTTGCGATAGATCGAGCCCGGCACCGGCTCAGCGCCGTTGCCGTTGGAGCCGCCGTTCAGCGCCGGCTTGAGGTCGATCTTGACCTTTTCCCTTTTCAGGGCGGTCGGCAGCGTCTTCTTGGACTTCGAGGCCGCCTTCTTGGAGGCCGGCTTGGCCTTGGGCTTCGGCGCGGCGAGCGAATGCACCTTGGCGGAGCCGGGCTTCACCGTCTGTCCGGCGATCGCCGGCGTGGTTCCGGGCGTCGGCGCGAACGCCGAAGGCGAATCCTCGTCCACGCCGCTCGGCTCGCCGGCGACCTGGGTCTGCCCCGGCGCCGGGGCCGCCGCCACCAGGATCGGCGACACCGCCGGCTTGGTCATCAGCCGGTCCCGCCACGGGTGGTCGTCGGCCTCCTTCCGCCGCGCCATGCGTTCCTTGGCGAAGGCCTTGCCGCACATCTGCTCCCTGAGATCGGTCGTGAAGGCGGCGGTGACGTCCGGAAGCGCCGTGAGCGTCACCCGCGCGGAGGTCGCCTGGAAGCCGCGCTCGAACGCGTCGATCGCCTTTTCGGAGCGCAGCAGAGGATTGGGCGAGCCGAGAATGACGGTCACGAGCTTGCGGTCGCCGCGCGTGGCGGTCGCCACCAGGTTGTAACCGGCCGAGCAGGTGTAGCCGGTCTTCATGCCGTCGGCTTCCGGGTAGCGGCCAATCAGGCCGTTGTGGTTGCGCAGGATCCGGTTGCCGATCCGGATGGCGTCGATGTTGAACAGCCACGCATGCTCCGGATGCTGCCGGACCAGCGTCACCGCGAGCACCGCAAGATCGCGGGCGGTGCTGTGCTGCAGGTCCGGGCCGGGCCTCACCGGCAGGCCGTTCGGATTGACGAAGACCGTTTTCGTCATCCCGATCTGCTGGGCCGTGCGGTTCATCTCGGCCACGAAGGCTTCGACGCTGCCCGACACGCCCTCGGCCAGCGCGACCGCGATGTCGTTCGCCGACTGCACCATGAGCATCTTGAGCGCGTCGTCGACCGTCACGGTCTGGCCGACCTGGAAACCCATCTTGCTCGGCGGCTCGGCTTGCGCGCGGGCGCTGTAGACCAGCGGCGTCTGCGGCGTGAGGCGGCCGGCCTTCATCGCGTTGAGCACGACGAGGGTCGTCATCAGCTTGGTCAGCGAGGCCGGATACCAGGGCGTCGTCGCCTCGTTGGCCTCGAGCACGCCGCCGGTCCGGACGTCGACCACGATCATCGGATTGGCGGCCGCAGCGCCGGTCCAGCCGAGCATGAGAGCGAGAAGGGGCGCCGCGAGGCGGCGGATCTGCATCGTCATCGGCGGAACTCGAAACATGCGTGCTGGGGCGGGCGGGGCTCGCGGGCTGCGCCGACCGCTCTGGGTCAGTCTCTCGGCAGCGTCATGCTTAGCCGCTGGAGGCTGGATTGCCAATCGCGGCCGGTTCCCCGACCTTGAGGACGGCCGGCTTCGGCGCCGTCAGCTCCTGGGCGGCGACAAGCCGTGCGAACGCCCCGTCCGCGGCGACCAGCTGGGCGAACGAGCCGCGCTCGACGATCCGCCCATGGTCGAACACAAGTACGAGATCGGCGCTGCGCACCGTCGCGAGCCGGTGCGCGATGACGAGGGTCGCGCGCCCGCGGCGGGCCTCGTCGAGCGCGGCCTGGACGCGCGTCTCGGTGGCGGCGTCGAGCGCGCTGGTGGCTTCGTCGAGCACCAGCACGGGCGGATCCTTCAGCAGCGCGCGGGCGATCGCGAGCCGCTGGCGTTCGCCGCCGGAAAGCGACGCCCCACGTTCGCCGAGGAGCGTCTCGAAGCCTTCCGGGAGCCGGCGGATCACGTCCAGCACCTGGGCCTTGGCGCAGGCGGCCTCGAGCTCGGCGTCGGTCGCGTCGGGCTTGCCGACCCGGAGATTGTCGGCGATCGAGCGGGCGAACAGCATCGGCTCCTGAAACACCACGCCCACGTTCCGGCGCAGGCCGTCGAGCGTCATGTCGCGGATGTCGAGGCCGTCAATCGTCACGCGTCCCGCTTGCGGGTCGAAGGCGCGGTGGAGCAAAGCGAGAGTCGTGGACTTGCCGGAGCCGGTCGCGCCGACCAGCGCCACCATTTCGCCCGGACGCGCGTCGAAAGTGACGTCCACGAGCGTCGGGCGGCCCGGCTCATAGGCGAAGCAGACGCCGTCGAAAGCGACATGGCCCGCGAGCCGGCCCGGATCGCGGGCGCCCGGCCGGTCCGCCACCTCCGGCCGCACGTCCACCAGATCCAGCATCTCGCCGATGCGCGGCGCGTTCAGCAGCAACATGTTGATCAGCGACACGGCGTCGCCGAGCCGTCCGATCACCAGCGTCGCAAGGGCCGCGAAGGTCACGATGTCGCCGACGGAGGCGAGCCCCTGCGCGTTCAGCGCAGCGCCGGCGAGCACGACGCCGAGCACCGTCATCGTGCCGGCGGCGGGCGTCGCGGCCGCCGCATAGGCCCACCAGGACAGCACCGGCATCTGCACGTCGAGCAGCCGGCGCATCACGCCGTTCAGCCCCGCCATCTCGGCGTTCACCCGCGCGAAGCTCTGCACCACGGCGACCGAGCCGATCGCGTCGGCGGCGCGCTGGGCGAGGTCCGAATGGTAGCTCTCGACGTTCTCCTGCCGGTTCTGGGTCATCCGCAGCAGCAGCGTGATCGCGACGCCGAAGATCACGGCGAGCGCGATCAGGATCATGCCGAGCCATGGGTTGAGCGCGAGGCTTGCGGGCAGCAGCGCCACGAGCCCCACCAGCGTGGCGCAGCCGGAGCGGAAGAAGGACAGCCAGACGTCCGCGAGCGCGTTCGCGCCCGTGATCAGCGCCTTCACGATCCGCCCCGAATGGGTCCGGCGGTGGAAGCTGAGCGGCAGCGACAGCGCGTGGCCGAACACCTCGGTCATCACGGCGAGCCGCCGGCGATGCGACAGCCGGTCGGCGTGCAGTCCGACCAGCACCCGTCCGCCGATGGCGGCGAGCGCGAGCGCCGCCCAGAGCGCCGCGAGCTCCGGGATGCCCTCGCCGCCTTTCGTCAGCCGGTCGATGATGCGGCCGAACAGCACCGGCTCGGCGAAGGCCGCGACCGCGAGCGCGACATTGCCGGCCGCGAGCCAGCCGGCGAGCCGGCGCTCGCCGCCGAGCAGCCCCCATGTGCGGCGGTAGATCGTCAGGACGCTGCGCGTCCGCGCAGGCTCGGAGGAGGTCGGCGCCGACATCTGGAGGCTCGCGCAGGCTTGGACGGGCGGCCTATCTGCCCGACCGCGCGCCGCTGCGCCAGACGCCGCAGGGACGCGCCCGCGGCCGTCGCCGTCCATGGGTGGTTAACGGGTTGTTTACCATGGCGGTCAAAAGTGGCCGGAGGCGGATCGGCGCGCCGCGTCGCTAACAGTTTCGCAAGGCTCCCGCTGCCGCGGGGGGCTCTCGGGGTGGATCATATGAGCGTGAGCGACCCGAGAGGCCGCCAGCAGGAGCATGTGAGGCCGGACGAGGAGGCTCGCCCGCTCACGGCGCTCTCCGAACGTCTCGCCCGCGCGAGGCAGGCGGGGGAGCCGGCCCCCGAGGAGCTCGAACGGCTGGTCGGGATGCTCGCGCAACGCGCCCCCGAGACCGACGACCGCCTGACCAAGGCGCTGGAAGGCCTGGCGCGCTGGGCGGAGACCGCAAAGCGCGTCGACAGCGCCGAGCCCGCGCCCGCAGAACGCCGCGCGCCGGACGTCGCTCCCGAGATCGAGGCGCGCCTGACCGATTTCGCCCGCACGCTGACCGAAAGCCCGAAGCCCGCTCCGGCGCCCGCCGCGCCGGCGCGCCGCGAGGCGCCGCCGATCGCGTCGCTGCGGGCCGCGCTGGCCGAGATCGCCGCGCGCCAAAAAACCCTCGACGACGAGGCCGACGCCTCGCCGCCGCGCGCCGTTCTACGGGAGGAGCCCAGGTCGCCGGCCGCCGCGCGTCCGTCGATCGATCCGGACGTCATCGCCGGCATGCGCTCCGAGATCGAGCGGCTCAGCCGCACGATCGAAGAGCTGCCGCGGCGCTCCGATCTTGACGGGCTCACCGGCGAGATGGTCACGCTGTCGCGACTCCTTGGCGAGGCTAGGCCCTCTGGGCTCGACTCCGGCGCGCTGAAGGCGATCGACGCGCTGGTGACCCAGGTCGAGCAGATGCGCGGCGAGGCCGCGAGCCCGCAGATCATCAACGAACTCGCCGCCGAGCTGAAGGCGATCTCCGCCCGGCTCGACGCGATCGGCCCCCGCAGCGCCGAGGCCGTCGAGGCGCTGGCGCAGCGCATCGAGGAGGTCCGCGGCGAACTCGACCATTTTCCGCGCGCCTCCGCCGTCGAGGAGCTCTTGGCCGAAATCCAGTCGATCGTCGCCCGGCTCGACCGGCACGAGAGCGCCGCCATTCCGGCGCGCGAGGCCGTCGAAGGCCTGACCGGCCAGGTCGAGGCGCTCGACGGCAAGATCGACGCCATCGCCGAAACGTCGCGCGCCCGCGCCGACGAGCTCGAACGCATGAACGAGGCGTTCCGCGCCGAGCTCGAGACCCGCCCGCGGGCGGATGCGATGAGCGATCTCGGCCGCCAGATCGAGGCCCTGACCGAGGGTCTGAAGGCGCGCCCGCCGGCGGCGCCGAGCGGCCCCGCCTTCCAGGACATCTCGGGCAAGCTCGAGATCATCGACGACAAGATCGAGAAGATCGCCGCCGTCGCCCGGCCGGAGGCGCTCGACGGGATCGGCCGCAAGATCGACACGCTCGCGGCGAATCTCGCGGCGCGGCCCTCCGGAACGGAGCCCGAAGCCATCGGCGAGCTCGTCAGCAAGGTGGACGGCCTCGGCGAGCGGATCGACGACATGGCCGCGGCGACGCGGGCCCGCGGCGCCTCGTTCGATCGGGTCGAGGAGGCGGTGCGCTCGATCGCCGAGCAGCTGCTCGGCGCGCGCCCCGGCGAAGCGCAGTCCTCTCAGGCGCTGGAGGAGCAGATCGGCCGGCTGGTCTGCGGGCTCGAGCGCAATGACGGCCGGCTGGACGACCTCAATGCGGCCATGACGGGCGTCGCCGCCCGCATCGAACAGAGCTGCGCCAATCTCAGCGCGGAAGCCGCGCGCGCCGCGGCCGACGCGAGCCGCTCGGCGCTTTCGGGCGGCGCTGCAGGCGGCGAGATCGCGCAGGCCCTCGCCGAGCTCCGGAGCGCGGCCTCGCAGGCCGAGCGCCGCACCGCCGATACTCTCGACGCCGTTCGGCTGACGCTGGAGCGGCTGCTCGAGCGCATGGAGGACCGCGAGCCGCGCGGGCTCGCGCCGGCCGCATCCGCCTGGACCCCGCCGCCGGCGCCCGAGCCCGAGCGGCCCCGGGCGGTCGCCGAGGCCCCCAACGCAAGCGCCACCGAGGCGGCTCGCGCAGCGGCGCGCCGTGCAATGGCGGAGCTCGAGGCGGAAGCGCCCGGCAAGCAGCTCGCCGCCCCTCGCGTCGAGCCCGAGGCCGCCCCGTTCCGGCCGATCGAGCTCGACCTCGATCTCGCGCCCGACCACCCGCTGGAGCCGGGCAGCGCGCCGCACGGCCGCGGCGAATTCGCGGGGCAGTCCTCCGCCGCCCAGACGGCCGCCTCCTTCATCGCCGCCGCCCGCCGCGCCGCCGTGCAGTCGGCGGCCGAAGACGAGGTCGCTGAGGCGACCGAGATCGAGGAGGCGCGCGCCTCCCGCCTGACCGGCGTCCTGGCGGCGCTCAAGGCCCGCAAGCGGCCGATCCTGATCGGCGTCGGCGCGGCGCTGATCGTGCTCGCCGCGCTTTACGTCGCGAGCGGCATGACCGGCGGCGAGCCCGAGCTCGCGCCGGAGCCGGCGCCCACATCGCTCTCGGAGCCTTCCAGCGCCGCGCCCGCCGACGAGAGCTCGCCGGCCGCGGCTGAGCCGAACGCCGCTGAGCCAGCGCCCGCTGAGCCGGCCCCCGCTGAGGCTCCCGCAGAGAAGCGCTCGGAGCTCACCCCGCCCGCGCCCGAGATCGCCGCCGACAAATCCGCTTCCGCGCCGGAGGCCGACAAGCCGGCGCGGATCGCGGCGCCGCGCGCCCCGGCTGCGGATCTGACCCAGTACGCCTTCGGAACCGCCGGCGGCGCAGCCGCCCCGAAGGGCGCCGAGGCCTGGAAGACCGCCGATCCGGCGGTGACCGGCTCGATTTCCCGTAACGCCGACGATCTCCCGCCGGCGCTCGGCAAGTCGCTGCTCGGCAGCAAGGCCGCCGCGGGCGACGCCGCCGCGCAGTTCGAGCTCGCGTCCCGCCTGCTTGAAGGCCGCGGCGTGGCGCCGGATCCGACGGCCGCTGCGCGCTGGCTGGAGAAGTCCGCCGCGCAAGGGCTGGCGCCGGCGCAGCACCGGCTGGGAAGCCTTTACGAGAAGGGCACGGGCGTCACCCGCGATGTCCAGACGGCGCGCCGCTGGTACGAGCAGGCGGCCGCCTCGGGCAATGTTCGGGCGATGCACAATCTCGGCGTGATCCACGCCGAGGGCGGGCTCGGCAAGCCGGACTACAACGCCGCCGTCGTCTGGTTCCGCATGGCCGCCGAGCGCGGCCTGGTGGACAGCGAGTACAATCTGGCGGTGCTGCGCGCCCGCGGCCTCGGCGGCAAGCGAGACCTCGCGGAGGCCTACAAATGGTTCGCGCTCGCGGCCGCGCAGGGCGACGACGACGCGGCGCGCAAGCGCGACGACGTGGCCAAGGCGCTCGGCGCGGGGCTGCCGGCCGCGAAGGCGGCGGTCGACGCGTTCCGGCCGCGGCCGGTCGACGCCGCCGCCAACACGCCGCCCGAACCCGCCGGCGGCTGGGACCAGATGGCGGCGAAGACCGCCAAGCGCTGACGCCTCTCCGGCGCCGACTGTCTCCGAAAGGCGACGCCCGTGGCGCGTCGGGCGCCAGCGCCTGTTCGGCCTCGCGCCTGCTGCTATTCTGGCCGCCGGGCTGAGGGCTCTTCATGACGCTCATCGCATCAGAGCCGGTCGGCGGGGATCGGGAGATCCCTGAGGTTCCGCTGGCGCTCGGGCTGGCGGGGCTTGTCCCTTTCATCGGGCTGTCGCTGATCATCGCCCTGCAGCCGGGGGCCGCGGAAGGCGTCGACGTTCCGGCCGCCCTCACGGGCTATGGTGCCGTGATTCTCTCCTTCCTCGGCGGCGCGCATTGGGGTCTCGCCCTGCGGCATCCCGCCCGTGGGACGCGCAACCTGCTCTACGTCATCGCGGTCGCGCCGCCGCTCTGGAGCTGGCTCGGGCTGATGGCCGGCGGCGCGGCGGGGCTTGGCCTGCTGTCCTTCGGGCTTGCGGCGCACGGCGCGCTCGACGCCGCCCGGGCGACCCGCTTCGCGGCGCCGCGCTGGTACCCGCGGCTGCGCATTCTGCTCGCCACGCTTGCGACGATCTCGACCACAGCGGCGGCCGTGGTGGTAGCCCATGCCGGCTGAGGCCCGATTGGAAAACGCGGCGGACAGTGCTAGCTGTGCGCTCGGAGCGGGCGGGAAAACGTCTTCAGGGGCGGCAGATTTCGTGAGAAACAGCGTGGTGTTGCAGGCGGTCCGTTTCGGAGCCGTAGCGATGGGGTTGTGCATGGCGGCGGCCGGTCCTGCTCGGGCCGCCGATCTGGCCCCCGAAGCCCCGGCGACGGCGGTGGAGGCCCCGGCTGCGGAAAGCGCGCTGCAGTTCCACTCGCCCTTCGGTCCCTGCGAGATGAACTGCTCGGCGACGATCTATGTCGGCCGCTACATCAGCACGCCGATGTCGGACATCTTCACCAAGTTCAACACCGCGCCGTGGAACTGGAAGACTAAGGACTCCACGCTGGTGAGCGGCTCCTTCTCGCGCGAGGTTCTGACCTATCGGGACCTGTGGGCGTTCGAGACCGAGCTCGGCGTCGGCAAGCGATTCGGCGACCTGCACGCGGCGGAAGCCTGGGGGGCGCTGTACTGGCGCTGGAAGGCGTTCCCGTGGAACGACTATCTGCGCACCACTGTCGCCGTATCGACGGGGCTCAACTGGGCCTCGAAGATCGACGGCATCGAGCGCGACAAGGCGAGCCACACCTCGCACATACTTCACTACCTCTCGCCCGAGATCACCTTCGGCCTGCCGGACAATCCGCACTGGGATGTGGTGTTCCGGTTCCACCACCGCTCGGGCGGCAAGCTCAGCGTGTTCAACCGCAACAGCGGCGGTTCGCAGTACCAGACGGTCGGCCTGCGCTACACGTGGTGAGCCGCGCCTGACGGCGCTGCCTCAGTCGGGCCTTAGCCCGATCGCTGGGATTGCGTACACCGCCGTCTCGCCAAGCACCCACGCCGTCATCTCGGCTGCGCCGAACAGGCCCCCGAAGGCGGCGTCGCGTACGTTCAGCCCGCCCGCATAGGCGCCGAAAGCCGGCAGCACGACCCGCGCGCCGTCGGTCGCGAAGCAGCGCCGGCGACGCAGGCCGCGCCCGCGCGCCGCCACCTTCGCCACCGGATGCAGGTGACCGGCGAGTTCGCCCGGCGCTGCGCCGGCCTGCGGTTCATGGCGCAGCGTGAGCGGCCCGAGCCGCATTTCGTCCACCGCCTCGCCGCCGCAGCCCTTCGGCGCCTCCGGATCATGGTTGCCGGCGATCCAGATCCAGTCCCGGCCGAGCTGGAGCGCCGCCAGCGTCTCGCGGTCGCCGGCGCCGAGCCGGGACGCGCCCCAGCGGTCATGGAAGCTGTCGCCGAGCGCGATCACGGCGCGCGGCCGGTAGGTCTCCAGAGCGCCCGCCAGACGGCCCAGCGTCGTAGCCGTGTCGTAAGGCGGCAGGAACTGGCCCCGGCGGGCGAAGGACGAGCCCTTCTCGAGATGAAGGTCCGCGACGATCAGCGCGCCGGAGGCCGGCTCGTAAAGCGCGCCCGAGACGTCGACCACGAGGGTCGCTCCTGCGATGGAGAGCGTCGGCTCGATTTCGTCGCGGCGGAGGAGGGCGGAGAGAATCATCGGCCGGAACGTAGCAGGAACTGTTCGGCGCGGTCCATCGTGGGATACCGCCAAACTCACCGCGGCCCCATCGCCTCCTCGACCAGCGTCTCGGCCGCTTCGCGCAGCAGGGCGTCCTGCGCCTCGCCATAGACCTGCTCGCGGCCGACATCGAGCAGGATCGGCACGGCGAGCGGCGAGATCCGGTCGAGCGCGCGGTGCACGATGTGCTGGCGCGCGCGCGCCAGGAACTCCGCCACGCGCTCGAGGTCGATCAGCCCGCGCGCGGCGTCGGCCCGGGCGGCGCGCAGCAGCAGATGGTCGGGCTCGTGCCGGCGCAGCACGTCGTAGACGAGGTCGGTCGACATGGTGACCTGCCGGCTGGTCTTCTCCTTGCCGGGGAAGCGCCGCTCGATCAGCCCGGCGATGATCGCGCAGTTGCGGAAGGTGCGCTTCATCAGCGCGCTCTCGGCCATCCAGGCCTCGAGGTCGTCGCCGAGCATGTCCTGGTCGAACAGCGCGTCGAGCGACAGCGCGCCCGCGTCGATCATCGCGCTGAGATCGCCCATGCCCCAGATCGCGAGCGCATAGTCGGTCGCCACGAAGCCGAGCGGCTTCGCGCGGGCGCGCTCCAGCCGGCGGGTGAGCAGCATGCCGAGCGTTTGGTGCGCGAGCCGGCCTTCGAACGGGTAGGCGACGAGAAAATGCCGTCCGCCCCGCGGGAAGGTCTCGATCAGCAGCTGGTCGGGCTGCGGGATCAGCGAGCGCTCCTGCTGGAAGCCGAGCCATTCGCGCACCTGCGTCGGCAGCGCGCCCCACCGCGCCGGGTCCGCGAGCGCCGACCGCACATGGGCCGCGATGCCGGTGGTGAGCGGCATCTTGCCGCCGGCGTAGACCGCGACCTTCGGCGTCTCCGAGACGGCGCGGGTGACGAACACCTCGTTTTCGACCAGCGCCACGTAGCGCAGCACCTCGCCGCCGAACATGAAGGTGTCGCCCGGCGTCAGCGTCTCGACGAAATATTCTTCGACCTGCCCGATGACGCGCCCGCCAGCCATGCGGCCGACGGGCCCCTTCGACCGGGCGAAGCGCACCTTGAGCATGGTGGCCTCGACGATGGTGCCGACATTGAGCCGCCAGCTCTGCGCCACCATCGGATTCGAGACGCGCCACAGCCCGTCCTTGGTGCGCCGGATCTTGGCGAACCGCTCGTAGCCGCGCAGCGCGTAGCCGCCGGTCGCCACGAACTGCACCACCTCGGCGAAGGTCTTGCGGTCGAGGTCGGCGTAAGGAGCGGCGGACGTCACCTCGCGGTAGAGCGCGTCCTCGTCGAACGGCCCGCCGCACGCGACCCCGAGCACGTGCTGCGCCAGCACGTCGAGCGAGCCGGGCTTGGCGGCCTCGGCGTCCTGCTCGCCGGCGAGCGCGGCCTCGCGCGCGGCCTCGCATTCGATCACCTCGAAGCGGTTCGCCGGCACCAGCAGCGCCTTCGAGGGCTCGTCGAGCCGGTGGTTGGCGCGGCCGGTCCGCTGCAGCAGGCGCGACGAGCCCTTCGGGGAGCCGACCTGCACCACGAGGTCGACGTCGCCCCAGTCGATGCCGAGGTCGAGCGTCGAGGTGCAGACGACCGCGCGCAGCCGGCCTTCGCCCATCGCGGCCTCGACCCGGCGCCGCTGGCCGACGTCGAGCGAGCCGTGATGCAGAGCGATCGGCAGATTGTCGTCGTTGATCCGCCACAGCTCCTGGAAGGCGAGTTCGGCGAAGGCGCGGGTGTTGCAGAAGACGAGCGTGGTGCGATGCTTCCGGATCGCCTCGTACACCGCCGGCATGGCGTGCGCCGCGGAGTGCCCGGCCCAGGGCAGGCGCTCGTCGGTCTCGTGGACGTCGATGACCGGCGCGGCGCCTCCTCTGACCTCGACCAGATCGGCCAGCTCCTGCCCGCGGCGCGGGTCGACGAGCCAGCGGCGAAGCTCATCGGGATCGCGCACGGTCGCGGACAGCCCGACCATCGTGGCCGAAGGCGCGAGCGCCCGCACGCGGGCGAGGGCCAGCGCGAGCTGGTCGCCGCGCTTGGTGGGCGCGAGCGCGTGCAGTTCGTCGACCACGACCCGCCGCACCGTCTCGAACAGTTTTGCGGCCCCCGGGTCGCCGATCAGCAGCGCGACCTGCTCGGGGGTGGTGAGGAGAATGTCCGGCGGCTGGCGCTTCTGGCGTTGGCGGCGCGAGGCCGGCGTGTCGCCCGTGCGGCCCTCGATCCGGACGCCGAGCCCCATCTCGCTCACCGGCCGCTCGAGATTGCGCGCGACGTCGACCGCGAGCGCCTTGAGCGGCGAGACGTAGAGCGTGTGGATGCCCTCGCTCTCGCCGCGCGGCGCGGCCGCGAGCTCGACCAGCGTCGACAGGAAGCCCGCGAGCGTCTTGCCGGCCCCGGTCGGCGCGATCAGCAGGGAATCCCGCCCGGCGCGAGCATGCGCCAGCAGCTCGAGCTGGTGCGGGCGCGGCGTCCAGCCTCGCCCCGCGAACCAGCGCATGAAGCGCTCGGGCAGCACTGCGGCGTTCTCTGGGCGGGGGAGGGCGGTCACAGCGGGAAAGATAAGCGCGCAGGAGATGGAAGGGAGGGGCGAGGTTCCTGATCCCTCCTCAAGCGCAGCCTGGGGAGGGTGGCCCGGCGCAGCGACGGGTCGGGTGGGGCTCTTCGTCGGGCGTGTTGCTTTGCCTTTGCGAGCACCCCACCCGGCCGGCTCTGCCGTCCACCCTCTGCCCTGCGAGGGAGGGATAGAGGCGCGCCGTCTGTTTCTCGGGCCGCAAAAGCATATCTGTGGGCCAGATGCGCCCCGAAGACCTGCTCTGTCCGAGCCCCAAGGGGCTCTACTGTCCGCCCGCCGATCTGCACATCGATCCGCTCCGCCCCGTGGAGCGGGCGCTGGTCACCCATGGCCATGCGGATCACGCCCGGCCCGGCAACGCCGCCGTGATGGCGACGCCCGAGACGCTCGCCATCATGGCGGCGCGCTATGGCGAGGCGTTCTGCGCGACGCGCCAGCCCGCCGCCTATGGCGAGGTGCATGATGTCGGCGGCGGCGTGAAGGCGAGCTTCCACCCCGCCGGCCACGTGCTCGGCGCGGCCCAGATCCTGCTGGAGTGGAAGGGCTTTCGCGCGGTCGTTTCGGGCGACTACAAGCGCGCCCATGATCCGACCGCGGCCACGTTCGAGGTCGTGCCGTGCGATCTCTTCATCACCGAGGCGACTTTCGGCCTGCCGGTGTTCCGGCACCCGGACGCCGCCGGCGAGGTCGCCAAGCTGCTGGACAGCGTCGAGCTGTTTCCGGATCGCGCGCATCTCGTCGGCGCCTACACGCTCGGCAAGGCGCAGCGGCTGATGAAGCTGCTGCGTGAGGCCGGCTGGGACAGGCCGATTCACCTGCACGGCGCGATGGAGCGGGTGACCGAAACCTACCGGGCGCTCGGCGTCGATCTCGGCGAGACGATCCGGGTGATGGCCGCCGACCGAAAGGCGCTCGCCGGGGCGATCGTGCTCTGCCCGCCCTCCGCGCTGCGCGAGCTCTGGGCCCGCAAGTTTCCTGACCCCGTGACGGTCGCGGCCTCCGGCTGGATGCGGGTGCGCGCCCGCGCGCGCCAGAAGGGCGTCGAGCTGCCGCTGGTGGTCTCCGACCACGCGGACTGGGACGAGCTTCGCCAGACCATCCTCGACACCGGCGCTGAGGAGATCTGGGTGACGCATGGCGAGGAGGACGCGCTGGTCCACTGGTGCGGCGCGGCCGGCCTGAAGGCGCGCCCGCTGCGTCTCGTCGGCTATGGCGACGAGGGCGAGGCCGAAGAGACGCCCGCCGAGGAGGCGTCCGGCGAATGAACCGCTTCGCCTTCCTGCTCGACCGGCTGGCCTATGAGCCGCGGCGCAACGCCAAGGTGCGGCTGATCGCGGACTATTTCCGCGAGACGCCGGATCCGGAGCGCGGCTGGGCGCTGGCGGCGCTGACCGGCGCGCTGTCGTTCCGGCACGCCAAGCCCGGGATGATCCGCGCTCTGATCATGGAGCGCACGGACCCGGTCCTGTTCGGCCTGTCCTACGACTATGTCGGAGACCTCGCCGAGACGGTCGCGCTGATGTGGCCCGGCGAGCCGCGCGCCAACCGGGTGCCGCCGCTGTCCGAAATCGTCGAGGGGCTGACCTCGACCGCCAAGCTCGACCTGCCGCGCCGGCTCGCGACCTGGCTCGACGCGCTCGACGAGGTCGGGCGCTGGGCGCTGCTCAAGCTCATCACCGGCAGTCTGCGGATCGGGGCCTCGGCGCGGCTGGCCAAGACCGCGGTCGCCGCGCTTGGCGACCACAAGCCCGACGAGATCGAGCTGGTCTGGCCCGGCCTCGAGCCGCCTTACGAGGACCTGTTCGCCTGGGTGGAAGGCCGGGGCGAGAAGCCGTCCGCGCTGGACCCGGCGCCGTTCCGGCCGCCGATGCTCGCCCATCCGCTGGAGGACGCGGATTATCGCGCCTTCGATCCCGCGGACTTCGTGGCGGAGTGGAAGTGGGACGGCATCCGCGTGCAGGCCTCGGCCGGGCGGGACGAGGACGGCCGCCATGTGGCGCGGCTGTGGAGCCGGTCCGGCGAGGACGTCTCCGGCGCCTTTCCGGACCTGATCGAGGCGCTGACCTTTGACGCGGCGATCGACGGCGAGCTGCTGGTGCTGCGCGACGGCCGCGTGCAGAGCTTCAACGTGCTGCAGCAGCGGCTCAACCGGAAGAGCGTGACCCCGAAGCTGATATCGGAGTTTCCGGTCCACATCCGCGCCTACGACCTGCTGGTCGAGGGCGAGGAGGATCTGCGCGAAAAGCCGTTCATGGAGCGGAGGGCGCGGCTCGAGGCTTTCATCGCGCGCGAGAGCAATCCGCGGGTCGACCTCTCGCCGATCGTCCCGTTCGCGGATTGGGACGAGCTCGCGGCGGCGCGGCTCGACCCGGCCGCCGCGGGGGCGGGCGACTCAGCCGCTGTCGAGGGGCTGATGGTGAAGCGCCGCGACGCCCCCTACGTGGTCGGCCGGCCCAAGGGACTGTGGTTCAAGTGGAAGCATGACCCGATGACGGTGGACGCCGTGCTGATGTACGCGCAGCGCGGGCACGGCAAGCGCTCGTCCTTCTATTCCGACTACACCTTCGGCCTGTGGACCGAGGACGACGCGGGACCGCAGCTCGTGCCTGTCGGGAAGGCCTATTTCGGCTTCACGGACGAGGAGCTGGTCGAGCTCGACCGGTTCGTGCGCAAGCACACGATCAACCGTTTCGGGCCGGTGCGGGAGGTCTCGCACACTGAGGATCTCGGGCTCGTTCTCGAGGTCGCCTTCGAGGGCGTGGCGCGCTCCGCCCGCCACAAGTCCGGCGTCGCGATGCGGTTTCCGCGCGTCGCCCGGATCCGCTGGGACAAGCCGCCCCACGAGGCCGACCGGCTGGAGACGCTCGAGGCGCTGATCGATGTTCGGGGCGCCGCCCGCGTCTCTTAGAACAGCGCGAAGACCAGGCCAGCGAGCGCGAAGCCCATCAGGCTGATCAGCGTCTCCAGCACCGTCCAGGTCTTCAGCGTGGTCTTGAGGTCCATCTCGAAGAACCGGCCGACGAGCCAGAACCCGGAATCGTTGACGTGGCTCGCGATCACGGAGCCGGCGCCGAGCGCGATCACGATCGCCGCGCGGTCGACGCCGACATAGCCCGCCGCCTCCACGGCCGGCTGCACCAGCCCGGCGGCGGTGATCAGCGCGACCGTCGCGGAGCCCTGCGCGATCCGCAGCGCCGCGGCGATCACATAGGCGGCGATAAAGATGTGCAGGCCGAGCCCGTCGAGCGCCTGGGCGAGGGCGTCGCCGATGCCGCTCGCCCTGAGGACGCCGCCGAACATGCCGCCGGCGCCGGTGATCAGCGTGATCGAGCAGATCGGCCCCAGCGCGGAATCGACCAGCTTCTCGATGTCCGCGCCGCTGCGGCCCCGCCGCGCCCCGAGCGCGTAAGAGGCGACCAGCACCGCCACGAGCAGCGCGATCGGGGTGGCGCCGAGACCGCGCGCGACCTGGAACCACTGCGCCTTGCGGTCGAAGGTCCCCGCCGCCCCAAGCGCGTCGAGCCCGGTGTTCAGGAAGATGATCGCGAGCGGCAGGAGCAGCAGCAGGATGACGGTGGAGGATTTCGGCGGGTTCGCCACGGCGGCCGCCTGCGGGCCGCCGCTCAGGATGTCCGGAACCTTCACGTCGATCCGGCGGCCGATCCACAGGCCGAACAGGTAGGAGGTCACGTACCAGGTCGGGATCGCGATGACGAAGCCGACCAGGGTGACAAGGCCGATGTCGGACTTGAGCAGTTCGGTCGCGGCGACCGGCCCGGGATGCGGCGGCACGAAGACGTGCATGCAGGAGAACGCGCCCGCCGCCGGAATGCCGTAGCGCAGCAGCCCGCCGCCGACCCGCCGCGCGACCGTGAAGATGATCGGCAGCATCACGACGAGGCCGGCGTCGAAGAAGATCGGGAAGGCGAAGATCAGTGAAGCGACGCCGAGCGCGAGCGGCGCGCGCCTTTCGCCGAACAGCCGGATGAGATCATCGGCGAGCGCCTGCGCGCCGCCGGAGACCTCGACGAGCCGGCCCAGCATGGCGCCAAGCCCGACCAGCAGCGCGACGCTGCCGAGCGTCGTTCCGAAGCCGGAGAGCAGCGTCGGCACGACCTTCTCGGCCGGGATGCCGGCGACGAGCCCGGTGATCAGGCTGACCAGGATCAGCGCCAGGAAGGCGTGCATCCTGAACCGCATGATCAGCACGAGCAGCGCAGCGACCGCGAGCGCGGCGATGATCAGCAAGGGCGCTGCAGAAAGCCCGGGGGCGTCGGCGGCGGCGGGGGTCATCGGCTCGCCCTCAGTCGCTTCAGCGGGCGCCGCCGCGGGCGGATCGCAGATCGGCCGCCAGACCGAGCGCCGCGAGCGCCTGGTCCCCGACCGCCTCGGGCCCGGCGACGACGCTGATCCGCGCGCCATCTTCGTCGGGCGTCAGCGGCTCCAGCGTCGCGAACTGCGATCCCAGCAGCGAGGGCGGCATGTAGTGGCCCTTGCGGCCGGCGAGCCGGCCCGCGATCAGTTCCGGATCGGCGGCGAGTTCGAGGAAGCGCACCCGCGCTCCGGCGTCGCGCAAGACGTCGCGGTAGCGGCGCTTCAGCGCCGAGCAGGTCACGACCGAACAGCGGCCGGCTTTCGCCTCCGCGCTGATCCAGTCGCGGATCAGCGCAAGCCATGGCGCGCGATCCTTGTCGGTGAGCGGCACGCCGGCCGTCATCTTGTCGATGTTCGCCTGCGGGTGGAACTCGTCGGCCTCCGCAAAGCTCCAGCCCAGCCGGCGCGACAGCAACTCGGCTATGGTGGTCTTGCCGACGCCCGACGGTCCCATCACGACGACGCAGTCGCGCTGCGCCGGCCGCGCCATGCTCGACTCCTCCATCAGCTCCTCCTGGCGCGGCTCGCATGCCGGGCTCCCGTCGGCGTTCGTCGCGCCGCCGGCCAAACGTTATCGGCCAAGCGTTATAGAACGTCTGCCGGGCTGTGGTCCGCCTCGCGGCCGGATTCGGGCGCGGCCCATGACGCGGCCGCCCGGGAGGCTTATCTTGGGACTTGAAGCCGCAGCGCGTTTCCGCCGCCGCGGCGTTACGCGTGCGGGCGATGCAGGTTCACGAGCTTCCCACCACCGACATGCCCGCGCTCGCCGAACGGCTCGCGGGCCTGCCGCATCTCGTCTTCCTCGACAGCGCGATGCCGCACGCCACGCTCGGGCGCTATTCCTATCTGGCGGCCGACCCCTACGCGGTGCTCGACGCCCGCGACGGCGGCGCGACGCTCGGCGGGGAGCCCGTCGGGGACGCTTTTACGGCGCTCGGCCGCGCGCTCGAGTCCATGCGGGCCGCGCCGCACCCTGATCTGCCGCCTTTCCAAGGCGGCGCCGCCGGTTTCGTCTCCTATGAGTATGGCCGTCGCCTGGAGAGGCTGCCCGCGCCGGAGGTCGACGATCTCGGCGTCCCGGACGCGATCCTGCCGCTCTACGACTGGGTCGTCGCCTGCGACCACGCCAAGGGCAGGGCCTGGCTGATCTCGACCGGCGCGCCGGCGCCGGAGGGCCGCGCGCGCGACGATCGCGCGAAGGCGCGGGCGGAGCAGGCGCTGGTCTGGCTGTCGCGTCCGGCGGCGACGAGAAAACCCGCGCTCCCGGCGGCGCCGCTCAGCTTCGCGTCGAACTTCGACCGCGCCGCCTATGTGGCGGCGATCGCCCGGACCGTCGAATACGTGCTCGCCGGCGACATTTTCCAGGCGAACGTCGCCCAGCGCTTCCTGGCCGATCTGCCAGAGGGCTTCGATCCCTGGGCGTTCTACCGGCGCCTCAGGACGCGCAACGCCGCGCCCTTCGCGGCCTATCTGGATTTCGGCGACGTGGTGGTGGCGTCGAGTTCGCCAGAGCGCTTCGTGCGGGTCGAAGGCGACCGCGTCGAGGCCCGGCCGATCAAGGGCACCGCGAAGCGTTGGACGGACCCGATCGCCGACGGCTCGTCGTCGCGCGCGCTGCTCGGGTCCGAGAAGGACCGCGCCGAGAACGTCATGATCGTCGACCTGCTGCGCAACGACCTGTCGCGCGTTTGCCGGCCGGGCACGGTCGAGGTCCCGACCCTGTGCGGCCTTGAGACCTACGCGTCGGTCCATCACCTCGTCTCGGTGGTCACCGGTCAGCTGCGCGAGGGGCTCGGCGTCGTCGATCTGCTGCGCGCGAGCTTTCCGGGCGGCTCCATCACAGGCGCGCCAAAGCTGCGCGCCATGGAGATCATCACCGAGATCGAGCGCCACGCCCGCGGCGTCTATTGCGGATCGATCGGCTGGATCGGCTTTTCGGGCGACGCCGATTTCAACATCGCGATCCGGACCGCGACCATCGCCAAGGGCAAGGCGCTGTTCCAGGCCGGCGGCGGCATCACGGCGCTGTCGGACCCGGCGGCCGAATATGACGAGACGCTCACCAAGGCGCGCGCCGTGTTCGACGCCTTCGGCGGTCGGCTCGCCGAGCAGGCCGAGGGCGCGCGGCCGCTCGCGGCGGCGGGAGGCCTCAGGTGATCCTCGTCCTCGATAATTACGACAGCTTCGTCTTCAACCTCGCGCGCTATTTCGAGGAGCTCGGCCGCACGACCGAGGTCGTCCGCAACGACGCCGTGACGGTGGAGGAGATCGAGCGCGCGCGGCCCGACGCGATCGTGATCTCGCCCGGTCCGTGCACGCCGAACGAAGCTGGCGTCTCGCTCGAGCTGATCCGCCGGCTGTCGGGCGCGATCCCGATCCTGGGCGTCTGCCTCGGCCATCAGGCGATCGGCCAGGCGTTTGGCGGCCGGGTCGAGCGGGCGCGCCGGCCGCTGCACGGCCGCGCCTCCCGGGTCCGGCATGACGGGACGGGCCTGTTCGAGGGGCTGCCGAACCCGGTGTCGGTCGCGCGCTATCATTCGCTGATCGTCGAGTTCGACGAAGGCTATGCCGGGCCGCTCGCCGTCACGGGCCGGTCGGAGGAGGGCGAGGCGATGGCGCTCGCCCATGCCGAACACCCGACCTTCGGGGTCCAGTTCCACCCCGAATCGATCCTCACCGAGGGCGGGCACAAGCTGCTCGAAAACTTCCTCGCCATCGCCGAGCGCCGGCAGCCATGCACCGCCTGAACGGGGTCCCGGTCGAAAAGGGCGCCGTCGCCTTCGACCTGTCGGATCGGGGCCTCACGCTAGGCGACGGGCTGTTCGAGACGATCGCGGCGTTCGACGGCCGGCCGGCGCTGCTAGAGGCGCATCTCGACCGGCTCTCCGCCGCCGCCGCCGAAATCCGCCTGCCGGTGGACCGCGACTTTCTCGCCGCGGAGGTGGCGGCGCTGGCGCAGCCCGGGACCGACGCCGTGATCCGGCTGACCGTCACGCGCGGCGGCGGCGCGCGCGGCCTCGCGTTCCCGGGCGATCCAACGCCCACGGTGATCGCGTCCGCGTCCGCCTACCCGAAGGCCGCGCTGTTCTCGCCGGCGCGCCTCGCGGGCGTGTCGGTCCGGCGCAACCCGACGTCCTTCGCGTCCCGCGCTAAGACGCTGTCTTATCTCGACAATGTGATCGCCTTCGACGAAGCCCGCGCCGCCGGCGCCGACGACGCGCTGATGCTGAACGTCGCGGGCCGCGTCGGCTCGACCGCGATGGCCAATCTGTTCGCGATCCTCGGCGACGAACTCGTCACGCCGCCGCTCTCGGAAGGCGTTCTGCCGGGGATCATCCGGGCCGCAGCGCTGGAGCTCGCGCCGACCGTCGGGCTCGAGCCGGTGGAGCGCGCGCTGGCGACGGAAGAGCTCATGCGCGCCGACGCCGTCTTCGCCACCAACAGCGTCCGGCTGGTGATGACGGTGAAGTCCATCGACGGCGCGGAGATTTCCGGCGCGGCGGAGCCGCTCGTCGCCCGTCTCGCGTCAGCGATCGCGCATGTCTGCGGCGCGCCGCAGCGCGCCTGAGCCCGGCCGGCCGCTCAGGGCAGCGCGTCGAAGCCCGGGCCGAACCCGTTGAGCGAGACCGGAACCCCGATGCCTTCTTCGGGCGTCTGGAAGATGATGAAGGTCGCCTGCTTGCCCGTCTTGAGCTGGTTCACGAGCTTGTCCTCGAGCACCACCTCGGCGACGCAGCCGTTCGGTAGGCAGCGCACGAAGCCGGCGCGGCCGACCTCCGTCTGGTCGATCCTGAGCCCAAGGCCCGAGGGCAGCAGCACGCCGAGCGGCGCGAGCACGCGCAGCAGGCGGCTCTTCTTGTCGGCGGTCTTCAGCACGATCACCGTCAGGCCGACATTGGGCCGGTCCTCGGCCGTCACGCTCTGGACGAGCGCGCACTGCTCGCCCTCAGCGCCCGGCGGCGTGTCGCACCGCATCTGCCAGTCGCCATGCGTCGCCTTGACGGCGCCCTGAGCTGAGGCCGCGGCCGGCGAGAAGGCGGCGAGGACGGCGGCGAGAATCAGCGCCACGGAGCGTTTCGAGGGCACGTTCGGCGGTCTCCCGGTGCGTGGTGTCTGGGGCGTAACAGAGCCCAAGGCGGTGTCAAGCAAAGCGCGCCCGCCGCAGCCGTTCGCCCTGAGAGCACACGGCGCGGGCGGAATTTCGCGCCCAAATGCCGCATCGCTGCCTACGATTGGTCACATTGAGCTTTCGCGACGCTTATGGTTTCAGAAGTCCGCCAAATTGGGCGCGGACCGCGGCGAGTGTGGCCCGCCGGAACCCAGCACGGCGAAAAGCGGCGCGGCCTCGCTTCCGGCCTTGCGGGGCGGCGCTCGCGCGTGACAACAAAGGGGGCCCTGCCAAAGGGCTTCGGGAAGCGACGAGAGGCTCGCAGACATGCTCCGAACCGGACGTCCGACGACGCTCCTGGCCGCCGCGCTTGCAGCGACGGTCGCAGCCGCCGCTCCGGCCATTGCAGGAGAGGGGCAGCCTTCGCCCTGGCAGATCGGCTTTCAGGACGCAGTGACGCCGATTTTCCATCAGGCGCACAGCTTCCACAGCTTCCTGCTGATCATCATCACAGCCATCGTGCTGTTCGTGCTGGCGCTGCTGGTGATCTGCGTCGTCCGGTTCCGCGAAGAGAAGAACCCGGTCCCGTCGAAGACCACCCACCACACGCTGCTCGAGGTCGCCTGGACGGTGATCCCGGTGCTCATCCTGGTGGTGATCGCGATTCCGTCGTTCCGGCTGCTCTACGCCCAGTACACCCCGCCCAAGGCCGACCTGACGCTCAAGGTCGTCGGCCGCCAGTGGAACTGGGACGTGGTCTATCCCGACGCCGGCGAACTCACGCTCACCCAGATCATGCTGGCGCCCGAAGAGCTTCAGCCCGGCCAACCCTACCGCCTCGCGGTCGACAACACCGCGGTGGTGCCGGTGAACAAGGTGGTGCGCGTCCAGGTCACGGCTGAGGACGTCATCCATTCCTTCGCCGTGCCGTCCTTCGGCATCAAGGCGGACGCGGTGCCGGGCCGTCTCAACGAGACCTGGTTCAAGGCGGAGAAGGAAGGCGTCTACTACGGCCAGTGCTCGGAGCTTTGCGGCCTGCAGCACGCCGGCATGCCGATCGCGATTCAGGTCGTGAGCGAAGACACGTACAACAAGTGGCTCGATGCGGCGAAGACCGACACCGAAGCCGCCAAGAAAGTGCTCCAGCAGGCGAGCGCAGGCTCCCTGACGTCCGTCGCGTCGCGTTGACGGCCTGAAAGAAGACTGAGGAGACGATCGCCATGGCCACAGCAGCGACGCACGGGCACACGCCGGCTCATCATGCGCACCCGACGGGTTGGCGCCGGTACGTCTATTCGACGAACCACAAAGACATCGGGACGATGTACCTGATCTTCGCGATCTGCGCCGGCATTCTCGGCGGCGCGCTGTCGATCGGGATCCGCATGGAGCTGCAGAACCCGGGTCTGCAGATCTTCGGCGATGAGAACGTCTTCAACGCCTTCGTGACCTCGCATGGCCTGATCATGATCTTCTTCATGGTCATGCCGGCGATGATCGGCGGCTTCGGGAACTGGTTCGTGCCGCTGATGATCGGCGCGCCCGACATGGCGTTCCCGCGCATGAACAACATCTCGTTCTGGCTGCTGATCCCGGCGATCGGCCTGCTGATCACCTCGATGTTCGTGCCCGGCGCTGCCGGCGCGCACGGCGTGAGCGGCGGCTGGACGATCTATCCGCCATACTCGACCACCGGCCAGCCCGGCCCGGCGATGGACTACGCGATCCTGTCGCTGCACATCGCGGGCGCGTCGTCGATCCTCGGCGCGATCAACTTCATCACCACGATCTTCAACATGCGCGCCCCGGGCATGACGCTGCACAAGATGCCGCTGTTCGCCTGGTCGGTGCTGATCACCGCCTTCCTGCTGCTGCTGTCGCTGCCGGTGCTCGCCGGCGCGATCACCATGCTGCTGACGGACCGCAACTTCGGCACGACCTTCTTCAGCCCGTCGGGCGGCGGCGATCCGATCCTGTTCCAGCACCTGTTCTGGTTCTTCGGCCACCCGGAAGTGTACATCCTGATCCTGCCAGGCTTCGGCATGATCAGCCACATCATCTCGACCTTCTCGAAGAAGCCGATCTTCGGCTATCTCGGCATGGCCTATGCGATGGTGGCTATCGGCGTCGTCGGCTTCGTGGTGTGGGCGCACCACATGTACGTCTCCGGCATCTCGGTGAACACGCAGGCCTACTTCGTGTTCGCCACGATGGTGATCGCGGTGCCGACGGGCGTGAAGATCTTCTCCTGGATCGCGACCATGTGGGGCGGCTCGATCTCGCTCCGCACCCCGATGATCTGGGCGATCGGCTTCATCTTCCTGTTCACAGTCGGCGGCGTCACCGGCGTCGTGCTGGCCAACGCCGGCATCGACCGCTCGCTGCACGACACCTACTACGTGGTCGCGCACTTCCACTACGTGCTGTCGCTCGGGGCCGTGTTCGCGATCTTCGCGGGCTGGTACTACTGGTTCCCGAAGATGTTCGGCTACATGTACAACGAGACGATCGGCAAGGCGCACTTCTGGGTCACCTTCGTCGGCGTGAACCTGGTGTTCTTCCCGCAGCACTTCCTCGGTCTCGCCGGCATGCCGCGCCGCTACGCCGACTATCCGGAGGCGTTCCACGGCTGGAACATGGTCTCGTCGATCGGCTCCTACATCTCGGCGCTCGGCGTGTTCATCTTCCTCTACGGCGTGTTCGAGGCGTTCTCGAAGAAGCGCGTCGCCGGGGCCAATCCGTGGGGCGAAGGCGCCACCACGCTCGAGTGGACGCTGTCCTCGCCGCCGCCGTTCCATCAGTTCGAGACGCTGCCGCGCATCAAGTGACGGAACGCAGGCGGTAGGCGCTCAGGCGCCTTCCGCCACAAACCGGGGATCGCGCCGGGGCGCGGTCCTCTTCAGTTGAGGAACTGCGTTCGGGCGCCGCCGGGGGCGCGTCCGAACGAGCAAGGCGCATCGCCACATGTCGCTGATTCAGGAAGACCGTCTCGAGCGCGCCGCGATCCCGGCCCTGCCGGGGCCGAGCCTCGCGGGCGTCGAGGACTATCTCGCGCTGCTCAAGCCGCGGGTCATGTCGCTCGTCGTCGTGACCGCGCTGACCGGCATCGTCGCGGCGCCGCACGGAATCCATCCGGTGCTGGCGGCGATCTCGCTGCTGTGCATCGCGATCGGCGCCGGGGCGTCGGGCGCGCTCAACATGTGGTGGGACGCCGACATCGACGCCGTGATGGCGCGCACCGCCAACCGTCCGGTGCCGTCCGGCCGGGTGACGCCCGGCGAGGCGCTCGGCTTCGGCGCGACGCTGTCGGCCGGCTCGGTGCTGATGCTCGGCCTCACGGCCAACTGGCTCGCCGCCGGGCTGCTCGCCTTCACGATCTTCTTCTATGTCGTGATCTACACGATGTGGCTGAAGCGCTGGACGCCGCAGAACATCGTGATCGGCGGTCTCGCCGGCGCCATGCCCCCGATGGTGGGCTGGGCCGCGGCGACCGGCTCGGTCAGTCTCGCCAGCGCTGTGCTGGTCGCGATCATCTTCATGTGGACGCCGCCGCACTTCTGGGCGCTGGCGCTGGTCAAGTCCGACGACTATCGCCGCGCCGGCGTTCCGATGCTGCCCTGCGTCGCCGGTCCTGACGAGACGCGGCGGCAGATCCTGCTGTACGCCATCGCGCTCGCGCCGCTCGGCGTGGCGCCGGCCTTCATCGGCCTCGGGGGCCCGGCCTATCTGGCGGTCTCGGTCGGGGTCGGGCTGGTCTTCGTTCAGCGGGCCTGGGTGGTGTGGCGCGTGCGCGAGGGCGACGCCGCCCGGCGCGCCGCGATGGGCCTGTTCGGCTTCTCGCTGCTTCACCTGTTCGCGCTGTTCTTCACGCTCCTGGCCGAGAAGGCGCTCGGCGTCGCCGCGCTGCCCGACCTGCTCGGCGGCTGGATGTGACGCCGTGGCCGATGACGATGAACGAGGCGTCGTCCTCACCGAGGAGCAGAAGCGCCGCCGCCGGTCGCGCAGCCTCGCGATCGCGCTCGCGCTCGCGGCGCTGGTCTGCCTGTTCTACCTCGTGACCATCTTCAAGATGGGCGCGAACGTCGCCAACCGGGCGCTATGAGCGGGGAGGGGCGCGACATGAAGCAGTCCCGTGGGCGCCGCGACGCCGTTGTCGCGCTGAGCTGCGCCGCAATCGCCGCCGCGATGGTGGGCGCGTCGTTCGCGGCCGTGCCGCTCTACGACATGTTCTGCCGCGCGACCGGCTATGGCGGCACCACGCAGGTCGCCGAACAGGCGCCGGCGACGAAGCTCGACCGCGCGATCACCGTGCGTTTCGACGGCAACGTCGCGCCGGGGCTCGGCTGGAAGTTCGGCCCGGAACAGAACGAGATGACGGTGCGGATCGGCGAGACCAAGCTCGCGCTGTTCCGCGCGCAGAACGTTTCGGACAAGCCGATCACCGGCACCGCCACGTACAATGTGACGCCCGAGCAGCTCGGCGGCTACTTCTCGAAGATCCAGTGCTTCTGCTTCACCAAGCAGACTCTGCAGCCGGGCGAGTCGATCGACATGCCGGTGGTGTTCTTCGTCGATCCGTCGCTCGCCGACGATCACGAGCTTGACGGCATCAGCCAACTGACCTTGTCGTACACGTTCTATCCCGACAGCTCGGCCAAATCGGCCTCGGCGGCCGGGCCGGAGCGGCCGAAGACCTGAATGAGCGCGCCCCGCGACGGCCCGGAGAACTGGCCGCGCGGAACCTGAGGAAACCTGGGGGACCCCGATGGCCGACGCCCACGCCAAGCATCACGACTACCACCTCGTCGACCCGAGCCCGTGGCCCTTCATCGGCTCGATCTCAGCCTTCGTGCTGGCGGTCGGGGCGGTCCACTGGTTCAAGGGCGCGCCGCCTTATGTGGCGCTGATCGGCCTCGCTGGCGTGCTCTACACGATGATCGCGTGGTGGCGCGACGTCATCAACGAGGCCAACAGCGGCCTGCACACACGCGTCGTGCAGCTGCATCTGCGCTACGGCATGATCCTGTTCATCGCCTCCGAAGTGATGTTCTTCGTGGCGTGGTTCTGGGCCTATTTCGACGCCGCGCTGTTCCCCGGCGAGGTCCACCAGTTCCAGCGCACGGAGCTCACCGGCGGCGTCTGGCCCCCGAACGGCATCGAGACCTTCGACCCCTGGCACCTGCCGCTGCTCAACACGCTGATCCTGCTGACCTCCGGCACCACGGTGACCTGGGCGCACCACGCGCTGCTGCACAACGACCGGCGCGGCCTGAAGCTCGGCCTGCTGCTGACGGTCATCCTGGGCGTGCTGTTCACCACCTGCCAGGCGATCGAGTACCGGGAAGCCGCGTTCAGCTTCCACGGCAACATCTACGGCGCGACCTTCTTCATGGCGACCGGCTTCCACGGTTTCCACGTGATCGTCGGCACCATCTTCCTGCTGGTCTGCCTGTTCCGCGCCATGGGCGGGGCGTTCACGCCGAAGCAGCATTTCGGCTTCGAGGCCGCCGCCTGGTACTGGCACTTCGTCGACGTGGTCTGGCTGTTTCTGTTCGCCGCCATCTACGTCTGGGGTCACGGTCCGGCCGGCGCTCACTGAGAGCGTTCGCGGGGCTGAACATCGGAGGCCGCCGGCGACCGCCGGCGGCCTCGTCCGTTTGAGGGATGCGCGAATGGACGACGGCCGCGCTGCTCTGTCGACCGGCGCCTCGGTTCTCGCCGGCGCCGCGGGGCGCTGCCCGCGCTGCGGTCGCGGGCGCCTGTTCGAGGGCTACATCAAGCTGCGGCCTTCCTGCTCCGCGTGCGGCCTGGACTTCGGCTTCGCGGACTCCGGCGACGGACCGGCCGTCTTCGTCATGCTGGTCGCGGGCTTCGCTGCGCTCGGCTTCGTCCTGTGGGTCGAGTTCACTTACGACCCGCCGATCTGGGTTCACCTGCTGGTCTCGCTGCCGGTGGTGCTGATCGTCTGTCTCACGCTGTTACGCGCCTTCAAGGGCGCGCTGATCGCGCTCCAGCACCGCCATGACGCCGCCGAAGGGCGGCTCGACCTCTGAGCGCCGCGGTCGCCTCCAGGGGCCGGCTGCTGCGCGCCGGGCTCGCGACCCTCGTGGGCGTCGCGATCCTGATCGGTCTCGGCACATGGCAGCTCGAGCGCCTCGCCTGGAAAAACGCGCTGGTCGCGACGATCGCCGCCCGCATGGCGGCCCCGCCTGCGCCGCTGCCGGCGCCATCGGCGTGGCCGACGCTCGACCTCGACCAGTGGCGCTATCGCCGCGTGCAGGCGGTCGGAACCTTCGATCATGCCCGCGAGGTCCGGATCTATACGCTGCTGACGGACCAGAACGGACCCTATGGAGGCCCCGGCTACTGGATCGTCGCGCCGCTCAGGCTTCGCGACGGCGGCTCCGTGCTGGTCAACCGCGGCTTCGTGCCGGAAGCCAAGGCCGATCCCGCCACGCGCCCGGAGAGCCACGCCTCAGGCGAGAAGACCGTCGTCGGCCTGCTGCGCGAGCCCGAAGACCGCAACATGTTCACGCCCGCGGATGTCCCCGAGAAGCGACTGTTCTTCACCCGCGACCCGCAGGCGATCGCGGCCGCCATCGGTGTCGCCGACGCCGCGCCGTTCACGATCGACGCCGACGCGACGCCCAATCCGGGCGGTCTGCCGCAGGGCGGCGAGACGCGCGTCGCCTTCCCGAACCGGCATCTCGAATATGCGCTGACCTGGTATGGCCTCGCGGCCGCGCTCGTCGCCGTTTTCGCCGCTCTCGCGTGGAAGGTCCGACGAGAGGCACAGCCTTGATCCCTTGCGCGCGTTCAATCGGCATCAGCGGGGTCTTTGCGATCCTCCTGTCCCTCCCATGCCCCGCCTTTGCAGGCGAGGCTCCGACGCTGGAGCGCGGCGGTATAGGGCCGAGGACTGCCAATGCCTCAATGATCGTATTGTGCTCGGATACGCCGACGGTCACGCCTGCGATCGTTTCTGAGTTTGCGAGACGGCTTTACCCGGACCGCGCGCCCCCGAAAGTCCTCACCGGCGGCTCGACCGACATCGGAGGCGACGGCTTTGTTGTCTATGCGTACTTCGGTGGGAAGATCCCCAGCGCGGATCTTAGGCGATGCGCTGCGGCGTTCCCCGCGCGCATAGGAACGGAATTGAGGGATGCCGTAGAGGGAGCGCATCGCGATCTTGGGACGCGGCTCTCCGTCGGGTTGCTGCCACCAAACTATCCTTACAAGCCCGGGCGTGCTTTGTCCGAGAGCAGGTATGCCTACGGCGATCAGTGGGCGTTAGATGTTTCGGTTTCGCTTCTCGACGAAAGGGCTGCTCAGAGGCAGTTCTTATCAAGCTTGTTCGGCTTAACGGCCGATTTCTGCCAAGAGCGCTGCGACGACTTACTCGACGGTATCGCCGACGGCGGTCCCGCTCGCGCGCCCGACCACCAATTCTAAGCGCAAGCCGCTCGCTCTCTCGCTTGCGACGGCATCCACGCGAGCCTAGTTTGAGCCCCCTCAACGCCCGATTACGCGAGTACCGCCTGCCCATGTCTGTCGCCTATGTCTCGACTCGCGGAGAGGCGCCGACGCTCGGCTTTGCCGACGCGCTGCTGGCGGGGCTCGCCCGCGATGGCGGGCTCTATGTTCCGGATGAGTGGCCGACGCTCTCGGCGGAGACGATGGCTGGCTTCGCCGGCAAGCCCTACGCCGAAGTCGCCGAGGCCGTGATCACGCCCTTCGTGGGCGACGCGATCCCGGCCGCGAAGCTCGGCGAGATGATCCGCGAGGCCTACGCGACCTTCCGCCACCCGGCGGTGACGCCGCTCGTCCAGACTGGCGCCAACCGGTTCGTGCTCGAGTTGTTCCACGGTCCGACGCTCGCCTTCAAGGACATCGCCATGCAGCTGCTCGCGCGGCTGATGGACCATGTGCTGGCCGAGCGCGGCCTGCGGACGACGATCGTGGGCGCGACCTCGGGCGACACCGGAGGCGCCGCGATCGAGGCGTTCCGCGGCCGCGACCGGGCCGACGTCTTCATCCTGATGCCGTACGGCAAGGTCAGCGAGGTGCAGCGCCGCCAGATGACGACGCCGACCGAGGCGAACGTCCACGCGGTTGCGATCGACGGCTCGTTCGACGACGCGCAGGCGCTGGTGAAGGCGATGTTCAACCACCACGCCTTCCGCGACCGCATCGCGCTCGGCGGCGTGAACTCGATCAACTGGGCGCGGGTGCTGGCGCAGGCCGTCTACTATTTCGTCGCCGCGGTGGCGCTCGGCGCGCCGCGACGCACGGTCGACTTCGTGGTGCCGACCGGCAATTTCGGCGACGTCTTCGCGGGCTATGTGGCCAAGCGCATGGGCCTGCCGATCGGCCGGCTGGTGGTGGCGACCAACGTGAACGACATTCTGGCCCGCACGCTCGCGACCGGCCGCTACGAGGTGCGCGGCGTCGAGCCCACCACCTCGCCCTCGATGGACATCCAGGTGTCGTCCAATTTCGAGCGGCTGCTGTTCGACGCCTGCGGCCGCGACGCCCAGGCCGTGCGCCGGGCCATGTCCTCGCTGTCGCAGTCGGGCGCCTTCGAGCTCGACGAGGCGACGCTTGCGAACATCCGGATGGATTTCGACGCCGGGCGCGCCGACGAGGCGCAGGTCTCCGAGACCATCGGTCGGCTGAAGCGCGATACCGGCTACCTGCTCGACACCCATACGGCGGTCGCCTACTCGGTCGCGGAGCGGGCCGGGCTTGATCCTGCGACGCCGACGGTCGTGCTCTCGACAGCCCACCCGGCGAAGTTCCCCGAGGCCGTCGAGACGGCTTCCGGCATCCGGCCCGCGCTGCCGCCGCATCTCGCCGACCTGCTTTCGAAGCCCGAGCGGCTGGACCGGCTCCCCAACGATCTTGCGGCCGTCGAGGCCTATGTGGCCGAGCGCGCCCGCGTCACGCGGGAGGCGGCGGCGTGAGCGCGAAGTTCACCATCCTGCCGTCGGGGCTTGCGGTCGTCACCGACCGGATGCCCGAGCTCGGCACCGCCGCGGTCGGCGTCACTTTCGGAGCGGGCGCGCGCGCCGAGGCGTCGGACGAGCACGGCCTCGCGCATCTGCTTGAACACATGGCCTTCAAGGGCACTCGACGGCGCTCCGCGCGCGCCATCGCCGAGGAGATCGAGCAGGTCGGCGGCGACCTGAACGCCGCGACCGGCGTCGAGCAGACCGGCTATTCGGCGCGCGTCATGGCGGGCGACATTCCGCTCGCGCTCGATCTGCTCGCCGACATCGTGGTGGAGCCGACCTTCGACGCCGCCGAGCTCGCCCGCGAGAAGAACGTCATCGTCCAGGAGATCGGCGCGGTCGAGGACACGCCCGACGACCTGATCTTCGACTGGCTGCAGGAGGCCGCCTTCCCAGGCCAGCCGCTCGGCCGCTCGATCCTCGGCACCGAGCAGACCGTCACGGCGCTCGACCAGGACGCGCTCCGGCGATTCCGGGATCGCGGCTATCGGGCGTCGGACGCCGTCGTGGTGGCGGCGGGCGCAGTCGAGCACGACGCTGTGGTGGCCGAGGCCGAGCGCCGCTTTGCGACGCTGCCGGGCGGGGAGGCCCAGAAAGCGTCGGGCGCGCGCTACGCTGGCGGCGACCGCCGCGAGAAGCGCGATCTCGAGCAGTTGCACGTCACGCTCGCTTTCGAGGGTCGCCCGTTCGACGCGCCGGACGCCTACGCCGCGCAGGTGTTCGCGAATCTGGTCGGCGGCGGCATGTCGTCCCGCCTGTTTCAGGAGGTCCGCGAGGAGCGCGGCCTCGCTTATGCGGTCCATGCGTTCCACTGGGGCTATTCGGACACCGGGCTGTTCGGCGTTTACGCCGGCACCGGCGCGGGAGACGCGGCCGACATCCTGCCCGTGATGATCGACGTGCTGCACGAGGCCGCAGACGCCGCGGACGAGCGCGAGGTCGCCCGCGCGCAGGCGCAGATGAAAGCCGGCCTGCTGATGTCGCTTGAGCAGCCGGCCTCGCGCGCCGACCATCATGCGCGCCACCAGCTCGCCTATGGCCGGCCGCTCGACGTCGCCGAGACGATCGCCAAGATTGACGCCGTGACGGTCGAGACCGCGCGCCGCGCCGGCCGCGACATGCTGGCGAGCGCCTTCACCCTGGCGGCGATCGGCCCGATCCGGCGGCTGACCCCGCCTGAACGGCTGGCGGAGCGCCTCGGCGTCCGCGCCACGGCCGCCTGAGGGCGCCCGGTGGCCTTCTTCCGCACGCTCTCTGCGGTGGAGGCGGTTCCGACGCTCTCGGGGCAGGGCGTGTTCCTCCGCGTGCCGCAGATGATCGACTACCCGGCCTGGGCGACGTTGCGCGACGAAAGCCGGGCCTTCCTGCAGCCCTGGGAGCCGACCTGGCCGCATGACGACGTCTCGAGGCTGGCCTACCGCAAACGGCTGAAGCGCTACGTCCGCGAGCTCGAACTCGACCAGGCCTATCCGTTCTTCGTGTTCCGCGAGGACGGACAGCTGGTCGGCGGCGTGACGGTGAGCCAGATCCGCCGCGGCGTCTCGCAGACCTGCTCGATCGGCTACTGGATGGGGCAGCGGCACGCCGGCAAGGGCCATATGACGGCCGCGGTTCGGGCGCTGACGCCCTTCGTGTTCGAGTCGCTCAAGCTGCGGCGGATCGAGGCGGCCTGCCTGCCGCGCAACGCCGCGTCCATTCGCCTGCTCGAGCGTACCGGGTTCAAGCGGGAGGGATACGCCCGCGAGTATCTGTGCATTGCTGGACTTTGGCAGGATCACCTGCTCTACGCGCTTCTTCGCGGCGACGCCGTAGGCTAACGTGCCGCCCGCTTCGCCGTGTTCGGCGGGACGCTGCCGGTTCCGCCGCCTCAGGTCGACGATCGCCGCCAGCCGGCAACAGGGAGAGCTGAGGCGTTGCGTTTTTCCCGCGCCCTCCTTCAGGCGATCGTTCTCGTCGCCGCATTGATTGGCTGGGCCGCGCCCTCCGCGGCGCTGCAGACGCTGTCGCTGCGTCCGGACGACCAGGCGCTCGACCTCACTCAGGCGGTCGAGCGGCCGCAGGGCGAAGCGGACCGCATTCAGGTCGCGACGGTCCCGGGACCGGACGGCATCACCCGGCGGATCGAAGTCCACTCCGAGTCCCCCGGGGACGGCCGGCAATGGGCGGTGTTCTCGCTGAAGAACGAAGGCGACGAGCAGATCGACCGGCTGCTTGTCTCGCCGCATTACCGTTTCGTGGGCTCCGGGGCGCTTTGGCCGGACCTCGGCGAGGAGCGGATCCGGGCCGTCACCGCGAGCCAGGGTTTCCGTCCGGACCGCCAGCAATCGGACGACGCCGACGTCTTCCTGCTCACGCTCGATCCGGGAGCGACGGTCACCTACGTGGTGGAGCTGAGCTCGCCCGAGCTGCTGCAGCTCACCCTGTGGGAGCCCGACGCCTACAAGGACAAGGTCAACTCCTTCACGCTCTATCGCGGCATCCTGCTCGGCATCGGCGGCCTGCTAGCGCTGATCCTGACGATCCTGTTCGTGGTCAAGGGCAGCGTGATGTTCCCGGCGGCGGCCGCGCTCGCCTGGGCGGTGCTGTTCTATCTCGGGGTCGATTTCGGTTTCTGGCGGCGGGTGTTCGATCTTGCGCCTGAGGCCGAGCGGATCCTGCGGGCCGGCAGCGAAGCGACCTTCGTCGCGACGCTGCTGGTGTTCCTGTTCGCCTATCTGCACCTCAACCGCTGGCACGTACGCTACGCCCACGTCATGGGCGGCTGGCTCGTGTTCCTTGTCGCGCTGGTGGCGCTCTCGGCCTATGACGCGCCGATCGCGGCCGGCATCGCGCGGCTGTCGCTGGTCGCGGTCGCGGCGGCCGGCTTCGGCATCATCGTCTGGCTCGCCATGAAAGGCTACGACCGCGCCGTGATGCTGGCGCCCACCTGGCTGCTGCTGCTCGCCTGGGTGGGGGCCGCGGCCGTCGCCGTCGGCGGCGGGCTGGCGAACGAACTCGTCGCCC
The DNA here is from genome assembly GCF_035538955.1 of Hansschlegelia sp. NCBI lineage: Bacteria > Pseudomonadati > Pseudomonadota > Alphaproteobacteria > Hyphomicrobiales > Methylopilaceae > Hansschlegelia > Hansschlegelia sp. The sequence goes on from NZ_DATLJK010000017.1 coordinate 90,733, forward strand.
CGGCCCTCGTCGGCGGGCTGGTGCTGATCGTCCTGCTGATCGGCTTCACGGTGATGCAGCACGCCTTCGCGGGCGGCGCGATCCTGCAGGGCAGCGTCTCGGACATCGAACGCCGCGCGCTCGCGGTCACGGGCGCCGGCGACTATGTCTGGGACTGGGATGTCGAAGGCGACCGCATCCACGCCAGCCATGAGCTCGAGGAAGCGCTCGGGCTGCGCCGCGGCGCGCTGGAGGCTTCGCCGGCCGAATGGCTGCAGCTCGTGCATCCGGGCGACCGCGACCGCTTCCGCGCCGCGCTCGACGCGCTGCTCGAGGAGCGCCGCGGCCGGCTGGTCGAGACCTTCCGGATGCGCGGCGAGGACGGCCACTATTTCTGGTACTCGCTGCGGGCCCGCCCGGTGGTGGGCGCGGATGGCGAGGTGGTGCGCTGCGTCGGCACGCTGCTCGACGTCAACGCCGCAAAGACCACCGAGGAGCGTCTCCTCCAGAACGCGGTGCACGACGCCCTGACGGGTCTGCCGAACCGCGAGCTGTTCGTCGACCGGCTCGACGCCGCGCTCGGCTTCGCGCGGAGCGACCAGGGGCTGCGCCCCGCCGTCATGGTGCTCGACATCGACCGCTACAAGAAGATCAACGAGACGGTCGGGATCGCGACCGGCGACACCATCCTGATCACCGTGGTGCGCCGGCTCTCCCGCCTGCTGAAGCCGCAGGACACGCTGGCCCGGCTGGGCGGCGACCAGTTCGGCGTGCTGCTGGTCTCGGAGCGCGACCCGGCCGCCGTGCCGGCCTTCGCGGACACGCTGAAGCGGACGCTCAGAGCGCCGATCGCGTTCGGCGGCAAGGAGCTGTTCCTGACCGCCTCGATCGGGTTTGCGACGGCCGAGGGCGTGCAGGATGCTTCGGCGGAAGAGCTGGTCAAGAACGCCGAGGTGGCAATGTACCACGCCAAGCGCTTTGGCGGCGACCACATCGAGTCGTTCCGGCCGAACATGCGCGCCGCCACGACCGATCGGCTGCTGATCGCTGGCGAGCTGAACCGCGCGCTCGAGCGCAACGAGATCAAGGTCTTCTACCAGCCGATCGTGCGGCTCGACGATCGTAGCATTGCGGGTTTCGAGGCGCTGCTGCGCTGGGAGCATCCGCGCTACGGCCGCCGCCCGCCGTCGGAGTTCATCGCGATCGCCGAGGAAAGCGGCCTGATCGTCGACCTCGGCCTGTTCGCGCTCGACGAGGCCGCGCGCCAGCTATCCCGGTGGCAGGACGAGGTGCCGGGCGAGCCGCCGCTGTTCATGTCGGTCAATGTGTCGACCCGCCAGTTCCTGCGGCAGGACCTCGTCCAGGACATCAAGAACGTGCTCGCCCGCGTCAATCTGCCGGCCGGCTCGCTCAAGATCGAGCTGACCGAGGGGCTCGTGATGGAGAATCCCGAGCACGCGGCGCAGATGCTGACACGCATGCGCGAGCTCGGCGCCGGCCTCTCGCTCGACGACTTCGGCACCGGGCACTCGAGTCTCGCCTACCTGCAGCGCTTCCCGTTCGACGTGCTGAAGATCGACAAGTCCTTCGTCCGCCCGCGCGGCGGGGGCCAGCGGCCGGTGATCCTGCAGTCGATCATCCGGCTTGCGCACGACCTCGGGATGGAGGCCGTGGCGGAGGGCGTGGAGACGGATTCCGACGCGGTGGAGCTGTTCCATCTCGGTTGCGAATACGCGCAGGGTTACGCCTTCGGCGAAGCGATGGCGGCCGACGCCTGCGACCGCATGCTGGGGCTTGCGCCCGCCGCCGGGGCGGTGCGCCGGGTCATGCAGGGCGCGCTCCGGCGCGTCTGAGACCCGCCGACGCCGACCGCAGCCGCGCGGACAAAAAAAGAGCCCGCGGCGCGGGCTCTTTTGCGGATCGTTCTTCGTGGCGCCCTTCCAGCCAGGAAGGGCGAAGGTCAGCTCTCGAAGCCGCCCTGGATGGTGGCGATGCGCAACATGTTGGTCGCGCCCGGCACGCGCAGCGGCACGCCGGCCGAGATGATCACCCGGTCGCCGTCGAGCGCGAAACCCTCGTCATGCGCGAAGGCGCAGGCGCGGTTCACCATGTCGTCGAGATCATGCGCGTCGGGGGCGAGGATCGAGTGCACGCCCCAGACCAGCGTCAGCCGGCGGCTGGTGTCGACGTTCGGCGTCAGCGCGATGATCGGCGTCTTGGGCCGCTCGCGCGCGGCGCGCCGCGCGGTGGTGCCGCCCGAGGTCCAGCAGATGATCGCCGCGAGGTCGAGCGTCTCGGCGACCTGGCGGGCGGCGGCCGAGATCGCGTCCGCGCCGGTCGCTTCCGGCTCGGCGCGCTGAGCGTCGATGATGCCGCGGTAATACGGATCGCTCTCCACGCTGCGGGCGATGGAGTCCATCATCGCGACCGCCTCGGTCGGATAGGCGCCGGCGGCGGATTCGGCCGACAGCATGATCGCGTCCGCGCCCTCGAACACGGCGGTCGCGACGTCGGATGTCTCGGCGCGCGTCGGCATCGGCTGGGTGATCATCGATTCCAGCATCTGCGTCGCGATGATCACCGGCTTGCCGGCGCGGCGGCAGGCGCGGGTCATCTGCTTCTGCATGCCCGGCACCTTCTCGATCGGCATCTCGACGCCGAGATCGCCGCGGGCGACCATCAGCGCGTCCGAGAGATCAATGATCTCGGTGAGCCGCGTCATCGCCTGCGGCTTCTCGATCTTGGTCATCACCGCGGCGCGGCCCTGGATGATGTCCTTGGCCTCCACGATGTCCTCGGGACGCTGCACGAAGGACAGCGCGATCCACTCGCAGCCGACCTCGAGCGCCGCCTGCAGGTCGGCGTGATCCTTCTCCGTCATCGCGGAGGTCTTGATCATCGTGTCCGGCAGGCTGACGCCCTTGCGGTCCGAAAGCCGGCCGCCGACGATCACCTCGGTGACGGTCTGCGTCGGCGTCGAGGAACGGGCGACGAGCCGCACCTTGCCGTCGTCGAGCAGCAGATGATGCCCGGGCTCAAGCGCCTCGAGGATCTCCGGATGCGGCAGGTGAACGCGCGTCTTGTCGCCGGGCGTCGGATCGGAATCGAGCGTGAAGCTCTGGCCCTTCTCGAGCATCACCGCGCCGTCCGTAAACCGGCCGAGCCTGAGCTTCGGTCCCTGCAGGTCGACCAGGATGCCGATCGGACGGCCAACGTCCTTCTCGATCGCGCGGATCGAGCCGATCAGCTCGCGCATCCGCTCATGCGAGGTGTGGCTCATATTGATGCGGAACACGTCGGCGCCCGCATGGAACAGGCGCGTGACCATCTCGGGCGTCGAGGAGGACGGACCGAGCGTCGCGACGATCTTGACCTTGCGAAGCCGTCTCATCGAACCGAAGAGCCGGAATCGAGGCCTGCCCGGACGCCGGCTGTCGCCGGCGGGGTGGTCGCGCCCGAGGGCGCGGCTGCCGCGGAGTTCGCGGTCGGTTCCGTCAGTTGCACGGTCCAGCTCTTCTGTTCGCCAGTGTCTATTTCGAAAAAGCCCGAGCGTTCATATCCGCGCGCGAGGCAGTCTTCTATGCCCTTGATCGTGAACTCTTTGTCGCGGGTGCACATGTAGGCCTTGCCGTTCCATTCCCCGCCGCGGTCGTAATCGATCGCGTACACATAATAAAAACGGGCGGAGAGCGGCCCGCGCAGAAGGGTCTCGCAGGAGTTCGAGCCGACGTTCCACCAGCCCTCGGTGGACCAGGTCTCGCGGTCCTTGTAGCCGATCGAAACCCCGACCCGGCTGCCCGTCTTGTTGCACAGGCGGAAATCGGCCAGCGCCGGCGACGCAACCGCCGCCAACGCTGCGACCGCGCAGCAGCGTCCGAACAATCGTAGCGCGCGAGAGGAGATGCGGTCGCGAATCAGCATGAGGACGGGGACGCTCGCCTTGGCCTCGTCAGGCGGGGTTGTGCGGCGAGGCGTCAGCGCTGTCAACGAGCACGATCCTGAGGTCATTGACGTTGGTGCAGGTCGGGCCCGTCAGCAGCACGTCGCCGGTCGCCTCGAAAAATCCGGTGCTGTCGTTGTTCTCCAGAAAACGGGCGGCTTCGAGGCCTTTGGCGCGGGCGCGCTCGGCCGTGCCGGAATCCACGACCGCGCCGGCCGGATCCTCGGGCGAACCGCCGCCGCCGTCGGCGCCGTCGGTGTCGCCGGCGAGCGCCGCCCATCCGGGAAGGTCCCCGAGGTCGCGCACCAGCGCGAGCGCATATTCCTGGTTGGGGCCGCCGCGGCCGCCTTCGCCGCGGATCGTCACCGTAAGCTCGCCGCCCGAGATCAGCGCGACCGGGTGATCGAGGCGGCCGAGGCCGCGGGCGATCGCGGCGTGCTCCGCCGCCACCTCGCGGGCCTCGCCCTCGAGATCGGCGCCCACCACCCTGACCTCGACGCCGGCGTCCTCCAGCGTCTTGATCACCGCGGCGAGCGCATCGGCCGGGCGTGAGACCACGATGTATTCGGCATGCGCGAAGGCCGCGTCGCCCGGCTTTGGACTTTCATTCGCCGGCTCGGAAAGCGCCTTCGCCACATCCGGGTGCGGCGTGACCTTGTAGCGCTCGAGCGCCGCGCGCGCGTCGGCGAGCGTCGAGGGGTCCGGCACCGTCGGGCCGGAAGCGATCACCGACGGGTCGTCACGGGGGACGTCCGAGATCGCGAGCGACACCACCCGCGCCGGATGGGCGGCGCGCGCCAGCCGGCCGCCCTTGATGCGCGACAGATGCTTGCGCACGGTGTTGATGGCGTCGATCGGCGCGCCGGAGCGCAGCAGCGCCTTGGTGGTCGCCTGCTTCACCGCGAGGTCGAGTCCGTCCGCAGGCGCCACCCAGTTGGCGGAGCCGCCGCCGGTGATCAGCGCCAGCACGAGATCGTCGGGCCCGGCCTCTTCGGCGAGCTTCAGCGTGTCGGCCGCGCCCTTGAGGCCCGCGGCGTCCGGCACCGGATGCCCGGCCTCCACAACCTTCACGAACTCGGTCGGCCGCGCGTGGCCATGGCGGGTGACCGCGAGACCGGTGAGGCGGTCGGGTCCGAGACCGTACTTCTCGCGATAGAACTTTTCCGCGACCTCGGCGCAGGCGCCCGCGCCTTTGCCGGCGGCGAGCACGATCACACGGCCTTTCGGGGGTGTGGGCAGATGAGGCGGAATGCACACCGCCGGATGGGCTGCGGCCACGCCCGCGTCGAACGCCCGGCGGAGGAGCGAGCGGCGTTCGTCGGGACTCATGGGCGCTGCTCCAAGAGAATGAGGTTCAGGGGACAGGACAGGGCGTTCGGGGCGCCCTTCCTATGGCATCGGGGACGCTGCGTCACTATTGTCCGGCGGGCCATGAGCTGCGACGCATTTTCGCCTGCGACCAAAGACCAAGAGCGACCTTTCGAGGTCGTCGAGGGGCTTCCCGGCTCTCGGCTGCTGATCCTGTGCGACCATGCGTCGAACTATGTGCCGCCCGAGTTCGGCAGCCTCGGGCTCGCCGCGCCGGAGTTCGAGCGGCACATCGCCTATGACATCGGCATGCGCGGCGTCACGCTGGCGCTCGCTCGGCTGCTGGGCGCGCCTGCGGTGCTGTCGCGCTTCTCCCGGCTGGTGATCGATCCGAACCGTGGCGAAGACGATCCGACCCTGCTGATGCGGCTCTCCGACGGCGCCGTGGTGCCCGGCAACGCCAAGGCCGACGCCGACGAGATCGCCCGCCGGATCGCTCGGTTTCACCGGCCGTATCACGAGGCGATCACCGCGCAGCTCGACGCCATCGTGGACGCCGGCGACACGCCGGTGATCCTCTCGATGCACAGCTTCACGCCGGCCTGGAAGGGCGCGCCGCGGCCCTGGCATGTCGGCCTGCTGTGGGACCGGGACGACCGGCTGACGCGGCCGCTGCTCGCGGCGTTGGCGCAGGAGCCCGGGCTTATCGTCGGCGACAACGAGCCCTATGACGGCGCGCTGGTCGGCGACACGCTGCACCAGCACGGCACGCAACGCGGCTTCCCGCACACGCTCGTCGAGATCCGCCAGGACCTCGTCCGCGACGAGGCGGGGCAGACCGAGTGGGCGCTTCGCTTCGCGCGCCTTCTGCCGCCGCTGCTGGACCTTCCGGAGACGCGGCGCATCACGCATTACGGCTCGCGCGCCGAGATCAGGAGATCGAGATCATGAACCAGCTTCCCGGGATCGACGACAGGACCCGCGACGAGCTCGAGGCCGAGGTGCTCCGCCGCCTTGTGCAGCATCTGCGCGACCGGCCGCAGGTGCAGAATATCGACCTCATGAACCTCGCCGACTTCTGCCGGAACTGCCTCTCCAACTGGCTGAAGGACGCCGCCGACGCGCGCGGGCTCGCCCTGACCAAGGAGCAGTCGCGCGAGGCGGTGTACGGCATGCCCTATGAGGAGTGGAAGGCGCGGCACCAGAGCGAGGCGACGCCTGAGCAGCAGGCCGCCTTCGCCGAGAGGCAGCCGAAGCACTGACCGTCCCCGCTATACCCAGGCCGCCGGCCTCCCGCGGCTTGACGGACTCGCGTGGTTCTGCGAACCGGACCCATCCCTCTCAAGGAGGCTTCGGGACGTCCCGAGCGGCGGCGCGCAAGCGGCCGTCGTCGCCTCCGTCACGCTCTGGCAGGAACCGAAGTGGCTCAGGACATCACCAACGACGGCGTCGCCGGCGAGGAGCTGAAGCAGTTCGTCGAACGCATCGAGCGTCTCGAGGAGGAGAAGAAGGGCATCTCCGACGACATCAAGGAGGTGTTCGCCGAGCTCAAGGGCCGCGGCTTCGACGCCAAGATCGTGCGCAAGATCGTCCAGATCCGCCGCCAGGACGCCTCCGAGCGGCAGGAGCAGGAGGCGATCCTCGAGCTCTACCTCCAGGCCCTCGGCATGCAGTGAGGCGGCGCGACCGCCTCAGGCGCCGCCGCCGCGCCTGAACAGGAAGACGCACGCGCCGTCGGTCGCGCCCTCCGCGGGCGGCACGTGGAACTGCTCGGTCATGTAGCGGAACACGGTTCTGGCCGCGGCCGCCGAGAGCGCCGGCTTCCAGAGCCAGACATCGGCCTCCGGGTCGACCTTCTGCGCCCCGAACAGCGCCGCCGGCGCGTCGGCCGCGAGGCCCACCCGCCAGTCGCCCGCGCGGCCGCCGAATTCCTTGATGTACGTCAGGAATTCGAACTTTATCTGCTGCACGCTGAACACCATGGCGGGTCAGCCCGGGGTCGGGTTGAGCCGCGCATGGCGGGAGATCTCCGGCGTCTTCGACCGCCACTGAGCGACCGCCGCCGCGCCGCGCCGCTTCTCGTCCGTGGACATCTGCGAGGCGATCGCTTCGAGCGCGTTGAGCGCATTGCCGACGCCGTGCTGGGCCGCGAGCGAGAGCCACACATAGCCTTCGACGCGGTCCTTCTCGACGCCGACGCCATTGGCGCAGATGAAGCCGAGCCGGGCCTGCGACGGGTAATGGCCGGCTTCCGCGGCGCGGCGGTACCAGCGCATGGCCGCTGCGTCGTCCCGCGCCACGCCCTGACCCTTGGAATAGAGGGTCGCGAGATTGTACTGGGCGAACAGATCGCCCTGTTCGGCCGCCTGCTCGAGCCAGCGCGCGCCCTCGACCGGATCCTGCGCCACGCCCTGGCCCATCGCCAGCATCGCGCCGACATTGGTCTGCGCCAGCACGTTCCCGGCCTCGGCCGCCTTGCGATAGAGCGCGAAGGCTTTCGCGAGCGACGCCTCGACGCCTTCGCCATGAGCGTAGAGCGCGCCGAGCCAGGTGATCGCCTCGACGTCGCCGGCTTCGGCGAGCTCCGAGAACAGCTCGGCGGCCGCGACGAAATCGCCCCGGTCATAGGCCGCGGCGGCCGCGGCGAGCGGCGTCTGTTCATGATAGGCGGCGCGGACGGAGAGCATCGGGTCAGCTCCTCGGGGTCTGGAACAGCGGCTGGGGCAGGGCGGCGCGCGGCACGCGGGCGATGCGGCGGGCGAGCGCGCGGGCCATCCACTGGCCATGCGGATCGGTCTGAACCGGGAGGGGCGCGCCGACGGTCTCCGGCCGGAAGCTCGCGCCCCAGCGGGATGCAGCGAATTGCCCGGCCACAGCCGCGGCGGCGCGCGCCTCGACCACGCTGCGCCAGCGCGCGAGCGCGTCCGCGTCAGGGGACGCGCCATAGAGACTGACCCGGCAGATCGTCTGGCCGATCGCGCTCGGCTGGAGCGTCAGCGTGCAGGTCTCGCGGTCGGTCGCGAGCAGCACGAGGTTGGGGAACAGCCAGGCCGTGACGGTGTCCGTGGCGTCGGAAAGCTCCGTCCGCGCGAGCAGCCAGCCGGCGTCCTCGTCCTCGACGATCGGCTCGCCGGCCGCCAGCGCCTGCGCGAGCAGCTTCCAGTTCGCCGGAAACTCCAGCCAGATCTCTTCGGATCGAAGGGGCTTGTGGTTGCCGAAGAACCCGGCCGCCTTGTTGAGCGCCTTGAGGCTCGCCTCGGGGCTTTCGGGCGTGACGTCGAGATTGACGAAGATCAGCGGGCCCCAGCTGCGGACCTGCGCGGTCAGCAGGCGCTCGGGCCGGAGCCCGAGATACTGGTGCATCTCGGGCGTGCCGTCGCCGAGCTCGCCAGCCGGGATCGCGGCCCGGTCGCGGCTGTGGCCGCAGGAGGTGAAGGAGCAGCGGGTCTTGGCGCCGGTCTGGCACTGCAGCGGCACCGCGCGGCAGCCGCCATGCTGCGCCTTGTTGAAGCGAGCTTTGAGGCCCTCTTCAGTCCGCTGCACATGGACGCCATGCGTCCCGACCGTGAAGGGCAGCAGGTCGCCCACGCCCGGGATCGCCTCATGCGCGCCGACGCAGATCCAGTCCCGCGTCCAGACCGCCTCGTCCTCCAGCGCGGTGAAGGCGAGCGAGCGGAACGCCGCCGGCGGCAGCACGCGCGCCTCGCCCGGCGGCTTCAGCGCCTCGGCATAGAAGGCGGCGCTGGCGAGATCCTGGCCTTCGTCGAAATAGCCGAGGTCCGGACGGTTCGACACGGGCGGCGCCTCTCTGGGATGCAGGGAGCCCGGTCCGCGGGCGGAGCCGCCGCGGACCGGAAGCGTCGTCGCCGTCAGGCGCTGGCGAGCGCCGGCGACTCGTAGTCGGCGCGCCCACGATGCCTGATGGCGTCGGCCGGCGGCGGCGGCAGCGGGCCGTCTGCGGAGAAGCGGTCGAGCACGTTCTTCACCAGCGTGGAGACGTTGTTCTTGCCCTCGTTCCACGGCAGCGAGCCACAGAAGGCGATTGACGAGAAGGCGAAGCACGCGCCCCCGTTCGGCGTCTCGTGGAAGGCGATGTCGCCGCGCACCCGCGGATGCGTGGTGCCATCCAGGCCCTGCTGGTTGAAGCCGAAATCCTCCATCACGAGCAGGTAGGCCTCGGTGTGCCGGCCCGCCGAGGTCGCGACCGCCAGCGTGTGCGGCGGCGAGCCGAGCGTGACGTCGACGATGTCGAGCTCGAGGCCGGCGCAGCCGCCGCCCACGAGACCGAAATTGCCGATCTTGTCGTCATATTCGATGCCCTCGAACGCCCAGGAGACGCGAGGGTCCAGGCTGTCCGGGGTGCGGCTGTAATAGGTCGAGATGTCGAAGCCTTCGTTCGTCATGCCGACGCCGGCGACCGAATAGAGCGAACGGCCGCGGAAGCGCCACATGCCGCCAAGTTCGCCGGTGCCCTGGTGGTAGTATTCGCCGGGCTCGGCCCGCCACGTCCGGATGCCGGACTCGCAGCGCCGCATCTCGGTGACCACGCCGCGACCGAGATCGTCATAGGCCGGGTGGAACGAATGCACCCAATACCAGGCGTCGGCGCCCATATACATCAGCCGGCCGCCGCGCTGCGTGTAGTTGTGGATCGCGTCGAGCTGGGTTCCGGAATTGTGCTCGGGATGCGAGCCGGTGATGACGACGTTGTAGTTCTCGAGCCTGGCGAGGCCGTCATAGGTGACGTCCTCGTCGGTAATGACGTCGTACTCATAGCCCATCTGCTCTAGCCAGTAGATCAGATGAAGGTCAGCCGGGTATTGCCACGGCGCCTGGGCCAGGAAGTGGTCGTATTTCGGCCGGATCGACAGGATGGGCCGAAGCCGCGACGACAGGCAGATGCCCGAGCCGTCGGTGTGCGTGTCGTAGATCGAGCCGCCATATTCGCGGTGCTCAGCCAAAAACATGTTCTGGTGCTGCATGATCGGCACGCGGTAGACGAACAGCTCCGCGCCGCCGGCGTTGCAGGCCACGTGCTCGTTGGCGTAGGCCATGTAGCTGATGGTCGGGACCATCACGGCGATCTTGGACTGTTCTTCGCCGATGCGCGGCACGATCCAGAACGGGATGTAGTCCTCGTCGCCCTCGGAAGTCGTGAGCTTCAGCGCGTAGAAGCGGCTTTTGAGGCCTTCCGCCGGAACCGCCCACTCGACGTCCGCCTCCCAGCGGGCGTTGTCGACGTCGTCGTCATGGAAGTGGATCGCGCCATATTCCTTCTTGGCGTGCTTCCAGTCGAAGTTCTCGCCGGCCCAGTTGTAGCCGGTCAGCGCCCGCGTCGGGCAGTTCACGAGCTGCGCGTCGAACCGGTACGGACCGTTGTCCTTGGCGACGATCGTGCTGATGCCGTCCCAGAAGTCCCAGGCGGCCACGATCGCCTCGGAGAGCGCGCCGGTCGGGCCGGAGTTGCGGCGCTCGGTGAGCCCGGGCTGCGCGCCGCCCTTCATCTGCTCGATCTCGAAACGGCTCAGCGCCTTCTTGCAGATGCGCGGGCTGTCGAGCTTGCCATTATACTTGCCGGTGAACCACACGCCTGCAGGCAGCGAAGACGCGCCGAGCGGGTCTTCGTCCATCTTCTCCACATAGGCCGCCAGCGCCAGCGGCGCCGAGCTGTGCTCGATCCTGGTCTCGAGCTTTGCGGTGACCGGCTCGATCACCGGATCGAGCGCATAGACGATCTGCGGCTCGTGATAGAGCGTGGCTTCGCCGGTCTCGGCGTTGAAGCTCGCGGCGATGAAGTGCCAGGCGTGATCGCGGATCGGGGCGCCCGTCGTGATCTTCTGGTCATTGATGCGCAGCTCGACCTGGCCGTCTTCATTGATGAAGAGGCCGTAGCCCTTGCCGTCCATCCACTTGGTGACGAGGCCCTGCGCGCCGTGCTTCCAGTAGCGCGGATGCGTCTTGGGCGTGGTCGGCCAGATCCAGCACTGCAACGTGAAGCTTTCAACGCGCAGCTGCGGCGCATCCTCGACATAGCCGTAGGACCCGCTGTGGATGATCTGCTTGCGGCCCTTATAGGCGCCGTTGATTTCGGCCTCGATCGGCTTCTCGATGAAGCCGGGTCCGCGCGGATTGGTGTCGCCGTTGATCATATGCACGACTTCAGCCTTGAACTCGGCCGGGCCGTCGCAATTGACATAGAACTTGATCTTGTCGCCGGGGTGGACGCCGAATTTGTCGGCGTATCCAGTCAACCGCATGGCGCACATCAGATTTCTCCAGACATTATGTTTGCGCGAGGCAAGAAGATCCCGTCTGCGCTCTCCCGCAGGGGCGCAGTCGACAGGCCCGGCGCTGGGCGGCGCGGCCGCCGCTCAGCCTGTGACGGCGAGGCTCAGCTCAGGTGACCGGCCAGTTGTCGTCCCGGTGCTTCCAGCCTTCTTCGAAGTCCTCAGGCGTTCCTGCAGTTTCGGGGAGCTCGTCCAGCCGCATCAGGAAGATGTCGTGCTGGATCTCCTGCTCGTCGGTGTAGACCTTGTCGTTGACGAACTCCGGCGGGACGCCGCGAATTCCCGACAGGCGGCCGATCCGCCACTCCGCGTCGACCTTTGTGCAGATGACGATCAGCTTGCCTTTGGGGGATTCGCCGCGCATGCGCAGCAGGACGCGCTTCAGCACCGGGTCGTCATGGACGCCGCCGGTCACCACGGTGGTGTCGCCCGGCGTCTCGCATTTCAGCACCGAGAAGCCCGCAACGCCCTTCATGGAGTCGACGCACTCGCGGTGTTCCTTGATGAGCGCCTCGCGCTCGGGCGTGCCCTTCTTCGGAATCGGGATCATGCCGGTCCTCTTTGAAGCAACGCCCTCCGAGAGGGCGAAAAGGTGCTGCAACCTCACGACAAGAGGCTGTCTATACTGAGCGAGGCGAGGGCCTTTGCTCGATAAGCTTGAGTGAAAGCTACAACGCCCCTGCAAGAGCCGTCAATTGCGAATAACCAAAATTTCTAGATACGAAACTGAAGTCAGCTAGATGGTTGTATCCGGCAAGGGGCGCCAGCAGACCTTTTTATGGGCGTTCGGCGCCTCGTGGGCGGGCAGCGCGCGGCCGGCCGGCTGGCGGCTCAGGGGCGGCGGCATTCGGCGTCGCTCAATGTCGAGGCGCCGGCCGCTCGCCTCAGGTGCGGCGTCGTGACGCCTCCTGCGAGGCTGCAACCTGGCCGCGGCGGTCGGCGGCTCTCATGCGCCATCGCGTCTGCTCCTCCTCAGGACTCCAGAAGGTCTAGGACACGCCGCAGAAAGACGCCGTGTCGCGCCTCGCTCGCGGAGGCGTAAATTTTCCCGTCCGAGGCGTCCGGCGCCCCGGTTTCCCGCGGGCTTCCGGCGACGATCCGGTAGGCTCGGAAGGGCTCGACGGCGATGATCGCGTAAGGCTTCGCGTCAGGCGCGCGGCGCAGATAAAGCAGGAGCCGCGCGAGCTCCCTGCCGTGGGGCCCGAGCGGTCTGCTGCGGTGCTCCTCGATGATCTCGGGAGAGATCAGCGTCTTGAAGTAGCGCCGTTTCACCTGCTCGTAGCGGCGCAGGGACGGTTGCGGCTCTGCGCTTCCCGCGCCCTGTTCAGCCGGCATTTCGCCTCCGTCCCGATAAGCCTTGCGCGGCCGGCGCCGCCGCGGCCCTGCGGGCGCGTCGGTCCGGACGGACGGGCGGTGACGCGCCGCATGCGCTTGTCCCCAGCCAAGTTCGGCGAGCGCGGGGCGCCCCATGCTCGTCAGCCTAGACGAAACGTCTAATCTGTCCATTGACCTAGGGAGCGGCCCTGCCTTGGGTCAGGCGCCCGCCGGTTCGCTTGGCCGGAACGTCCAGAAGTAAAAAAAAGGCCGTTGTGCTGAATTGGCGCGCCCGGCGGGTGGCCTCGTCGCACGCCGCCTGGGCGGCGGGCCGTGCCGAGTCGCCGAGATTGGCTCCAAGGAAATGTCTAGATATATTTCGCTTCTGGAGAGCGGCGGCCGAGGCGCGAGTCGCATGTTCCGCCTTTGGCGGCCTTGGAAAGGACCGGCGAGCGTGACAGAAGGGCGCAACGTGCGGGTGACGAGCCGCGGGTCCGCGCGCATTGCGATTCCAAGACAGCGGCGATTGAGCGGAAACGTCTGGCGCGTGCGGGCATGAAGGTCTTGATCGCAGACGACCACTGGGTGGTCCGGGAGTCGCTCAAGCAGGTGATGCGTCGCCTGCGCAAGACGCTGGACATCTATGAGGCGGAGACGTTCGAGGAGGCGGCCGAGATCCTCGGCGGGCATCCCGACGTCGACCTGATGCTGGTCGACCTGGTGATGCCGGGCTTCGACGAATTCGCCGGGCTGCGCCGGCTGCGGGCCGACTTCCCCGACGTGCCGGTTGTGGTGATCTCGGTCCATGAGGACGTCGAATATGTGCTGCGCTCGGTCGAGCAGGGCGTGATCGGCTATATCCCGAAATCGTCCGACGGCGAGCAGATCGAGCGGGCGCTCGAGCGGGTGCTGGCCGGCGAGGTGTCGTTCCCGCGGCGGATCATCGAGCGCTCGGCGCCGGCAGGCGCGCAGAAGGCGGCCGAGCCCGCGCCGGCTCCACGGGGCCGGAGCCTGCATGCGCTCACCGGCCGCGAGCGTGACGTGCTGTCGCTGCTCGGCCGCGGCTATTCGATCAAGCGCATCGCCGAAGAGCTCGAGCTCAGCAGCCAGACGATCCGGGTGCATCTCGGCAGCGTCATGAAGAAGCTCAACCTCCACGACCGCTCCGCCGCCATCCACTACGCGATCAGTCTCGGCAACGACATCGCAGCGGCCGGGCGTGGCTGAAGCGGCGTTCGGCCGAACCGAACCGTCGGATGCGGCCGAGCTGGCCGCGCTCCGGGCCGGGCTCGAGGCCGTTCCCGCCGGAATCGCGATCTGGTCGGCCGACGGCGCGCTCAGCTACGCCAATCTGAGGTTCCGCCGGATCTTCGAATTCCCGGTCCCGATCGGGTCCTCGTTCGAAAGCTTCGTCGGGGAACTTGCGCGCTCCCGCGAATGGCTGCTGCCGACGTCCGCGGCCGAATGGGAGAGCGCGGAGCGCGCCGGTTTCGGGCGCGACCGGGAGAGCGACTACGTACTGGCGGACGGCCGGGTCCTCAACCTGTCGCAGGCGCCGCTGGAGGGCGGCGGCATGGTCCAGACGCTGACCGACGTGACCTCCGTCAAGCGCAACGAGCGCGCGCTCCGGGAGGCCAAGGAGGTCGCAGAGGCGACCGACGAGGCCAAGTCGCGCTTCCTGCGCGCGGCGAACCACGACCTCAGGCAGCCGCTCGCCTCGCTAAAGATCCTGATCTACAACTGCATGCGCGAGCCAGACGAGGCGCATCGCGCCGACATGCTGCACGCCATGAGCGTCGCGGCCCTCATCATGGAGGATCTGCTCGGCGCGCTGCTTCAGATCGGCCAGCTCGACGCGGGCCGCATCCAGCCCCGTGTCACCAGCTTCCAGCTTTCCCAGATCTTCGAGCGGCTCGACATCCAGTTTCGCCACCAGGCGCAGGAGAAAGGGCTGAAGCTCAAATTCGTCACTCCGCGCGGCACGGTCGCGACGGACCGGGCGCTGCTCGAACGCATCCTGAGCAATTTCGTCGCGAACGCGATCCGCTTCACCGAGGTCGGAACGGTGCTGGTCGGCTGCCGCAAGGAGGGCCGCCTGCTGCGCATCGAGGTGGTCGACACCGGCCGCGGCGTGCGCGAGGAGGACCGCGAGCGCGTCTTCGAGGAGTTCTACCGCGCCGCCGAGGCGCGGCGGCGGCAGAAGAGCGGGCTCGGGCTCGGCCTCAACATCGTCAAGCGCCTCGCCGACCTGCTGGAGCTGCCGGTCCGGCTGCGCTCGCGGGTCGGGCGCGGCTCGATCTTCTCCGTCACCGTACCGCTCGGCAACATCTGGCACAGCGAGGGCGGCGAGACCGAGATCAGCGAGATGGTCGCGGGCGAATTCGCCGGAACGCCGGTGCTGCTGGTCGAGGACGACGACATTCTGCGCCGGAGCATGACGCAGCTGCTGCAGCGCTGGGGCATCGAAGTCCACGCGGCGGCCGACGAGGCGGAAGCCGTGCGGCTGGCGCAGAGCGGGGTCTCGGTCAGCCTGATCGTCGCCGACTACAATCTGAAGAGCCGCACCGGCGTCGACGTCGTCCGGGCGCTGCGCGCGGAATTCGGCGTGGCGACGCCGGCGATGATCGTCACCGCGGACGCGGAGCCGCGCGTGCTGGAGAGCATCCGCGAAGAGGGGCTGCCGGTGCTGATCAAGCCCGTGAGCCCGCCGCGGCTGCGGGTGCTGATGCACAATCTGCTGTTCGAGCCCGGCCTGATTTCAGGGTCGCGGCAGTGACGCCTCCGGCGAGGATTTGAGCTGTGGCCGCCGACCTTCCACCTGTCCCGATCGGCAGCATGATCCCGCTCACCGGACCGTCGGCGGCCGACGGCGCCGAATTCCGCAAGGGGATGATCCTGGCCGTTGAGGAGCTCAACGCGCGGGGCGGGCTGCTCGGGCGCAGGTTCGAGCCGATCTTCGCCGACACCTGCCGCCAGACCGCCGAGGAGGTCGTGGCCGCAGCGCGCTGGCTGATCGAGAAGCACAAGGTCCACGCGATCGTCAACGGCTACAATATCGGGCCGCAGAACTCGGAATATGAGCCGATCGCCGACGCCGGTATCATCTACGTTCACGCCAACACGCTGCTTCAGCACCACGATACGGTGATGAGCGATCCGGAGCGCTACTTCGGATGTTTCATGGCCGACCCGGCCGACTACTGGTACGGGCCGGGCTTCATCAAGTTCATCTCCTGGCTGCGCGACACCGGCCAGTGGACGCCGAGCTCCGACCGGCTGGCGATCATCTCGGGCTCGAAGCCCTACAGCATCGTCATCGCGCAATCGATGGCGGCGGCCGCCGCCGACTATGGCTGGCGGCTGTGCTTCGGGCCCAAGATCGTGCAGACGCCGACAAACCAATGGCGCGAGGTGATCGAGGAGGTGCGGGCCGCCCAGCCGGCGGTGGTGGCCAACACCCACTTCTATGCGGGCGACCTGGCTTACTTCCAGCGGCAGTTCATGGAGAAGCCGATCGACTGCCTGGTCTATCTTCAATACGGCGCGATGCACCGCACCTTCACGGACATCGCCCAGGAGGCGAGCGTCGGCGTCATCGTCTCATCGGTGATCGGTCTGCTGCGCGACGACATCGGGAAGCGCTTCGAGGCCCGCTACAACGCCCGTTTCGGCGAGGGCTCGACCGCCGGCATCGGCTGTCAGACCTACAGCAACATGCATCACTATGCGGTCGCCGCCGCAATGGCGGGCGGCTCGGGCGCGCCGGGGGATTTCGAGCAGAACCGCAAGGTCGCCTTCGCGCTGAAGGGCATGATCTACCGCAGCGTACAGGGCGTCATCCGCTATCACCCGGAATGGCAGGCGGTGCAGCCCTATCCGGTCGTGACCCACGACCCATCGCTCGGCATGCCGCACATCTTCTACCAGATCCAGGACCACCGTAAGCCGCTCTCGATGATCGCGCCCGAGCCCTACAACACCGAGCGCTTCGTCCTGCCGCCCTGGATGGGCGGCCGGCGCGCCGCCAGGTCAGCGGCGGGGTGACGCGGCGGGGCCTCAAAGCGCTTGCGCGCGAGGCGAAAGCTGGTCCCAATATGAAGGCGGCCATGAGGCCGTCTGATCCGGCCGACAGGGCTGTCGCCGGATGTCTCCGGCAGAGACGCCGGGCGGCGGTGCATCCGCCGCGCGTCTAAGCGCGACCGGACCGAGGGTCCGGCCGGGACCGGAGCCCCCACATGACCGAACCCTCCCTCGCAGGCGGCCTGTCCGCCTATGCGATCCGTGACGAGCCCTATTACCGGGCCGTCGGCGACGAGATCGACATCTTCGCCGCCGCTTACGCCTGCCGGCTGCCCGTCATGCTCAAGGGGCCGACCGGCTGCGGCAAGACGCGCTTCGTCGAGCACATGGCGTGGCGGCTCGGCCGGCCGCTGGTGACGGTCGCGGCGCATGAGGACCTGACCGCCGCCGACCTCGCCGGCCGCTTCCTGCTCGCGCCGGAGGGCACCGTCTGGCAGGACGGGCCGCTGACGAGCGCCGTGCGCGGGGGCGCGATCTGCTATCTCGATGAGATCGTCGAGGCGCGGCAGGACACGACCGTCGTGATCCATCCGCTGACCGACGCCCGCCGCGCCCTGCCGCTCGAGAAGAGGGGCGAGCTCGTCCCGGCGCATCCCGACTTCCAGCTCACCATCTCCTACAACCCCGGCGACCAGAGCGCCGTGAAGGACCTCAAGGAGTCCACCAAGCAGCGCTTCGTGGCGATCGAGTTCGACTATCCGGCCCCGGCCGTCGAGGCCGAGGTCGTCGCGCGGGAGGCGGACGTCTCGGGCGAGCAGGCGCGCGGGCTGATCGAGGTGGGCCTGCGCTCGCGAAATCTGCGCGGGCAGGGGCTCGCCGAAGGCGCCTCGACCCGCATGCTGATCCACGCCGGCAAGCTGCTGCGCGCCGGCGCGCCGGCGGACGCCGCGGTTCGGGCCGCGATCCTGCTGCCGATCACCGACGAGCCCGACCTGCGCGAGGCGCTCGGCGCCGCCATCGCGGCGAGCCTGCCGGCGGGCCTGGCCGCGTCGTGACCACCGACGCGCTGTCGCGGCCCGCTGCGGCGGCCGGCGCCGCGACGCGTCTGCTGCGTCTTGCGGGCGACCGGGCGGACGTCGGCGCCCAGCTCCGCGCCACGCTGGACAGGCTGCGGCGGCGCTGGAGCGCAGAGGATGTCGATGACTGGGCGGAGGGCGCGCTGGCGCTGGTCCACGCCAACGCCGGCGGCCGCTGCCTTGCGCTGTTTTGTCGGCTCACGGACATGTCCCGCGGCGCCGGGGCGGCTGGCCTCGCCGCCGACGCCTGCGCCGCCGCGGAGCTCGCCCGCGGCGCCGGCTCGAAGGCCGCCGCCGCGGCGCTCGAAGCGGCCCCGGCCGTCGCTGCGCGTCTCGCGCCGCCCGACCGGGCGCGCTGGTGGGCCGCGCTGAGCCGGCTCGCCTGCGCGGCGCCGGACTGCGCCGAGCCACTGGTCGAGCGCTCCGCGATGGTGCTCGCGGCCGGCGGCGCCCACGGCTTCGAGGACTTCGTGGCGGCAGGCCTGAAGGCGGGCGGCGGCGATCGCGGCCGGCTGAAGGCGTTCTTCACGCTGGCGGACCCGGCCGCGCGGCGGCTGCTGGAGCGGGGCGCCGGCCAGGCCGGATTCCATGAGCTGGAGCGCGGCCTCGTGTTGTTCGGCGCGGCGCTGTGGGGCGCGCCGCCGCGGCTTGCTCCGCTCGAAGGCGTCGGCGCTGCGCCGGCGCCGCAGCGCGTCTCGCTCGCAGGCGACCTGATCCGCATGCCGCATGTCTATCGCGGCGTCCCGGCGGACGCGGCGCCCGGCCCCTACCGGGCCGCGCTCGCGCACGCGATGGCGCACCGCGTCTTCGGCGGCCCGCGCCGGCCTGCCGGCAAGCTGAAGCCGCTGCAGATCGCCCTTGTCGGCCTGATCGAGGACGCCCGCGTCGAGGCGCTCGCCATGCGGCGCTTCCCGGGGCTGCGGGCGCTTTGGGCGCCGTGGCATGTCGCCCGGCCGGTCGCGGCGACCAACGCTGCACTGCTGATGGCTCGGCTCGCGCGCGCCCTGTTCGACCCGGACTATCAGGACCCGGACGGTTTCGTCGCGAAAGGCCGCCGCCTGTTCGCCGACGCCTCCGGCCGGCTTGAGGATCCGACGCTCGCCCGCGCCATCGGAGGGCTGCTGGGCAACGACATCGGCCAGATGCGCCTGCGCTTCGATCCCAGGGGCTATGTGGTCGAGCCGCTCTATCGCGACGACAATCTCGGCCTCTGGGACTTCGGTGACGAGCCGGACGCCGAGGCGGAGGAGATCGAGCAGGCGGTCGACGCCGCGCGTCCGCGGCCGGAGGAGGGCGACGACGGCCGCATGGCCGACGCGCCCCCGCGGGAGGAGGCCGGGCGCGCCCGCGAGATCGAGCCGGACGCCGCCGGCCAGGTGGTCGCGAGCTATCCGGAGTGGGATCGCGCGGCGGGCGTCGAGCGCGCGCGATGGACCACGGTGCGGGATGCTCCGGCGGCTTTGGGCGACCGGCGGGCGCTCGCCGCCGCTCTCGAGGCGCTGCCGGGCTTTCGCCAGCGGATCGCGCGGCTCGTGCGCGGCGCCCGGGTGGGCCGCGCGGCGCGGCTGAAGCGCCAGCCGGAAGGCTTCGACCTCGACCTCGACGCCGCGGTGGAGGCCGGCATCGCGCTGCGGGTGGGAGAGATCCCGGAGGGGCGCATCCATCGCGCCGCCGGGCGGCGCGTCCGGGACGTCGCCACCGTCGCGCTGGTCGACGTCTCGCAATCGACCCGCGACCGCGTCGGGGCCGCCACGGTGCTGGAGATCGAGAAGCTGGCGGTCGCCGCGCTCGGCGCCGCCATGGACGCGATCGGCGACCGCTTCGCGGTGCGGGCCTTCGCCTCCTGCGGCCGCGACGAGGTGCGGCTCACCCGCGTGAAGGAGTTTTCCGGCCGGATGGACGCCGCCGCCATGGCGCGCCTGGCCGGCCTGTCCTCCGGCCTCTCGACGCGGCTCGGCGCGGCGCTCCGGCACGCCGGCGCCGAACTCGCGCCGCTGCGCTCGCATCGCAAGCTGGTGCTGGCGCTGACCGATGGCGAACCGTCCGACATCGACGTCGCCGACCCGCTCGACCTCGTCGAAGATGCCCGCCGCGCCGTGCTGGGCCTGCGGCGGACCGGCGTCGACGTGTTCGGCGTGACGCTCGGCGAGGGCTGCGACGCGCGCATCTTCGGCCGCGCTAACACGCTGCCTGTCCGGCGCATCGAGGAGCTGCCGGCGCGGCTCTCGGAGCTCTACTTCAGGCTCGCCCGGCTGTAGCGCTTTGGTCCGCCGCGCGTGGTCATGAGGCGCCTCGTCATCCTCCGGCTCGTCCGGAGGATCCATGGCCGACATGGAGCCCGGCGTCGGAAGTGGAGGCGCTATTTCCGCCGCCGCGCAGGCGAAAAGCCCAGCATGGCCTCGGCGCCGAGCGCGAACACGGTCTCGACGCCCGTGACGATGCGGCCGCCATTCGAGGCGATCATCCGCACGCTCAAGCCTGCGCCGTTCGGCGCCGGGCAAGCGGCGGCGAGGCATCCGACAGCGTCGAGCGCCGCCTCCAGCGCGGCCGGGTCCGGCAGGCGCCCTTCGGGGCCGAGCAGCAGCGCCGAGCCGTAGGCCGCCATGCCGGGCCCGAGCAGCTCCGCGAACTCGGCGCCCGGAACGGTCGAGCGGTCGGCGAGCAGCAGCTTTCCGTCAGGGCCGAACACTGAGGTCTCGGCGCGCAGTTCGCCGAACGGCCGGCCCGCGCCGGAAAAGTCGTGCGCCGCCACGCCTTCGGCCAGGATCGCCAGCGCGCCGGGCGCGAGATGGACGGAGGTCTCCACCGTCAGCTCCGCGCCCGGGAACAGGATCAGCGGGTCGAGCGTCAGCGCGGCGAACGCGCCCTCCGCGACGCTGAGGCGGGTGATCTGGCGCGCCCGCTGCGCCCCGGTGTGGTGCACGACCGTCGCGGCCTGGCTGGTGACATGGGCGGCCGCGCCCGGGCGCACAGCAAGATCGAGCTCCAGCCGGTCGCCGCGATAGATCCCGCCGGAGGCCGACTGCAGATAGAGGGTCGCAAGGTCCGGCCGCGCGGCGTCGAGCGCGAAAGGCCGGGTGACGTGGAACGGGTAGGGGGTCACCTGCCGGACGAGCGCCGACCGCCCGCCGCCCCGGGCGAAGACCAGCTCCGCCCGCCGCTCTCGGAACGCCGCGCCTGAATATTCGCCGTAGAGGGCGGGCTTCATTCGCGGAACAGCACCGCGCGGCAGATCGCGTCCGCGACCGCCGCGACGCCTTCTCCGCTTCGGGCGTTGGTGGCCGCGACCGGCTTGGCGCCGCGCACGCCCTGCGCCTCCGCCAGCATTTTCTCGAGGTCGACCCCGACATGCGGCGCGAGGTCTGTCTTGTTGACGACCAGCAGGTCGCATTTCAGCACGCCCGGCCCCCGCTTGCGCGGGATGTCGTCGCCGCCCGCGACGTCGATCACGAACATCCACCAGTCGACCAAGTCGAGCGAGAAGGTCGAGGCGAGGTTGTCGCCGCCGGACTCGAAGATCACCAGCTCGAGGCCCGGAAAGCGCGCCTCCATCTCGTCGCCGGCCGCCATGTTGAGCGTCGGGTCCTCGCGGATCACCGTGTGCGGACAGGCGCCGGCCTCGACCGCCGAGACCCGTTCGGGGTCGATCAGACCGGAGCGGCGCAGCCGCTCGGCGTCCTCCTTGGTGACGAGGTCGTTGGTCACCACCGCGAGGTTCACCCCGCGGCCGCGCAGCTCCGGGATCAGCCGCTCGATCAGGGCCGTCTTGCCGGAGCCGACCGGGCCGCCGACGCCTATGCGCGCCGCCACCGAGGCGGTCGGTCGAAGCTCGTTGGGGGATGTCACATCCAGCATCGCCGTCACCTCAGCATGTAGCGCTGCGCGAGCGGCAGCTCGGTCGCGGGCTCGCAGGTGGCGAGCTCGCCGTCGACGAACACATCGAAGGTCTGCGGGTCGACGCGGATGTTGGGCAGGGCGTCATTGTGCAGCATGTCGGATTTCCTGAGGCCGCGCGTGCCCTGCGCCGGCAGCAGGATTTTC
The DNA here is from genome assembly GCF_035538955.1 of Hansschlegelia sp. Lineage (NCBI taxonomy): Bacteria > Pseudomonadati > Pseudomonadota > Alphaproteobacteria > Hyphomicrobiales > Methylopilaceae > Hansschlegelia > Hansschlegelia sp. Next base: position 112,698 of record NZ_DATLJK010000017.1, read on the forward strand.
GAGACGCCGAGCTCCTCGCGCAGCCCGCGCGAGATCGCGAGCGGGTGGACGAAGCAGGCCGAAAGGGCAGGGGCGGCCCTGCCGAACGCGCCCCATTGCGGGCGCAGCATCACGGGCTCGCAGGTCATCAGCGAGGCGGCCGAGTCGCCCATCGCGCCCCAGGCGATGAAGCCGCCCTTGACGATCAGCTCCGGCTTGATGCCGAAGAAAGCCGGCCGCCAGATCACGATGTCGGCGATCTTGCCGTCTTCCAGCGAGCCGACATGGTCGGCGATGCCGAAAGTCTTCGCGGCGTTGATCGTGTATTTGGCGATGTAGCGCTTGATGCGCTCATTGTCGCCGAAGCCCGGCCTGTCTTCCGGCAGCAGGCCGCGCTGATCCTTCATCTTGGAGGCGAGCTGCCAGGTCCGGCAGATCACCTCGTGGATGCGGCCCATGCCCTGGCTGTCGGAGCCCAGCATCGAGATCGCGCCGATGTCGTGCAGCACGTCCTCGGCGGCGATCGTCTGCGCCCGGATGCGGCTCTCCGCGAAGGCCACGTCCTCCGGGATCGCCGGGTTGAGGTGGTGGCACGTCATGGTCATGTCGAGATGTTCGTCGAACGTGTTGACCGTGTAGGGATTGGTCGGGTTCGTCGACGACGGCAGGCAATAGGCCTCGCCGGCCACGCGGATGACGTCGGGCGCGTGGCCGCCGCCGGCGCCTTCCGTGTGGTACATGTGGATGGTGCGGCCGCCGATCGCGGCGAGCGTGTCCTCCAGGAAGCCGCTCTCGTTGAGCGTGTCGGTGTGCAACTGCACCTGGTAGTCCAGCTCGTCCGCCGAGCGCAGGCAGGCGTCGATCGTCGCCGGCATCGCGCCCCAGTCCTCATGGATCTTGAGCCCGAGGCAGCCGGTCTCGAGCTGCTCCCTAAGCGAGCCCGGAATGTGGCTGTTGCCGCGGCCCAGGAAGCCGAAATTCATCGGCCAGGCCTCCGAGGCCTGGATCATCTTGCCGGTGTTGAACGGACCGCCGGAATCGATGCCGACCGTGATCGGGCCGAGCGAGCCGCCCAGCATGGTGGTGATCCCGCTCGCAAGCGCGTGCTCCACCAGCCCGGCAGAATCGAAGTGTACATGCACGTCGATGCCGCCAGCGGTCGCGATCAGGCCCTCGCAGTCCCGCACCGTGGTGCCGGCGCCGACGATCAGCCGCGGGTCGACCCCTTCCATGATCGCCGGATTGCCGGCCTTGCCGACGCCGACGATGCGGCCGTCCTTGATGCCGATGTCGCCTTTCACCACGCCCAGCACGGCGTCGATGACGGTGGCGTTGCAGAGCAGGAAGTCGAGCGCGCCGGCTTCGTTGGTGATCCCGGCCGCAAGCCCCAGCCCGTCGCGCAGCGTCTTGCCGCCGCCATGCAGGCATTCGTCGCCATAGGCCGCGTAGTCCTTCTCGACCACAGCGACCAGCGAGGTGTCGCCGAGCCGGACCCCGTCGCCGACGGTGGGGCCGTAGAGAGCCGCGTAGTCGCGCCGCGCGATGCTGACCATGACCTATCCCTCAAGCGCCGCGGAAGCCGGCCGCGCGGGCCTTTTCGAGCGCGGCCTCGCGGGTGCCCGGCGCCGTCGTGTCGCCGTCCGTCAGCCCGTTCAGGCCGCCGACGAAGCGCTTGCCGCCGAACGCCACGAGCGTGACCTCCTTGCTCTGGCCCGGCTCGAAGCGGACGGCGGTGCCGGCCGGAATGTCGAGCCGCATGCCGAAGGCCTGCGCGCGGTCGAACTCCATCGCCCGGTTGACCTCGAAGAAATGGAAATGCGAGCCGATCTGCACCGGCCGGTCGCCGGTGTTCACGGCGGTCAGCGTCACGCGCGGCCGGCCGGCGTTGAGCTCGATCTCGCCGTCGAGCGGCAGCGACGCGCCGGGCTCCACCGGATCCGGGGCGGAGCCCTCGGCGGGACGGATCGGCTGGTGGACCGTGACGAGCTTGGTTCCGTCCGGAAACACGCACTCGACCTGCAGGATGTCGATCATCGCCGGCACGCCGGGCATCACGTCGGCGCTGGTCAGAACCGTGGCGCCGAAGCCGATGAGATCCGCCACCGAGCGGCCGTCGCGCGCGCCCTCCAGGATCTCGTCGGTGATGAACGCCACCGCCTCGGGGTGGTTGAGCTTCAGCCCGCGCGCGCGGCGCTTTCGGGCGAGCTCGGCCGCCGTGAAGATCGTCAGCCGTTCGAGTTCCGTCGGCGTCAGCAGCATGCGGCTCTCATCGTGTCAGTTCGCGAACAGGCGGAGTTCGCCGCGCGCGTGGCGGATCGCCGCCACGTCGAGCCGGGGCGAGAAGCTTTCGATCCGCGCCGGGGGCGGCGCGGCGGCGAGTTCGGCCACGACGCCCAGCAGGTCGCGCAGCACCGACTGCGCCGCGACCGCGCCGATGATCCCGAGCCGGATCGCGGCGGTGACGAAGCCGGAGGCGGCCATGTAGCCGGAGGCGAGGCTCGCGCCCTGCGCGTCGAGCCCCGCGCCACGCCAGACGATCCCTTGAGTCGCGGCCAGATGACCGTGCGCGGCGCCGGAGCGCACCCGCGCCTGCCACTCGCGCGCGCCCGGCGTGCCGATCCGGACATGGGCGGCGAGCAGGCCTGCGCCGTTCTTGCGGGAGCCGGAGCGGAACGGCTCCGCGAGCGTGGTGGCCTCGATCTCGCGGTCGATCTCGACGACCGCGTCGAGATCGTCGGCGCGCGCGAGCGCCCTCAGCAAAGCGGGGCGGTCGGCCGTCGACCAGCGACGCCGCAGCGCGCCCTCGATCACCCGGCGAAGCGCGTCCGGGTCGAGCGCCGCGCCGCCCGCCGCGAGTCCCTCCAGCCCGTTCGAGAACGCGAAGCCGCCGCTCGGAAAAGCCGCGTCCGCCTGCCAGATCGCGAGCAGCTGGCCGATCATGCGGCGAGATCGTCGCTGACGACCGAGCTTGGGACGGTGCGGCCGGCGAGCAGCGGGTCGAGGCGCGCCAGATAGTCCTCGACCGGGCCTTCAAGCGCGACCAGCAGGTTCTCGCCCTCGAAGCGCACCCGCCAGTGCAGGTTGCCGGCGTGGTAGCCGATCTCGATGGCGTCCGCGATGGAGCGCGGCTGCAGGCGCAGCCAGCGCTCGACCTCGGCCCGCAGCACGATGGCGCGCGCGTCCTCGAGCAGCAGAACCGCGCCGTCGAACAGCTTTTCCTCGCGCGGCAGCGCGATCGCGAGCTCCTCGCCCGACGGCGTCGTGAGGCGCAGCCGGCGCCGCGCCATCTCAGACGCCGGCAAAGTGATCACCTCCACGCGTCCGTGGTGCTCGAGATGATGGAGGCGGTCGTGAATGTGCGGATCGGTGCGTTTGCCGACGACGCCGTCGATGTGCAGCATGGGATGTGTCCGGAGAGTGCCGTCATGCCCGGCGGAGCCGGGTATCCACGACTTTCTGGGATCGACGCGCGCTACGCCGAAGTCGTGGATACCCGCGCGAAGGCGCGGGCATGACGCCCGTTGGTTTGGTTCAGCGGTGCGTGGTGGCGGCGGTCGGCAGGCCCTCGATCGGGCACTCGTCGACGCCGACCGTCGGCCGCGTCATCGCCTCCACCATCTCGCGCGTGCCTTCGGGGTCCGCGATCCAGCGCTTGTAGAAGTCGTAGGGGCAGGCGGCCGCGCCCTTGTCGCCGTCGCCGGAGTTGATCATGCCGGTGTAGCCGCGGTGCAGCAGCTTGAAGAGGTGGTTGTTGGACTGGCCGGTGCGGCGGTGGTCGCGGATCAGCGACATCGAGAGCTGCGCATAGTTCACGCCGTTCTCCTCGGTTCCGCATTCGCCGAGCGTGCGGCCGTCGAAGCCGACGATCGCCGAATGCCCGAAATAGGAGTAGACGCCGTCGAAGCCGGTGGCGTTGGCGACCGCCACATAGGTGTTGTTGGCCCAGGCCATCGCCTTGGCCATGGTGATCTGCTGCTCCTTAGCCGGGTACATGTAGCCCTGGCAGCGCACGATCAGCTCGGCGCCGCGCATCGCGCAGTCGCGCCAGATCTCCGGATAGTTGCCGTCGTCGCAGATGATCAGGCTGATCTTGAGGCCCTTGGGGCCTTCGGAGACATAGGTGCAGTCGCCCGGATACCAGCCCTCGATCGGCACCCAGGGCATGATCTTGCGATACTTCTGAACGATCTCGCCCTGGTCATTCATCAGGATAAGCGTGTTGTACGGCGCCTTGTGAGGGTGCTCCTCGTGGCGCTCGCCGGTCAGCGAGAACACGCCCCAGCACTTCGCCGTGCGGCAGGCGTCGGCGAAGATCTCGGTCTCCTCGCCGGGAATCGCCGAGGCGGTGTCGTACATCTCCTTGGAGTCGTACATGATCCCGTGGGTCGAGTATTCGGGGAAGATCACCAGGTCCATGCCCGGCAGGCCGGCTTTCATGCCGACCACCATGTCGGCGATCTTCTTCGCGTTCTGCAGCACCTCGGCCTTGGTGTGCAGCCGCGGCATCTTGTAGTTCACCACCGCGACGCCGACGGTGTCCTTGCTCGAGCCGATATCGCCGTGGATCATCCTGGTCTCTCCTGTGGCGGCCCCGGGACCGCGGAGGGCGCCGGCCGCTGGCTTGCGGCTGGCGCAAGGCTTCGAAAGGTCAGCCAAAGTCGTGGCGCGTGACGCGCGGCTCCGGCCAGGTTGTGTTCGACTGCGTGGCTCCCCGGACAGCCTTGTACGGGGCAGAAAAACAAAAAAGCCCGCCAATTCCCAAGACGGGAACTGTCGGGCTACATCGCCGCGCCGGATCAACAACCTTGGTGATCTGGCAGAAACGTCGGCCGCTGGTTAGCGGCGGCGTCTAGGCGTCAGCTAAGCATCATCCGGACGGAAGTTCAAGAGCTCGCTCGCGCGGATGATCGCCGTCGCCATCTCCTCCATCGAGACGCGCTTCGCCATCGCCTGCCGGCGGATCGAGCCATAGGCCTCCTCCTCGGAGAGGCCGTGGCTCGACATCAGGATCGTCTTGGCCTTCTGAATCTCCTGGATGCCGGTCAGCTTGCGCTCGAGCTTGCGCACCCGCCGCGTCTGGGCGCGGCGTTCGGTCCACAGGCTGCGCGCGAGCGCGATCTGGGTCAGCAGGCCGAACGGCTTGATGGGGCGCTCCACCACGGCGAGCGCGCCGCTTTCGAGCACCAGCGCCAGCGTCGAAGGATTTTCGTAGCCGACGATCGCGATCACCGTCGGGCTCCTGTCCGAGCGCGACCGAAACAGCTTCTGCAGCGCGTCGCGGTCCTCCTGGTCGACCGAGAGCAGCACGAGATCGGCGGTCTCCGCATAGGCTTCGGGCGCGGGCCATGCGGTCTCGACGAAACAGCCGATGCGCTTCAGATGCTCGACGAGCTGCTGGCCTTCGGCGTCATTGGCGTGGATCACCTGGACGCGGAGCCCGCGAATGTCGCGGAGGATCTGGATGCTCATCGCCCGGCCCGCTCAGGAGGCCGGCGCGTCGACGAAGTCCGCGGACCAGTCGTCGAGGCTCTGCGTGACGCAATAGGGATCGGGCTTCAGCCGCACGCCTGGGTTCCAGATGATCTGGAAGCGGCCCTGCGCGTCGAGCCGCGCGACGCGCGGCCAGACATAGGTGTGGTGGTTGTCGGGGTCGACCCGCACGCGGCCCTGCGGCGCGTCGAACTCGATCTCCGTCACCTCGGCGATGACGCGCTTCGGATCGTCCGCGCCAGCGCGCGCAAGCGCCGCGGCCGCAAGGTGCATCTGGAAATAGGCGGCTTCCGCGGCCGAAGGGATCGGCGCGTCCTCGCCGAAGCGGCGGCGGAAGGCGGCGGTGAAGCGCCGCGCCGCGGGCGCGCCCAGCGTGGCGAAGAAGGTCGCGGCCGAGATGTGGCCTTCCGCGACGCCCGGATGCATCTCGGCGATGTCGGCCTCGGAGGTCGTCAGGCTTGCGATCGGGATCGCGGGCGCGAAGCCGGCGTCCGCATAGGCCTCGTAGAACGGCGCGGTCGCCTGGCCGACGACCGTCGAGAACACCACGTCGGGGCTGGTCTTGCGGATCTTCTTCAGCGCGCGGTCGATGTCCTCCGCGCCGGCGTCGAGCGGGATGTAGAGCTCGTCCACCACCTTGCCGCGGGACTGCACCACGAAGTCGTTCATGATGCGGTTGATCTCGTACGGATAGACATAGTTCGAGCCGACGAACAGCACCCGCTGGCCGTGCTTCGCCAGGATGTATTTGGCGAGCTGGAAGGCGTTCTGATTGGGCGCGGCGCCGGTGTAGATCGTTTGCGGCGAGTACTCGAAGCCCTCGTAGAAGGTCGGGTAGAACAGCGCGCCGCGGAAACCGTCGATCACCGGCAGGATCGCCTTGCGCACGCTCGACATGTAGCAGCCGAACAGCAGCCGGACGCCGTCTGCCTCGATCAGCCGCTCGGCGATCGCGCGGAACTGCCGTGGATTCGAGGCGCCGTCATAATGGACCGGGACGATCTCGCGGCCATGAACGCCGCCCGCGGCGTTGATCTCCTCGATCGCCAGCAGCGTGGCGTTGAGCTGCGCGCGCTCGACATTGGCGGTGACGCCGGTCGTCGAGAACAGCAGTCCGATGCGCCAGGGCTTGGTGGTCACGATCCGCTCCGGAAGAGGGGGCTCGGCGCCGAGGCGAAGATCGCTGCGCTCGGCGCCGGACGAGGCGGCCACACGCTAGCGGGCCGCCGCCGCCGTTCAAGCGGCGGATTGTCCCTGACCGGTCGGGCACAAAAAAAACCCCGGCCGGAGCCGGGGCTTTTTGTGTTCCGATCGTTTGGGCGTCAGCCGTGCGAGCTCGCCTGCGCGTAGCCGCCGGTGGGCAGGAAGGACTGCGTCCTGAGCAGCATCACCGAAGAGCCGGCGAACCGGTCGGTGCGGGCGCCATGCGTCGGATCGGAGCCGAAGCCGCCGACAAGCGCGGCGCTCGGCGCGACCATCAGCGTGGCCACATGGTTCTGGTCCGGATGGATCATCGCCGGCACGCGGTCGACCGGCACCGGGGTGACAGCGGCCCGCAGCGAGGCGGCGTCCATTTGGGCCGTCACCATGCCCTCGGAGCGCAGCGTCGCGCGCCGGCGCTGCGGGGCCGTGGCGGCCGCATAGACCGCGGCGGGCGTCGCATAGGGCGACAGGACGCGGACGTTCGGGTCGGTCGGCGCCGTGGCGGTGACTTCCGTCTGCGGCGCGACCGCCGCGCGGGTCGCCGCAACGCCGCCGTCGTTCGGCGACGCATAAGCAAGCGTCATCTCGCCCTCAGACGAGCTCTTCTTGCCCGTGAACGCCTCCGGCAGACGCGGGAACGTGCTCGCCTCGGCCTGATAGGCGCTCGCGACCTGAGGATTGATCTGACGCGGGCGGCTCTCGCCGGACGGACCCGGCGTCGGCAGGGCGGCGAGCACCGCAACGGCGCTCTCCGTCGTCGGACGCGGCCGCGGGGTCGGGATCGAGGAGGCGAGGGCGAGCGCCGGGCCGGCGGCCTGGACCGCGCCGCGCTGAGACCCCTGCGCGCCCTCGCGCCAGGCCATGTTCGGGCCCTCGTCGGCGGCCGGCAGGTCAGCCGAAGCCAGCTCGTAATTCGGCGCCGGAACCGGGACGGGCTTTGCGCCGACCACCGTCGGCGCCACCGGCGGCAGCGGTATCGAGGCGGTCGCCACCTGGATGTCGCGCCGGGCCGGCGCGATGGGCGGGACCGGAACCGCGGAGGCGACCGCGACTTCCGGGGCGGTCCGAACGAGATCGGCCGGACGCGCCATCGGCATCGGCACGCGGACCGTCGCGACCTTGACCGGGCGAACGGCGGCCTCCTCGTCGTCGGAAGATGACGCGGCGAGCCTGGCGGGCGCAGCCGAAGCGACCGCCGTCGGCGTCGCCTCCGCATCGTCGCCCTCATCGCCGCCGCCGAACAGCCGCGCGAAGAAGCTCTTGCCGCTCGAACCGCTCGAGGCGTAGGCGGAGTCGACCGAGATCGAGCCGCGCGACTTCAGCTCTGCCAGCGCGACCTGATAGCCGGGCAGCGGCCTGCCGTCAGCCGGCAGATGAACCGTCTTGCCGTCCGGAAACAGCTTGACGAGCTGGGTGCGGGTCATGCGCGGCCATGCGCGCACATTGCCGGCGTCGAGATGGACGAAGGGCCGGCCGGAGGTGGGATAGAAGCCGACGCCGCCCGCCTGAAGCCGCATGCCGGCCTCGCGGACGGAGGAGACCGGAACGCCTGTGATGTAGAAGTCCATCGCGCGGCCCAGCATGTGCTGGCTGAATTTCGCGACGCCGCGGCTGTGGGCGCGGAGATAGGCGTTGGTCTCGGGGCTGCGATAGGCCGAGACGATGTTGATCATCGCGCCGTGGCCGACCTGCCGGTGGACCTCCCAGACGATGTCGAACAGCCGCGGCTCCATCCGCGTCTGCTTGTCGTTGCGCCAGTCGCGCAGGAAATAGCTTAGTTTTCTCAGCCCGTCCGCGTCATAGCGGCCGTTGCGCTTGAACGTCACCGTGACCGAGTCGCCACGGTGCGTGTGGTAGAGCGTCAGGCTCCGCGTGTCGCCATTGGCGACGGCGTTCTCGGTCGCTTCCGAGCCCACGAACACCGCCAGGGCGCCGAGGAGGACGGCGCCGGCGCGGCGTGAGAAGAAGCGCCTCCGGGGACGTCGCGACGAATGGTTGTCCAGCAATGATCCGTCCTGACCTAAGAGACCGCCCGATCCCGCCGACGCGACGCGCCGACCGGCCGATTGATCAACAAAGTCTCAGCGGAGGTGGTTAATGGACGGTGACTGACCGCGCAGAAACTACCCCCGAACCCCCCGAACAGTGACTTCGTAGCCTCGCCTTTCGGCAAAAGCCAGCGTGAAATCTACGGGGAGATGCAAAAAGGAGATAGCGTTCTCCTTTTCGCCATATTTGGACGGAGCGTCAGTACCTCGAATCGCCGAACAGACGGGACAGCCAGTTGGACGGATTCGGCCGCGCCTGGGGCGGCGGGACCGCCGCCGCCTGGGCCTGCGCCTGGGCCTCGGGCGCAGGCTTCGGCTTGGCGCGGACGATCTTCGGCAGCGCCGGCGGCGGCGCGACCGGCGGCGGCGAGAGCTGCTCGCCGCGCAGCGCCGCCGCCATGCGTCCGTCGAGTTCGTAAAGGTCCTTGCGCCGGTCAAGCTGGCCGTCGGCGTCGACCCAGGCGGTGAAATAGGTGAGATGCACCGGCACCGGATTGGTCAGCGGCAGGCCGCGCTCCTTGCCGCCGATCATCTTCTTCAGCTTGTCGCCGCTGAGACCCTGCGCGCCGGAGAGCGCGTCGGCGAATTCGAGCGGCTGGTCGACGCGCACGCAGCCATGGCTGAGCGCCCGGTAGTCATTGCCGAACAGCTTGCGGCTCGGCGTGTCGTGCAGATAGACGGCGAACCGGTTCTGGAATTGGAACTTGATGTGGCCGAGCGCATTGCGCTCGCCTGGCGGCTGGCGGATGCGCAGCTTGTGCGCCTTGACGCTCGCCCAGTCGATTTCCCCGGGCGGCACGACGCGGCCCTTGCTGTCGACCACCTCGAAGCCGCGCAGCGAGCCCTGCGAGAGCTCCTTGAGCGCAATCGAGACCGGCACGTTCCAGTACGGGTTGACGACGATGTTGTTGATCGCGCTCGACAGCACCGGCGTCTGATTGGTCGGCTTGCCGATGATGACGCGCGTCTCGTAGACCTCCTGGCCATCCTTGACGACGTGGAGGCGGAACGCCGGCAGGTCGACCAGCACGTGGGTCGCGCCGAGATCGCGCGGCATCCAGCGCCAGCGCTCCATGTTGATCGCGATCAGCTCGGCGTCGTCCTTGCGCTCCGCGCCGGCGTTCAGCGCGCGGATCGTCGCGCGGTTGACGAGGCCGGACGAGCCGATCTTGTGGTCGGTCTGGAAGTTCGCGACCGCCGCCGCCAGCGCGTCGTCATAGCGGTAGTCGTCGTCCGGCCCGGAAAGGCCGAGCCGCGCGCGCAGCGCCGGGACCCGCGGATCCTCGTCGCCGGGGCGCAGCAGCTTGCCGAACGGCACCTCCGGCTTTTCGATCTTCTCGGTCTGAGCCTTGCGGGCTTCCACGAGCAGCTTGCGCAGCGCCTGGAACTGCGGCTGCGGCGGGTTGAAGCCGTCGAGCGTGGCCGTCACGTCCGGGCTGGCGTCGAGCGAGGCGAGCGCGGCTCCGGCGTCGAACGGGTCGGGGCGGCTCGCGATGTTGCGGCTGATGACGTTCGGATCGACCCGCCCGCCCCAGGCTTCGCGCGCGTAGTCGAGGGCTGCGGCCGAGAGCTCGACGTCGGCGCGCGCGATCGCCTGCGGCTCGTCCGAGATGGGCCTGCCGGGCAGCCGGAAGCGCTTCGGGTCGAGCCCGTCATCCGCCGCCGCGGCGATGCGGGCCTTGGCGGCCTCCGCCTTCGGGCTGAACCGTCCGGCGCCGAACCAGAGCGGCGCGCCCTGCCGGGCGTCGTAGAACGCCTTGAGCGCGGCGCGGTCGTCACCGGTGATCTTCAGGCGCGCCGCCGGTCCCTGCTCGGCCAGCAGCGCGGCGATGGCTGCCGGAAGCGGCGCGAGCGCCGGCGCGGCGGTTTCGACGGGCGCGGGAGCCGGGGTCTCGGCTGGCGCGGCGGCGGCAGGCTGCTCCGGCGGCAGCGCCACATTGGCGGCCGGCGCGTCCGAGTCGATCGATCCGGTGGGCTCCGGCGCGGTCAGCGCGTCGAGAGTGGCGGCGGCGTCGGTTTCGGCGCGGCCTGCTCCCGCGCCAAGCGCCGCGACGGCGGCGCCAAGCAGCAGCGCGGCGGCCGATCGCCGGAGCGGCGAGAGCCTATGCGTGTGCGTGATCGCAGTCTCGGTCATAGGCTCAGTCCTTGGATAAGGCCCGACGATGAAGTCAGCCGCCTTCTTATTCAACTACGCGCACGGACACGTTTCGTTCAGGCGACGGCTTCGCCGTCCTTCGTGTCGCGCCCGCCACATTCCTCGTCGAGGCCGAGCTCCTTGATGCGGCGATAGAGCGTCGAGCGCCCGATCCCGAGCCGGCGCGCGACCTCGGTCATCTGCCCGCCGAGATGGCGGATCGCATATCTGATCGCGTCCGCCTCGAGCGCTTCGAGCGGCCGCAGCCGCCCGTCGGTCGCAAACAGCGGCAGCGCGGGCGCGTCTAGCGTGCGCTCGAGCTCGGGCTCGGCGAGGTCGCGGGCGAGCGAAGGGCGAGGCTCCTCGTCGAGCTCCTCCGGCGTCTCGCCCAGCGCCGCCGCGATCTGCGGGAAGTCGACCGGGCGCAGTTCGGTGTCCTCGGCCAGCACCACGGCGCGGAAGATGGCGTTCTCGAGCTCCCGGACGTTGCCGGGCCACGAATAGCGTTCGAGCAGCGCGAGCGCGGAGCCCGCGAAGCCCGAGACGGCGCGGCTCTCCTCGGCGGCGAAGCGCGCCAGGAAGCGGCGGGCGAGATCCCTCAGGTCGGCGCGGCGGGCGCGCAGCGGCGGCACCTTGATGGGGAAGACGCTGAGCCGGTAGTACAGGTCCTCGCGGAACGACCCCTCGCGCACCCGCTGGAACAGATCGCGGTTGGTGGCCGAGATCACCCGCAGATCCACCTTCACGGAGCGCTTCGAGCCGACCGGGTCGACCTCGCCCTCCTGCAGCGCGCGCAGCAGCTTGACCTGCGCGTCGGCCGGCAGCTCGCCGATCTCGTCCAGGAACAGCGTGCCGCCGTCGGCCTCGACGAATTTGCCGACATGCCGCTCGGTCGCGCCCGTGAAGGCGCCGCGCTCATGGCCGAACAGGATCGACTCGACGAGGTTCTGCGGGATCGCGCCGCAATTCACCGCCACGAACGGCTTTCCCGCGCGATCGCCGGCGCCGGCGATCGCGCGGGCGAACAGCTCCTTGCCGACGCCCGATTCGCCCTCGATCAGGACCGGGATCGCGGAGGCGGCGGCGCGCTCGCCGAGCCGGATGGCGTCGGCCATGACGGGGACGCGGGTCGGCAGGTCGCGGAAGGTGAGGGTGCCGGCGGCGCGCTTGCCGATGCGGCGGATCTCGCCTTGCAGCGCGTCGGTCCTCAGCGCGTTGCGGATCGAGACCTGGAGGCGCTCCGGGCCGACCGGCTTGACCACGAAATCGACCGCGCCGGCGCGCATCGCGCCGACCACCGCCTCGATCGAGCCGTTCGCGGTCTGCACGATGGTGGGGACGCTGACGCCGAGTTCGCGCATGCGCGCCATCACGCCGAGTCCGTCGAGCTCCGGCATCGCGAGGTCGAGGAACATCAGGTCATAGGCCGCGCCCGGCGTGGTCAGGGCTTCGATCGCCGCCACCCCGTCCTCGGCCGTCCGCGCCTCATGCCCGAATCTCCGAAGCTGCGCCTCGAGCAGGCGGCGCTGCACCGGATCGTCGTCGACAATGAGGATCACGGCGCTCATTCAGAGCCTTTCGGCCGGCGTTGCGGGAGGTGCGCGAGGCTCCGCCAGCATGATCGGCCGCAGTAAATGGGCGCTTAAGTGGATCGCGCGGATCGCCTCCGGTTGATCGCGCCGGGGCGCGTTGCGATATCTGCCACCGAAACCCGCCCGCCGCCGCGGTCCCGCGCCGGCCAATCATGAGCCGCCCCTTGTCCGACGCCGCCGCCGCTCTCGGGCCCTTGCCCGAATGGAATCTCGCCGATCTCTATTCCGGGCTCGACGCGCCCGAACTCAGCGCCGATCTCGCCCGCGCCGACGCCGACGCGCGCGCCTTCGAGGACAAGTACAAGGGCGCGCTCGCCGGACTCGCCACCTCGGGCGGGCTGATCGAGGCGATCGAGGCCTACGAGGCGCTCGACGATCTCACCGGGCGGATCGCCTCCTTCGCGAGCCTCGTCTATTCGGAGAACACCGCCGACCCGAAGGGCTCGAAGTTCTACGGCGACGTGCAGGAGAAGCTGACCGACGTCTGGTCGCACCTGCTGTTCTTTACGCTCGAGCTGAACCGGCTCGATGACGGCCTGCTCGAACAGGCGATGTCGGAGCCGCGGCTCGCGCGCTACCGTCCGTTCATCGAGGACGTCCGCAAGGAGCGGCCGCACCAGCTCGAGGACCGCGTCGAGCAGCTGTTCCACGAGAAGTCCGTCACCGGCCGCGGCGCCTGGAACCGGCTGTTCGACGACACCATGGCGGCGCTGCGCTTCGAGGTGGACGGCGAGACCCTGACGCTCGAGCCGACGCTCAACCTGCTGCAGGATTCGGACGGCGCGGTGCGCGAGAAGGCCGCCAAGGCGCTCTCCAAGACCTTCACGGCCAATCTCCGCACCTTCACGCTGATCACCAACGTGCTCGCCAAGGACAAGGAAATCTCGGACCGCTGGCGGCATTTCGAGGACGTCGCCGACAGCCGGCACCTAGCCAACCGGGTCGAGCGAGAGGTCGTGGACGCGCTGGTCTCGGCCGTGCAGGCCGCCTATCCGCGCCTGTCGCACCGCTACTACAAGCTCAAGGCCAAGTGGTTCGGCATGGACGCGCTGAACTACTGGGACCGCAACGCGCCGCTGCCGACCGTGCCGAGCCGCGTGATTCCGTGGGACGAGGCGCAGAAGACGGTGCTCGACGCCTATGGCGGCTTCGCGCCGCGGATGGCCGACATCGCCCGCCGTTTCTTCGACGAGCGCTGGATCGACGCGCCGAGCCGGCCCGGCAAGGCGCCGGGCGCCTTTGCGCATCCGACGGTGCCGTCCGCGCATCCTTACGTGCTGCTGAACTATCTCGGCCGCCCGCGCGACGTGATGACGCTCGCGCATGAGCTCGGCCATGGCGTCCACCAGGTGCTGGCGGCCCCCAACGGCGCGCTGATGGCGCCGACGCCGCTGACCCTCGCGGAGACCGCCTCAGTGTTCGGCGAGATGCTGACCTTCCGGGCGCTGCTCAGGCAGACCACCGATCCCGCCCAGCGGAAGGCGATGCTCGCCGGCAAGGTCGAGGACATGCTGAACACGGTGGTGCGCCAGATCGCGTTCTACACGTTCGAGCGCAAGGTCCATGAGGAGCGTCGGAAGGGCGAGCTCACCTCGGAGCGGCTCAACGAGATCTGGATGGAGGTGCAGGCCGAGAGCCTCGGGCCGTCGATCCGTCTGGAAGACGGCTATGAGGTGTTCTGGACCTACATCCCGCACTTCATCCACTCGCCGTTCTACGTCTACGCCTACGCGTTCGGCGACTGCCTCGTGAACTCCCTCTATGCGGTCTACGAGAACGCCGCGGACGGCTTTGCGGAGCGCTATTTCGCGCTGCTCTCGGCCGGCGGGACGAAGCACCATTCCGAGGTGCTGGCGCCCTTCGGGCTGGACGCGCGCGATCCGGCGTTCTGGCAGACCGGGCTCGGCCTGATCGAGCGCATGATCGCCGAACTCGAGGCCATGGAGGACTGAAGACCCTCGTCTGAGGCCCGCGAAAACCTCAAGCGCCGCGCACTGCGGCGCTTGACTGCGTCCTTTCCGCAATTCAGCCTGATTCGTTCACGAAGAATGAACGGGGCATGCGGGGGCAGGCAGCATCGCGGGTTTGTCAGATGATTGATCTTTCTCGCGCGGGCGGAACGCTCGCGCTTGTCGCAACGCTCGCCGCCTCGGGCGGCGCGGGAGCGCAGGACGCCGCGGCTCCGGCCGCCGCCGGACAGGACGTCGAGAAGGAGCAGGCCGTCGCGCTGGTCTCCGGCGGCGTCCAGGCCAAGGCCGACGCCGATCCGTCGTGCCCGCAGATTTCCGTCGAGCCGAAGGCCGGCACGTTCCCGCCGCGCGACGACAGCTTCAAGGCGACGCTGCAGGGGCTGGCGCGCGACTGCGCCAATCTCGGCGCCGAGACCATCCTGAAGGTCGCGGTGATCGGCGAGGGCGAGCGCGATTCCAAGAAGGGCCCGAGCTGGTTCAACGCGCCGCTCAAGGTCTCGGTGCGCGACGCTGAGGGCCGGCCGGTCGAGACCCGCAAGATCAAGCTCAAGGTGACCCTGCCGAACGGGCTGCAGAAGGTCTCGTTCAACCATGTGGAGAGCGACGTCTCGCTGCCGCCGCCTCCGCCCGGCGGCTATCGCGACTGGATGGTCGTGGTCGGGTTCGATCCCGCCGGGCAGTCCGCGAGAAAGGACGTCTCGAAGGCCGTCCGCAAGGCGGCCGTGAAGCGCGCCGTCAGAACCGCCCGCGCCGCCCCGCCGCCGCTACCGCCGGCGCCCGGAGTGGGAACCGCCGGCGCCGCGCCGGTCCCGCCGGTGACCACGCGCGCGACTGCGAGCGGGGAGACCAATTTCTCGCGGCTCGCTCGGGACGCGGCGGAGCGCAAGACCCAGGCGCAGGCCACAACCCAACAGGCTGCTCAGCGCCAGCCGGCGCAGAGGCGGCAGGCGGCGAAGCAGCCGGCGGCCACTCAGCCGGCCGCGCCCGCGCGCCAGCAGGTCGCAGCAAGGCCGACGCCGATCCGCACGGCGGAGTCGAACTGAGGCCTGTCCCGCCGCCCGAACGCGACGCACGAAAAAGCCGCCCGGAGGCGGCTTGATCAGAGGTCGGAGGTGATGAGCCCGGTCAGTTGAGCTTGGTGCGGAGCTCGCTGACGCCGCGGTCGAACAGCTGGTCCGACAGCTCGCCCTTGGCCTGGCTTGCGAGGACCCGCTCGGCTGCGGCGACGGCGGCGTCGGCCGCGGCGGCGCGGACCTCGGCGACCGCCTGGCTCTCGGCGAGCGCGATCTTCTGCTCGGCCGCGCGGGTGCGCCGGGCCACGAAATCCTCCGCCTTCGCCTTGGCGTCGGCGGCGTAGATCTCGGCGTCCTTGCGGGCGTTGGCGACGATCGCCTCAGCCTCGCGTTCGGCCTCCTCACGCTTGCGCTTGTAGTCCGCGAGGAGCCGCTGGGCCTCCTCACGGAGCGCCCGCGCCTCGTCGAGCTCGGCCTTGATCTTGGCCGAGCGCGCGTCCAGCGCCGCGAAGATCTTGCCCGGCGCGCCGACATAGACCAGCACGCCGATGAAGATCACGAAGGAGACGGCGACCCAGAGTTCTGCGCTGCCCATGATGATCTCCGTCAGGCTGCGAGCGAGGCGTCGACCGCCTGCTCGATCTCGGGACGGGCGGGGGCCCTGCCGGTGAGACGCTCCACGATCGCGGAGCCCGCCTCGACGGCGATGCCGCGCACGTTGGAAAGCGCCGCAGCCTTGCTGGCGGCGATCTGGCGATCGGCGTCCGCGAGCTTCGCGTTCAGCTCGCTCTCGAGCTGGCGGCGCTTCTCCTCGGCGTCGCGGGCGATCCGCTCGTGCATCTCGCCGGCTATGCGGCCGGCCTCCGCGCGGGCGGTGGCGAGCGCCTTCTCGTACGATTCGATCGCCGCGTCGGTCTCGCCCTTCAGCCGGTTGGCCTCGGCGAGATCGGACGAAATGCGGTCGGCGCGGCCTTCCAGGATGTTCTGGACCCGCGGCAGCGCCACCGACTTCATCAGCCACAGCAGCAGAGCGAAGAAGATCGCGAGCCACAGCAGCTGACCCGGGAACGTCGCAGTGTTGAACGGCGGGAACGGCGCGCCGTGCCCAGCCTCGTGCTGAACGCTAGGCGCTTCCGTGCCGGCGACGATCTGGGTCGCCTCGTCGTGCGTCTGCTGGGCGAGCACGATCGTGTGGCCGGACTGGCCCACGGTCTCGGTCATCGCGGTCTCCATAGGCCCGCGCGGGGCGACGACCGCCCCGCGTCAAGCGCTTTCAGCTGATCAGACGGCGAACAGCAGGAGAAGCGCGACGAGCAGCGAGAAGATGCCGAGCGCTTCCGTCACCGCGAAGCCGAAGATCAGGCGGGCGAACTGGCCGTCGGCGGCCGACGGGTTGCGCAGCGCGCCCGCGAGATACGCCGCGAAGATCTGGCCGACGCCGACGCCGGCGCCCGCGAGGCCGATGGTCGCGAGACCAGCGCCGATGTACTTGCCCATCTCTTCCATGGAACTGCTCCTTAGGGTCTTGTTCGTGCGGATTGGGGTGAGGGTGGTCCGCCGACCGCCGGCGCGGAGTGCGCTCAGTGGCCGGGGTGAAGGGCGTCGTTGAGGTAGATGCAGGTCAGGATCGTGAAGACGTAGGCCTGCAGGAAAGCGACCAGGAATTCCAGGCCGGTGATCGCGACGGCCATCAGGAGCGGCAGCACGCCGACCGCAAGGCCCGCCGCGCCGAGGCTCGCCGACAGCATCGTCACGAAGCCAGCGAACACCTTCAGCGTGATGTGCCCGGCCAGCATGTTGGCGAACAGACGGACGCTGAGGCTGATCGGGCGAGAGATGAAGGAGATCACTTCGATCATCACGACCAGCGGCAGGATGTAGACCGGGATGCCGTGCGGCACGAACAGCTTCAGGAAGCCGGTTCCGTGCTTCATGAAGCCGTAGATCACGACCGTCAGGATCACCGACATCGCCAGCGCGAAGGTGACGATCAGGTGGCTCGCCACCGTGAAGGTGTACGGGATCAGACCGATCAGGTTCGAGACCAGCACGAACATGAACAGCGAGAACACGTAGGGGAAGAAGCGCATCCCCTCGCGGCCCGCCGTCTGGTGCACCGTCGATGCGACGAATTCGTATGACAGCTCGGCGAGCGACTGGAAGCGCCCCGGCACGAGCGTGCGGGCCGAGGTCGCGAGCAGCAGGAAGCCGGTGATGACCGCGACGGTCAGGCCCATATAGAAGGCGGAATTTGTGAAGGCGAAGGTCCCGTCGCCGACAAGCGGGACGATCTGGAACTGGTGGATCGGATCGGTGTCGCCGGCCATCGTCCCTTTTGCCCTGTCCCGGCGCGAATCCCCTTCGCGCCGCCCTCTCTAGCCCGCCCGCAGGCGGAACGCCTCGTCAGTCAGCGCGCGGTCCGGGGGCGAGCCCCGCCGCGCGCATCACGTTCAGCACCCCGGCGACAAAGCCGAGCAGCAGGAACACGATCAGCCCCCAGGGCGTAGTGCCCAGGAAGTGGTCGAAGCCCCAGCCGATCAGGCCGCCGGCGACAACTCCCGCGACGAACTCCGAACTCAGCCGGAGCGCGTTCGCCAGACCTCCGCCCATGGACCCCATTCGCCCACCGGCTTCCGCCTTCGTCTCGGTCTCGGAACGCTGCTTCAGCTGCTTGCCGAGCCGATCGAGCCGCCCGGACAGGTCGCCTTCGCCTGCGGGATGTGGCCGATCGGGTTTTCCGTCAGAGCTCTGCGTCATTACGCGCTAGCCTCGCCGGACACCCGGAGCGGCCGACCCCCCCGAAAACCGCGCGCACCCTATTTTTTCGGCCCAACCCTGTCAAGGTTCCGCCGCAAAGATGTAACCGGCTGATCTGTAAAAGAAATCAGGTCGTGAGCCGGCGTCCTTCACAGGCCCCAAGTCTATCGCATCGCGAACTACACGGCTTCCGCGAGTTCCGCCGCGGTCTGCAGATCGACGGAGACTAGCTGGCTGACGCCGCGCTCCGCCATGGTGACGCCGAGCAGCCGGTCCATCCGCGCCATGGTGAGCGGATTGTGGGTGACGACCAGGAATCGCGTCGTCGTCGCGCGCGTCATCTCCTCGAGCAGCGCGCAGAAGCGGCCGACATTGGCGTCGTCGAGCGGGGCGTCGACCTCGTCGAGAACGCACACCGGCGCGGGATTCGTCAGGAAGACGGCGAACACCAGCGCAAGCGCGGTCAGCGCCTGTTCGCCGCCCGACAGCAGCGACAGCGTCTGGGGCTTCTTGCCGGGCGGCCGGGCGATGACCTCGAGCCCCGCCTCCAGCGGATCGTCCGATTCGACAAGCTCGAGCCGCGCCTCGCCGCCCTCGAACAGCTTTACGAACAGCTCGCGGAAATGTGCGTCGACCCGTTCGAACGCGGCGAGCAGGCGGCTGCGGCCCTCCTGGTTGAGGGAGCGCACCGCGGCGCGCAGCCGGGCGATCGCCTCGGTCAGGTCCGCGCGCTCGCCTGACAGCGCGCCGTGGCTCGCCTCCGCCTCGGCGAGATCCTCCTCGGCTCGCAGATTGACCGGGCCGAGCCGCTCGCGCGCGGCGGTGGCCCGGACGAGGCGTTCTTCGACGGCCTCGACGCCTTCGCGGGGCGTATCGCCGAGCGTGGCGGCGAGCTCCCGCGGAGTAAGGCCGCGAGCCTCCATGATTCGCGCCGCAGCCGCCGCCTGCTTCTCACGCGCCGCCTCCGAGCGGGCGCCAGCGCGGGCCGTCGCCTCGCGCGCCTCCGACAGCCGGTCGAGCGCCGCGCGCGCCGCGCGGTCGGTCTCGCGATGCGCGGTCTCGGCCGCGGCCAGCGCGTCGCCGGCGGCGCGCGCGCGCGCCTGCGCCTCCTGGAGCGCGGCGCGCAATCTGATCCGCGCTTGTGCGATCTCGTCCGGTCTGTCCTGCAGGGCGTTGCGCTCCGCGGCGCTCTCGGCCTTGCGGGACGCAAGCGCGGCGAGCCGGTCGGCTGCGCCGGCGCGCCGGGCGGTCCAGGACGCGATTTCGGTTTCGAGTTCGGCGCGGCGCGCGGCGCGGCGGCGCTGCTCGGCCGCCTGGGACTCGACGGCGGCCCGCATCCGGGCCGCGTCCCGGCGAGCGTCTTCGACCGCGGTCCGCAGCCCGGAGAGGTCGTCCGCGCCGCCCCCGGCGGGAAGGGCGGCCAGTGCGGCCTCGGCGGCGCGGACGGTCTCGCGCGCCTCCGCGAGCTGTGCGGCGACCCGGCCGGCGGCTTCGTCGACCGCAGAACGACGCGCCGCGACCTTTCCGGCCGCGCGCTCGGCGGCGGCGTGCGCCTCCCGGGCCGCCTCGGAGGCGAGGCGAGCGGCCTTGGCGGCGTCGCGGGCGGAGCGTTCGAAATCCGCCGCCATGCCGGCCCGGCGGCGCGCCTCGTCGGCCTCGGCCCGCAGCCGCTCGGCCTCGGCGCGCGCGGCTTCTGCAATGCGCTCGACCTCCCCGAGGCGGTTCTTCTCCTGCAGCCGGCGCGCGGCTGGCGTCGGCGCCTCGGCGGCGAGCGTCAGCCCGTCCCAGCGCCACAGATCGCCCTCGCGGCTGACGAGCCGCTGGCCCGGCGCGAGCCGGGCCTGGAGCCGGGCGCCGTCGGCGCGCGCCACGATGCCGATTTGCGCCAGCCCGCGGGCGAGCTCCGCCGGCGCCGCGACATGGCCGGCGAGCGGCTCGACCTCATCGGGCAAGGTCGGGTCGCCCTCGTGGGAAACGACGCGCCAGCGCGCCGGGGCGGACGGCTCCACGGAGGCTTCCAGATCGTCGCCGAGCGCCGCGCCGAGCGCGGTTTCGTAGCCGGGCGAGACCGTCAGAAGGTCGACCACGGGCGGAAAGGCCCGCGCCGAATCGATCGTGAGCAGCTTGCGCAGCGTGCGGGCCTCGGTCTGCGCGCGATCGGCGCGGCCGGCCGCCTGCGCCGCCGGTCCACGGGCCGCGCTTTCCTGCGCGCGCGCCGCGGCATGGGCCGCCTCAGCGGCCTCGACGGATTTTTCCGCCTCCGCCATCCGGGCCTTCGCGGCTTCGGCGCGGGCGGCGAGCTCGCCGACGTCGCCGTCGCGCCCCGCCTCGGCCGCGAGACGCTGCTTCTCCTGATCGAGCTGGTCCGCCTCCCGCGAGAGGTTCGCGGCGCGCCTCTCGGCTTCGTCGCGCCGGCGCTCGGCGTCCCGGCGCTCGGCGGCGCGTCTCGCCGCCGCCTCCGTCGCCGCCGCCAGCGCGGCCTCGGCTTCAGCGGTCGCGCGGTCCGCCTGCGCCAGCTTCTCGCGGGCCTCGGCGCCGTCGGTCTCCGGATCGACCGTCCCGAGCTCCGCAAGCGCGCGCTCCGCACGGTCGAGCGAGCCGGCGGCGTCGGCGGCGAGCGCTTCCTCGCGGGCGAGATCGCCCTCGATCTGGGTCAGCCGCGCGGCGAGTTCGGCGAGACGCTGCCGGGCGCGGGCTTCCTCGCCCTCGAGCTGGCCGGCCTCCTGGGTCAGGCGGCGCAGCGCGGCGTCCGCCTCCGCCGCAGCGGTTCGCGCCGGCGCGAGCGCGTGCGCCGCCACGCCCTCGGCGCGGGCAGCCTCGCCCTGGGCGCGCATCGCCTGCGCCACGACGGCCGCCGCGGCGCCCTCGGCGGCCTCCGCCTCGGCCACGCCGGCCGCCGCCTGCTCGTGCCGGAGCAGCAGCGCCGTCGCCTCGGCGGCGCGGATCTCCTCCGTGAGCTGGCGGTAACGCTGAGCGCCGCGCGCCTGACGCCGCAGCGTCTCGGCGCGCGAGGACAGCTGGCCAAGCACGTCCTCGACGCGGGCGAGATTCTGCTCGGCGGCCTCGAGCCGGCCCTCGGCTTCGCGACGGCGGGCGTGCAGACCCGAAACCCCGGCGGCTTCCTCCAGTATGCGCCGGCGCTGGTCGGGCCGGGCGTTGATGATCTCGCCGACGCGGCCTTGTCCGACCAGCGCGGGCGAGCGCGCGCCGGAGGAGGCGTCGGCGAACAGCAGCTGCACGTCGCGGGCGCGCGCCTCGCGGCCGTTGATTCGATAGGTGGAGCCGAGCCCACGGGAGATCTTGCGGCTGACCTCGATCTCGGCCGCTTGGTTGAACGGCTCCGGCGCGAGCCGAGCGGAATTGTCGAGGGTGAGGATGACCTCGGCGTGGTTGCGCGCCGGCCGGCCGCCGCTGCCGGCGAAGATCACGTCTTCCATGCCGGAGCCGCGCAGCGACTTGAACGAGCTCTCGCCCATCACCCAGCGCAGCGCTTCGAGCAGGTTGGACTTGCCGCAGCCATTGGGGCCGACGACGCCGGTCAGCCCCGGCTCGATCGGCGCGTCGGTCGCGTCCACAAAGGTCTTGAAGCCTGCGAGGCGCAGCCGCGTGAAGTTCATGGCAGGCGGCCCGCGGAGGCTCGGGCGCCGCGCGCGTCAGTCCCGACGCGCGCGTCCGTCAGCCGGGCGCGATCAGGCCTTTTCGAGCAGCGGCTGCAGGATCTTCTCGAGGTCGGCAAATTCGAGCGCCCCGCGATAGGCCTTGCCGTTGATGAAGAAGGTCGGGGTCGAGTTGATCCCGAACTTCTCGGCGCCGCGTTGGCGGACCGCATTCACACCGTCGAGCAGCTCCTGATTCGTCAAGCACGCCTTAAAGCTGTCCTGTGTGAAACCGATCTGCTTGGCGAGGTTCTGCAGACCCTCGACGGGCTTGTCCGCATAGGCCCACTTCGCCTGTTCGCGGAACAGCAGATCGACCACCGAGAAGAATTTGTCGTCGCCAGCGCAGCGGGCGAGCATGAAGCCGGCGGCTGCGAGCGGATCGAGCGGGAATTCGCGCAGGATGAAGCGCACCTTGCCCGTGTCGATGTATTTCTCCTTGAGCTTCGGATAGGTCGTCGCTGCGAAATGCGCGCAGTGGCCGCAGGTCATCGAGGCGTATTCGATGATGGTGACCGGCGCGTCCGCCTTGCCTTCCGCCTTGTCGCCGAGCGGACCCGCGACCGCGAGCTCCTGCGGATCGGGCTCCTGGGCGGCGGCCGGCGCGACGAAGCCGAAGCGCGGCGCGAGCGACAGCGCCGCGAAGCCGGCGGCCGCATAGGCGGCGGTCTCGAGAAGGCGGCGGCGGGTCAGCATCACGAGGCGCATCCTTTGCGAGCCACTTGGCGTGGTCTGAGCGATGCCGCGCAAGGTCGCGGCAAGTTCGCTTATTCGCAAGGAGAATGTGGCGCCAGCAAGAATGCGCGGCTCCGCGCGGCTAGCGCGCACGCGTGCGTGATTTGGCGAGCGCCGCCATCCCGAGCCGGTCGAGCGCGGCGGCGAGCTCCGCCTCCTCGACCCGCGCCGTGGCGGAGCGGACCCGTGCGGTCTCCGCCTCGGTCGCGGGGGGCGGCGGCGCGGGCGGCCTGTGCGGCGCGCGCGCCGCGGGGCCGGATCCCTGCCGAAGCTTGACCGAGCCGACGCAGGCCCAGCCGAGATGGGCGTTGACCCGCTCCTGTATCTCCGGAACGCGGTGCTGGATTTCGAGCGCGAAGGCGCCCTCGACCCTCAGATGCAGGGTCGACTGCCCCGGGGGCGCGTCTGGCCCTTGCGGTCGTGGCGCGGCGAGCTTCAGCGGCGTCGCGCGGGCCGCGATCTCGGGCCCAACGATGGTCGCCCAGCGCGCCATGATCTCCGCGCCCGCAAAACCCTGCTTGGCGGCCGCGGGCCCGAGCGCCTGCGGCAGCAGGTCGGCGAGCAGCTTGGCGCGGGACGGCTTGAGCATGACGCAGCGGCGCTCGATAAGCTTATCGCGCGCCGACCTCCGGCCGCGTCGTTTCCGAGTTTACAGTTTGGCCGTCGCCGCAGAAACCCGTCCCGATCCCGCCGCGCTGCTCGCCTGGTATGACCGCCACCGCCGGCGGCTGCCATGGCGCGCGGAACCGGACGAGCGGGCGGATCCGTACCGCGTGTGGCTGTCGGAGATCATGCTCCAGCAAACCACGGTGACGGCCGCGGGACCGTACTTCCTGCGTTTCCTCGACCGCTTCCCCGACGTCGGCGCGCTCGCCGCGGCGTCGCTCGACGATGTGCTGCGGCTCTGGGCCGGGCTCGGCTACTACTCCCGCGCCAGAAATCTGCACGCCTGCGCGCAGGCCGTCATGGCGCGGCATGGCGGGCGGTTCCCTGCCTCCGAGGCCGAGCTGCTCGCGCTGCCGGGCGTCGGGCCCTACACGGCGGCCGCGATTGCGGCGATCGCCTTCGACCTGCCGGCGGCGGTGGTCGACGGCAATGTCGAGCGGGTGGTCACGCGGCTGTTCGCGCTCGAGACGCCGCTGCCGGCGGCGAAGCCCGAGATCAGGCGGCTGACGGGTCTGCTGGCGCCCGCGACGCGTCCCGGCGACTTCGCGCAGGCCATGATGGATCTCGGCGCCGCCATCTGCACGCCGCGCCGGCCGGCCTGCGCGCTGTGTCCCTGGCGCGAGCCTTGCGCCGCGCGGCGCGCAGGAACCCAGGAGACGTTTCCGCGCAAGGCTCCGAAGGCGGAGCGGCCGACCCGCCGCGGCGTCGTCTTCTGGGTGGAGCGGCCGGACGGCGCCGCGCTGCTGCGCAGCCGCCCGCCAAAGGGCCTGCTCGGCGGCATGACCGAGGCGCCGACCGGCCGGTGGGCCGCCGACGTCGACCTTTCGCTGCCCGTCGATGCACTCGCGGCCGAGGCGCCGCTCGCCGCGCAATGGCGCAGAACGCCCGGCCTCGTCACCCACGTCTTTACCCATTTCGCGCTGGAGCTCGCGGTGCTGGCCGCCCGGGTGCCGGCCGGCACGCCGGCGCCGGCGGGAGCGCGCTGGGTGGCTGCCGCGGAGCTCGCCGGCGAGGCGCTGCCGTCGGTGTTCCGCAAGGTGGCGGCGCATGCCGGCGCGGGCCGCGGAGGCGGCGCGTGACCGAACAGGTCTTCCGGCGCGGCCGCGCGGACGTTTCGCGCGCCCGCACGGCGGTCACGGCCGTGTTCTTCGTCACCGGCGCGGGGCTTGGCGTCTGGGCCGCCTACATCCCGCTGCTCAAGGCCGGGCTCGCGCTGAACGACGCCGAGCTCGGGCTGGTGCTGCTCGGCATGGGGCTCGGCGCCATCGCCTCGATGCCGCTCGCGGGCTTCCTGGCGCACCGCTACGGGCCGACCCGCGTCACCGCCTTGGCGGGGCCGGTCTACGCCGCGACGCTCGCGCTGCCGCCCTTCGCGCCGTCACAGCCGTCGCTCGCCGCCTGCGCCTTTCTGATCGGGCTGTCGATCGGGGTCTGCGACATCGCCATGAACGCCCATGCGGGCGCAGTCGAGCGCGCCTTCGGACGGCCGATCATGTCGTCGATCCACGCCTTCTTCAGCATCGGCGGCCTTTGCGGCGGCGCGGCCGCCGCGGGGCTGATCTGGCTTGGCGTCGGCGCCGCGCCCGGCATGCCGCTTGCGGCGCTGATGCTGGCGGCGGTCGCCTTGATCGCGGCTTTCGGCCTCGCGCTGCCCGAGCCGGAGGCGTTCGGCGAGGGTCCGGCCTTCCGGCTGCCCAACGCGGCCGTGATCGGGCTCGGCGCGCTGGCGCTCTGCTCCTTCATCTGCGAGGGCGCGATGATGGAGTGGAGCGCGGTGTTCCTGCGCGACGCCGCAGGCGCGCCGCTCGCGATCGCGGCGAGCGGCTACGCGGCGTTTTCCGCCGCCATGACCCTCGGCCGGCTGTTCGGCGACCGGATCCTGGAACGCCTCGGGGCCGCCCTCACGGTGGGGATCTCGGGCGCGATCGCCGCGCTCGCGCTGCTGCTCGTGGTCGCGGCGCCGAACGCCTGGGTCGCCTATGCGGGCCTCGCGCTCGCGGGCCTCGGCTTCGCCAATGTGGTGCCGGCGCTGTTTTCCGCCGCCGGCCGCGTGCCGGGGGTCGCGCCGGCCGCGGCTTTGTCGATGATCGCGACCGTCGGCTACGCCGGCGGCCTCGCGGGCCCGCCGGCGATCGGCTTCGTGTCGCACGCCTTCGGGCTGCGCGCCGGCTTCCTCATCCTGGTCGCCGCCGCAGCGATCGTCGCGCTCGGCGCGCGACCGGCGCTCAGCCCGCCAGCCGGTCCTCGGCGCGGATGACCTCGCGATAGGCGTCGATCGGCGTCAGCCGGCCGGCTTCCGCGACATGCCAGAAGGTCCAGCCGTTGCAGGCCTCGCGGCCCTGCGCGACCGCGCCGATGCGGTGGATCGAGCCGATCACCGAGCCGAGCGCGATCGTGCCGTCGGCGCGCACCACCGCCTCATGGCGGCCACGCTCGTCGACCAGCCGGGCGCCGGGCGCGACCAGGCCGCGCTCGACCACGGTCGCGAAGGCGACCCGCGCGGCGTCGCGCTTCGCCGGGGCGGCGGTCAGCGCCTCCTCGGCTTCCGGCGTCACGCCGGCGATCCGCGCCTCGGCGGCGGCGGCGTAATCGCGGTCGCGCTCGACGCCGATGAAGTGGCGGCCGAGCCGCCGCGCCACCGCGCCGGTCGTGCCGGAGCCGAAGAACGGGTCGAGCACCACGTCGCCCGGTTTCGTGGCCGACAGCAGCACACGGGCGAGCAGCGCCTCGGGCTTCTGGGTGGGATGGACCTTGCGGCCGTCCTCTCCCTTCAGCCGCTCGGCGCCCGAGCAGATCGGGATCAGCCAGTCGGAGCGCGGCTGCAGATCCTCATTGCCGGCTTTCAGCGCCTCGTAGTTGAAGGTGTAGCCCTTGGCGTCCGCGCCGCGCGCCGCCCAGATCAGCGTCTCGTGCGCATTGGTGAAGCGCCGGCCGCGGAAGTTCGGCATCGGGTTCGCCTTGCGCCACACCACGTCGTTCAGGATCCAGTAGCCGAGGTCCTGCAGCGCCGAGCCGACGCGGAAGATGTTGTGGTAGCTGCCGATCACCCACAGCGTGCCGGACGGCTTCAGCACACGCCGGACCGCAAGCAGCCAGGCCCGCGTGAAGGCGTCATAGGCCGAAAAGCTCTCGAACCGGTCCCAAGAGTCGGTGACGGCGTCGACCAGGCTGTCGTCGGGGCGGTGAAGCGCGCCCTGCAGCTGCAGATTATAGGGCGGATCGGCGAACACCATGTCGACCGAGCTGGCGGGCAGCTTCTCGAGCTCGGCGACGCAGTCGCCGATCAGGATCGTGTCGAGGGGGAGGGCGGAGCCCTCGGGCCGCTCGGCGCGGGCTGCGCCGGTACGCTGGAACGCCATGAATCACCCGCCTGGGTTACGCTACTGACAGGCGGGATTCTCGGTTCGGTAACGTAAAGCCGGGGTTCAGAAACGCGGTGAACGAACCCTTAAGCCGCAAGCAGCGCCGCGATCGGCGCGAAGCCGCGGCGGTGATGCGCGCAGGGGCCGTGCGCGCTCAACGCGGCGATGTGCTCGGGCGTGCTATAGCCCATGTGACGCTCGAAGCCGTAGACCGGGAAGCACTCGCCGAGCCGGCGCATCATCCGGTCGCGCACCACCTTGGCGACGATCGAGGCGGCGGCGATCGACTGCACCAGCGCGTCGCCGCCGATCACCGGCTCGGCCGCGCAGGCGAGCCCCGGCGGCGCGTCGCGGCCGTCGATCAGCGCGAGGTCCGGCCGCACCGAAAGGCTCGCGACCGCCCGTGACATCGCCCACAGGGTCGCGCCGCGGATGTTGAGCCGCTCGATCCGATCGGTCGAGGCGGCCGTGAAGGCGACTTCCGCGGTAGCCATGATCTCGACGAACAGCTCTTCGCGGCGCTCCGCGTTGAGCATCTTGGAATCCGCGAGCCCGGCGGGGATCTTCTTCGGGTTCAGCACCACGGCGGCCGCTACCACGGGGCCCGCGAGCGGGCCGCGCCCGGCCTCGTCGACGCCCGCGACCAGCCGCGCGCCCGCTTTCATGGCCGCCCGCTCCCGCCGGAACGAGGCGATGATTTTCGGCGCAGGTCCGGACGTGGCGGGCTTGGCGGGCATGCGGTCTCGAAGCAGAGGATCAGCCCGCTGATCATCCCTGATTCGGCGGCGTCCGTCTGCCTCGCCGGCGCCGCCTGACGCGGCGGCTCACCTCGGCAGGCGCGCGCGCCCGTCCGCGCCAAGCGGGAATGACGGGTTATGCGCGATCTCCCACAGGTGGCCGTCCGGGTCCGCCACATAGCCCACATAGCCGCCCCACGGCGTCTTCTCGGCCGGCTTCACCAGCCCGCCGCCTGCGGCGACCATGCGCACGATCGCCTTGTCGACCTCGGCCGAAGAGCCAAGATTCCAGGCGAGCGTCTGGGCCCCGGGGCCCCGGCCGGCCAGATCGAGACCGGCGTCCGCCGCGAGCGCGTCGCGACCGTAGAGCGACAGGATCGCGCCGCCGGCCTCGAAAAACGAGACCTCGTCTGTGCTGGCCGGCGACCGCTGGAGCCCGAGCGCCTCATAGAACGATGTCGAGCGTCCGAGATCCTCGACGCCGAGAGTGACAAGAGACAGACGCAACGGCCCCGGCATGACTGACCTTTCGACGGACATGGACGCCGAGTAACGCCGCTCATCATGGCGAAATTGCTGAGAGACCGCGGACATCTCAGAAGAGCGACAGCTGCGCGCCGCTTCCTGCAGCGCGCTCGCGCTCCGGCGGCGTGAACAGATCGGTCCTCAGCTTGTGATGCCGGCGGTCAAGCCCGAGCCGCCGAGCCGCCATCTCGAAGCGACGCCCGATTGTCCAGGCCACGACGCCTTCGCCTTTCTGGCGCTTGCCCCACTCGGCGTCATAGAGCTTTCCGCCGCGCGTCTCGCGCACCAGCGAGAGGATGCGGCGCATCTTGGCCGGGTGGCGCTCCAGCAGCCACTCGGAGAACAGCTCCTTGATCTCGTGCGGCAGCCTGAGCAGCACGTAGCCGGCCTCCTCGGCGCCGGCCGCCGCGGCGGATTCCAGCAGCCGGTCGATCTCGTGGTCGTTGAGCGCCGGGATGATCGGCGCCGTCAGCACCGCGACCGGCACGCCGGCCTCCTTCAGCGCCGCGATGGTGGCGAGCCGCCGCGAGGGCGAGGCCGCGCGCGGCTCCATCTGGCGGGCGAGCGTGGCGTCGAGCGTCGTCAGCGAGATCGCCACCTTGGCCAGCCCCTGCGCGGCCATGCGGGAGAGGATGTCGAGGTCGCGCAGCACGAGCGCCGATTTGGTGACGATGCCCACCGGGTGGCGGGTCTCCTCCAGCACCTCGAGGATCTTGCGCGTCAGCCGGTAGGTCTTCTCGATCGGCTGGTAGGGATCGGTGTTGGTCCCGAGCGCCATGGTGCGCGGCTTGTAGGACGGCGCCGCCAGCTCGCGGCGCAGAAGCTCCGCCACGTTCGGCTTCGCGGTCAGCTTGGTTTCGAAGTCGAGGCCGGGCGACAGCCCCAGATAGGCGTGGCTCGGCCGCGCGAAGCAGTAGATGCAGCCATGCTCGCAGCCCCGATAGGCGTTGATCGAGCGGTCGAAGCCGATGTCGGGGGAGTTGTTGCGGGTGATGGCGGTGCGCGCCGTCTCGAGCGCGACCTCGGTCCGGAACGGCGGCAGGTCGCCTGCGCTGTCCCAGCCGTCATCCTCCTCGACGCGCTCCAGGGGCTCGAACCGGCCGCTCGCATTGCTGGCGGCGCCGCGGCCGCGCCGCCGACGCTCATCGTTCGCGACGGGCTCAACGAAGGAGGAAAGGCGGAGAGCGGGCTGTGCCATACCGCGACAGTAATCGCGGTCTGCGAACAAATCAAGAACAGCAGGCGCATTTCCTGCGTGGTGATGCGCAGAGGCCATGAATCTCACCGGACATGAGCCCTCTGGCATGCTAGAGACAGATCTCATGCTGAGCGTGGTGATCCCGACCTGTAATCACGAGCGCGCGCTCGTCCCGACCCTCTCGACGCTGGTTCCGGGGGCGGCGGACGGCGTGGTGCGCGACGTGACGATCGTCGACGGCGGCTCCACGGACGCGACGCCTGAGGTCGCCGATTTGGCGGGATGCCATCTCGTGCGCGGCGGCGGAAAGCGGGGCGACCGGCTGGACGAGGCGGCGCGCGCCGCCAAAGGCCCATGGCTGCTGTTCCTCGAGCCCGGCGTGGCGCTCGACGAGGGCTGGCAGCGCGAGGTGCGCGCGCTGATCGACGCGCTTGAGCGTCAGGGCGAGGCCGACCGGCGCGCGGCGGTTTTCCGCTACGGCCTCGACGGCTTTGGCGGCAGGGTTCGGCTGGCGGAGTTTCTCGCCGACGTCGCAGGTCTCCTCACCGGCCTGCCGCGCGCCGAGCAGGGGCTGCTGATCCACAAGCGGTTTTACGAGAGGCTCGGCGGGTATCGTCCGCTGCCCGTGATGGAAGACGCCGATCTGATCCGTCGCATCGGCCGGCGGCGGATCGTGGCGCTTCGCGCCCGGGCGCTCGCGCCGGCGAGCCGGTCCGAGGCCGCATCGCGCGGCGGCGTGCGGGCGGCGCTGACGGCCGGGCTGCTGATGCTGCGCGTGCCACCCCATCTGGTGGCGAGACTTTATGGCTGAGAGCCCAGTCTGGGCTCTCCTGAACTGCCGTTTTGGAGCCCGTCGGGTTCGGAAAGCGGCGCAAGGTTGCTTTTCCGGCTCAAACGCCTAAATAAGCGGCCGCTCAAGTGAAATAGTCAGCGCCTTCGCGTCCGGCCGCGTGGTCGGGCGTCCGGCGTCGTTTCCGCTATCGAATCCTAACGATTGGAGATGTTTTGCTAGTCGTCGTTCGAGAAAACAACGTTGATCAGGCGCTCCGGGCCCTGAAGAGGAAGCTCCAGCGCGAAGGCGTCTTCCGCGAGATGCGCCGCCGGCGCGCTTACGAGAAGCCGTCAGAGCGGAAGAATCGCGAGAAGGGCGAGGCTGTTCGGCGCGCGCGCAAGGCGGCCCGCAAGCAGGCCCAGCGCGAAGGCCTGCTGCCCATGCCGAAGAAGAAGCCGATTCCTGCGCGTCCGGGCCGTCCCGCGGCCCCCGGGACCGGCACGGCCGGCTGAGCTTCAACCGGCGAGAAGCTGCGCGATCCGCTCGCGCGCTTCTTCCGGGAAGACGACCTCGAGCTGATGCGGATCTCCGACGCGCCACCAGCGCGCCGCGTCCCTGAGAACCGACAGGTAGAGCCGCAGATCCTCCTCGGGCAGCCTCGGAAGGGCGTCATGCACGAGGACGATCGTGCCGTCGCTCATCCAGCTGAAGTCGCACAGCGCGTCGAACAGCGCGTCCCAGTCGAGCCCCGGATCGTCGGGCAGCCAGAGCTCGCTCCGGAAGGCTGCGAACAGTTCGTCCTTGCGGACCAGGTCTGAAGGCACGCGCCAGTAGAACGACTTGCCGTTGATCCGGCCGGTGAGATCGCGGGCGTATCTGAAGCCTTGCGCCGAACTGCCCACCGCTTGCTCTCCGTCAGGGCGCGCCGCGCAGCTTGCCGCGCTTCAGGTGCTCATCGAGCCGCGGCAGGATTTCGACGAAGTTGCAGGGCTTGTGGCGATAGTCGAGCTGCGCCTTGAGCACGCCGTCCCAGGCGTCGCGGCAGGCCCCGGTCGAACCCGGCAGCACGAACACGAAGGTCTTGCCCGCAACGCCTGCAGTCGCGCGCGACTGCAGGGTGGAGGTGCCGATCGTGCCCGTGGAGTAGGCGTGGAACAGGTTCGAGAAGCCGTCCATGCGCTTTTCGAACATCGGCTCGAGCGCGTCCGGGCTGACGTCGCGGCCGGTGAAGCCGGTGCCGCCGGTCGTCAGCACCACGTCGGTCGCAGGGTCCGCCACATAGAAGCCGACGGCCGAGCGCAGCGCCTCGCGGTCGTCGCGCACGATGCTCCGGCCCGAGACCCTGTGGCCGGCCTCCTCGATCCGCGCGGCGAGCGTGTCGCCGGACCGGTCTTCGGCCGCGCTTCGTGTGTCCGACACCGTCACGATCGCAATTCCGAGCGGAACGAACGGGCGGCTTTCGTCAATCCGCGACACGGCGTTTTCCTCCCGCCCGAGCGGCGCTATGATACCGCATCGTCGCGAACCTGCGCGCGCTCGCGGCTCTGGTGACCTCGGCCGCGCGGCTTGTGGCGCGCAGCCGGACGACCATGTTTCACAAACCGCCGCCACGAGCCAGAGCCGCATGACCGCCACTGCATCTCCGACCTCGGCGCGCGGTCGGCCGGATCTCGCCGCCTGATGGGCGCGCGAGCCGCGAAGGCGGTCGACTGGGCGTCGCGCGGCAGCCGCCTCGCGCTCGCGACGTCCCTCGTGGCGGCCGCGGTCGGCGCCGCGTCGAACTTCGGCTTCACGGTCCCGCTCGAAGTGGCGATCCAGCGCGGCCTCGGCGAACTCGCGACCCCGGAGGCGCTCGACGCCAAGGCGCGCGCGGCCCTCGACGCCGAGGACATCCCGCTCGCGCGCGGCTTCGCCGATCTCGGCGCCGAACTCGGTCGGCCGCTGCCGCCCGCGACGCTCGCGCGGCTCGAAGCCGCTGAGGCCCCGGGCGCGACCGCCTGGCGGAACGCACGCGGCTTTGCGCGCGGTTTTGCGACCGGCGACGCGGCCGGTTCGGCGGCGCTCGCCGGCGCGCTCGCGGCGGACCTCACGGTGGTGGGCGACGTCCGCGACCTCGCCCGCGAAGGCGGCAAGCTCGCCCGCGGCGAGGACCACAGCGACCTGATCCTGGGGCTTGCGGCGGCGGGCGTCGCGGTGACGGCTGCGAGCTACGCAACCTTCGGGGCGGCCGCGCCGGCGCGCTTCGGCCTCTCGGTCCTCAAGGCGGCCCGCCGCGCCGGCACGATGACGGCGGAGTTCGCCGCCGATCTCGGCCGCCGGCTGGCGAAGGCCGGCGAGGCCGGCGCCGGCGCTGCGGTTCGCCGCACGGGCGCCATCGAGGCGCGCGGCGGCGCGGCGGCCGCGGAAGCCGCCGGCGGCTCGGCGGCGCTCAGGACGCTTTCCGGCGCGGCCACGGAGCTCAAGGCCGTCGGCGGCGCGGTCGGGGCGGGCGAGACGGTGCGGCTGATGAAATACGTCCGCAACGTCGACGAGCTGCCGGAGCTCCGCCGCTTCGCCACCCGGTTCGGCGCCAAGAGCCGGGCGGTGGCCGAACTCACCGGCAGAGCGAGCCTGCGCGTGTTCCGCACCTCGATCCGGGTCGGCGAGATGCTGCTGCGGCATCTCTGGGGCGCGCTGATGTGGTTCGGCGGCCTGGTCCTGGGCTCGCTCTCCAAGCTGCTCTGGCGCGGCCTGCGGTTCGCCGCCGCGCGGATCTAGTCCGGCGCCGGATAGGCGCTGCGATCCTCTACGCAGGCGGGCGCGCCGACATAGCGGCCCTGCGCCGGCACGGCGACCGCCCGGAAGCGCTCGGCGAGCGCGTGCAGCGCGGCCCGCATGTGCGGCCCGGCCATGGCTTCGCCGTGCCCGGTCAGGGCGATCTCCGGCTCGAGCGCCGCGAGCCGCCGCACCGAGGCCTCCGCCTCATCCCAGTCGACGGTGAAGTACATCGGCGGCCCGTGCATCTCGGGCTCCTGGGTGAGCGCCGCATAGGCGCTCTCCTGCCGCGTCGTCACGAAGGCGTCGCCGGCGATCAGGAGGCGATCGCGCTCGCGCCACAGCGAAACATGGCCGACGCTGTGGCCGGGCGTCGCGATCCAGCGCCAGCCCGGCAGGTGCGGCACGCCGCCATCGGGCGGCAGCGCCCGCAGCCGCGCGCCGACATTCACCGGATCGCGCGGATAGAACCGCGACAACGCCGCCATCGCGCCGCCGCCGACAGAGGGGTCGCCGGGCGGGTAGGCGGCTGAGCTGTCCAGATAGGGATGCTCCAGCGGATGCGCATAGACCGGCGCGTCCCACTCCTCGGCCAGCGTCTCGAGCGCGCCGACATGGTCGAAATGGCCATGCGTCAGCACGATCGCGGCGGGCCTGGAGCCGGCGCCGAAGCGCTCCTCGGCCGCCGCCCGGATGAAGCCAGCCGACGCCGTCAGCCCGGCGTCGACCAGCACCCATTCGCGGTCGGCCGCGCCCGGCAAGCCGATGAACGCCACATTGACGATGGCGAGCCGCCGATAGGCGACGTCGGGCGCGACCTCGTGGGTCTTGTCGCCGCGTTCAGCGTCCCGGTCGGGATCGAACGCACGGTCGTCGTCGCTCAGGGGTATCTGCTGCGCCATGCGGGGCTCCGGAACGCGCGGACGGGCTGCCTTGTCCGCACCTTCCGAACCATCGCCGGCCCGCGATGTTCCGTTCCGGCTACAGGCTGCGGGCCGCGAACGTGTTGCACTGTTTCGGATCGCCGGCCTCGAGCCCCGTGCGGAACCACTTCACCCGCTGGGCGGACGAGCCGTGCGTAAAGCTGTCCGGCACGACCTCGCCGCCGGAGCGGCGCTGCAGCGTGTCGTCGCCGATCTGGCTTGCGGCCTTCAGCGCGCCCTCGACGTCGCCCTGCTCGAGCACGTGGTATTTCTTGTCGGCCCAATAGGCCCAAACCCCGGCGAAGCAGTCGGCCTGCAGCTCGATCCGGACCGAGATGGCGTTCGACTCCTCCTGCGAGCCGGCCCGTTCGCGCGCGCTGTTGGCCTTCGCCAGAATGCCGAGTTCGTCCTGCACGTGGTGCCCGATCTCGTGCGCGATCACATAGGCCCGGGCGAAGTCGCCGGGCGCGCGGAACTGGCGCGACAGCTCGTCGAAGAACTCCGTGTCGAGGTAAACCCGCTGGTCGCTCGGGCAGTAGAACGGCCCCATCGCGGATTGGGCGCGGCCGCAGGCCGAACGGGTCATGCCGCTGAACAGGGTGAGGCGGGGCTTGGTGTAGTTCGAGCCCGACTGCTTGAAGAGGTCGGTCCAGACGTCCTCGGTCTGCGCCAGCACCGCGCGCACGAAGTCGCCCTGCTTCTGCTCCTCCGCCGACAGCTCGCGCCGCTGCCCGGGCGCGCTCTGCTCATAGCCGGAGCCGCCGCCCTGCATCCCCTCGATGCCGCTGAGGATAAGCCGCGGATCGACCCCGAGCGCCCAGGAAACGAGCCCGACGACGATCAGGCCGCCAATGCCGATCCCGCCTCCGCCGCCCGGAAAGCGGAAGCCGCCTCCGCCGCCCGAATCACGAACGTCGTCGACGTTGTCACTGCGGCGAAAATCTTCCCAGCGCATCGGCGCTCCCTCGCAACCACCCCGGCCTCACATAGCGCGGCGCGTTCGCGCGAGCAGTCGGTCTTGGACGATCCGTCAACTATCGTCGCGGAGTGCGCCGGCTTATAACCATTCCGATGGGGGGCCGCGCGACCGTGCGTCCCGTCCGGCTGCCGGAGGGACCGATGGACTTCGACCCGAACCTGATCGCCCGGCTGCAGTTCGCCTTCACGGTCTCCTTCCACATCGTGTTCCCGGCGTTCTCGATCGGCATCTCCGCCTATGTGGCGACGCTGCTGCTGATCTGGGCCAAGACCGGCGCGGACCGATTTCATCGCCTGGCGCGCTTCTGGACCAAGATCTTCGCGGTCTCCTTCGCGATGGGCGTCGTCTCCGGAATCGTGCTGAGCTACCAGTTCGGCACCAACTGGAGCCGCTATTCGGAAGTTGTGGGCAACATCGTCGCGCCGCTGATCGGCTACGAGGTGCTGACCGCCTTCTTCCTCGAGGCGACCTTCCTCGGGATCATGCTGTTCGGCTGGGACCGGGTGCCGGTCTGGCTGCACGTGCTGTCGGCCTGCATCGTGGCGACCGGCACGGCGATCTCCGGCTTCTGGATTCTCTCCGCCAACAGCTGGATGCACACGCCGGCCGGCTTCGAGGTTCGGGACGGCGTCGCCTATCCGCTCGACTGGCTGCAGATCATCTTCAATCCGTCCTTCCCCTATCGCTTCGCGCACATGATGACGGCCGCCTATCTGACGACGGCCGTGGTCGTGCTGTCGGTCGGCTGCCGCTATCTGCTCGCCAACAGGTTCGGCGAGGACGCGCGCACCATGGTGCGGATGGCGGTCGGCATGATCGCGATCGTGGCGCCGCTTCAGCTGATCATCGGCGACCAGCACGGCCTCAACACGCTGCACCACCAGCCCGCCAAGGTGGCGGCCATGGAGGGTCACTGGAACGGCAATGAGCCGGTGGCGCTGTCGCTGTTCGCGATCCCGAACCAGAAGGCCGAGCGCAACGACTTCGACATCGCGCTGCCGCGCGTCTCCGGCCTGATCCTGACCCATCAGTGGGACGGCCGCATCAAGGGGCTGCGCGATTTCCCGCCGGACCAGCGGCCGCCGGTGCTGCCGGTGTTCTTCGCGTTCCGCGTCATGGTGGCGATCGGCATGCTGCTGATCGCGACGGGGCTCGCCGGCGCCTGGCTGTGGTGGCGCGGCACGCTGTGGGAGACGCGCTGGTACCTCAAGGCCGCCTCCTATGTCTGGCCGCTTGGCTTCATCGCAATCCTGTCGGGCTGGATCGTTACGGAGGTCGGCCGTCAGCCCTGGGTGGCCTGGGGCATCCTGCGGACCGCCGACGCGATGTCGCCGGTCAGCACCGGAAGCCTGGTGATCTCGCTCACCCTGTTCGTGCTGGTCTATTGCTGCGTGTTCTCGGTCGGCGTGTACTACATCAACCGGCTGATCAATCGCGGGCCTGACCCGGCGATCATCGCTCCGCCCCGCGGGGGCGCAGCCAACAGGCCGCTCTCGGCCGCGCAGGACGCCACCCGCGGCGCCATCGCGGGCGGCCCAGAACCGGCGGCGGGGTGACGGCCATGGAATGGTACCTGCCACTCGCCTGGGGCTGGGTCATCGCGGCGGCGGTCGCGATGTACGTGATCCTCGACGGCTTCGACCTCGGCATCGGGATCCTTTTCCCGTTCGCCAAGGATGAGCACGAGCGCGACCAGATGATGAACACGGTCGCGCCTTTCTGGGACGGCAACGAGACCTGGCTAGTGCTCGGCGGCGGCGGCCTGTGGGTCGCGTTCCCGAAAGCCTACGCGATCGTCATGCCGGCGCTCTACCTGCCGGTGATCGTGATGCTGCTCGCGCTGATCTTCCGCGGCGTCTCGTTCGAGTTCCGCTGGGTGGCGAAGCCGAACAAGAGCGTATGGAACATCACCTTCGCGGGCGGCTCGATCCTCGCCGCTTTCTGCCAGGGGCTGATCCTCGGCGGCCTGATCCAGGGGATCAATGTCCAGACGCAGCCCAACATCGGGCCGCAATTCGCCGGCGGGGCGTTCGACTGGGCGACGCCGTTCAGCCTGCTCTGCGGCGTCGGCGTGGTGCTCGGCTATGCGCTGCTCGGGGCCACCTGGCTCAACATGAAGACCGATGAGGAAGTCGCCCGCCGGTCGCGCCGCCAGGCGCCCCCGCTGCTCGCCGCCGTGCTGGTCGCGATGGGCCTCGTCAGCCTGTGGACGCCGCTCGCGATCGACCGGATCTGGGACCGCTGGTTCTCGCTGCCGAACTTCCTGTTCCTGTGGCCGATCCCGCTGATCGCCCTCGGGGTCGCCTATCTGGTGTGGCGCGGCCTTGAGAACGGGCGCGAGATCGGCCCCTTCTTCGGCTCGATCGTGCTGTTCCTGCTGGGCTTCCTGGGGCTTGCGATCTCCACCTTCCCCTATCTGGTTCCGCCGCACGTGACCTTCTGGGACGCCGCCGCCGCGCCCGCGTCGCAGATCTTCGCCGGCATCGGCGTGGCGATCATGTTCCCGATCATCATCGGCTACACGGTGCTGGTGTACTGGCTGTTCAGAGGCAAGGTGCGGGCCGGCGAGGGCTATCACTAGCCCTCCGCCGGCGGCTGGCCCTCAGAAGGTCACCAGCGTCGTGACGCCGAACACATGGGCGTCTCGAATCTTTTGCGAGCCGGCGCGCTCCGGATTGTCGACCCCGCCGCCGGGACGCATGACGTACTGGTAGGTCGGCCGGACCGTGAGGCCGGGCACGATCTGCGCCTTGTAGGTCGCTTCGAACACCGCCTCGAACTTGCGGGCGGGGCCGCCCGGGTCCGCCGCGCGGTCGGCGTCGGCGAGCCGCGGGGAGAAGTTGGCGTAGGCGAGGGCGAAGCCGAACAGATCGTCCGGCCGGCCGGGGATCATGCCGGACGCCACGATCCCGCCGTCGAGGTAGAAATCAATCGTGTTGCGGTCCTTCGGACCGGCGATCACGCGGGCGAACACGCCGACGCCCTTTTCCGGATCATCCCCGGGAGCGCGGTAGATCTGCTGGTCGAGCACCGCGTAGAAATTGACGTCGCCCGAATGGCGGCGCGGGTCGCCATTGCTGCCGGGCGAGCCCAGCACGAGCCCGTCGGTTCCCCACTTCAGATCGTCGAAATGGCCGAAATGGCCGTAGCCTCCGAGCTTCAGCGAGCCGGGCAGCCAAGCGGCGTCCTCGCCCTGGTTGTAGCGGTAGCGGGCCTCCGCGATGACCAGCGGCGGGTCCTTCAGCCGGAAGTTCAGGCCGTGGCGGTTGGCCTTCTCGGGGTCCTCGGCGTCCGGATTGGCGGCGGCGCCATTGTAGATCGCCGTGACCAGCGTGAGGTTCTCGCTCGCCTCGACGGTCGCCTGCGCGCCGAGGGCTGCGAGCGGATAGGCCGGCCCGCCGAACGGCAGGTTTTCGGAGGGCGGCCCGGCCCAGCCGAAGGTCGCGTCCAGGAAGGCCTCGCCGTAGTCGCTCTTGATGAACTCCTCGTCGGCGGCGAGCTGGCCGACCTTGACGGCGAGGCGGTCGCCGAACTTCTGCTCGTACCAGAGCTCGAACAGGCGAGTGGTGGGGCGCGCGCCGATGTCGTTCACCGACAGCACGTTGCCGATATATTCGTCGGACAGGTCGCGGCCGTGGATCTGCAGCATGTCGGCGTGCAGCCGGCCGCCCTCGATCCCGGCGACCTTCTCGGCGTCGACGTCGACGCCGAGCTTCAGCAGCCCGCTATAGGTCGCGCCGCGGCGCATGCCGCCTGTGAGATTGCCGCGGACGTCCGAGAAGTAGAAGCCGGAGAACCGGATGCCGCGCTCGGCGAGCGCGTCGCGCGCCTCGGCGATGTCCTTGAAGGCCGCCACGCTGTCGAGGATCGAGGGCTCCTGCTCGTCCTCGTCGGCGTCGGCGCGCGCCGCGCCCGCTGCGGCGCAGGCCGCGACCATTCCGAGCGCGAAGGCCATGGCCCCGACGCCGCTTACCCCATTCCGCCGCACGAATCCCCCGAGGTTCTTATGAGCGCGTTCTTAGGGGCAAGCTGCCACGGGCTGGCCGGCGTTCCAACGCTTGCGGCGCATCACCTTTGTGACATTGCGCTCAGGGCAAAAAAAAGGGCCGCCCGAATGGGGCGGCCCAGCTCTTGGTCCGGGAGGGGGAGGGAAAACGGACCAGAGAAAACCTTAGAGCCCGAAGTAGGGCGCATAGCCGACACGCTGGTCGGCGCGCTGCAGCGCAGCAAAGAACGAAGCGACGCGAGCGAGGAAGCCCGAATGCGCGACATCGTTATGCGTGACGGAAACGTAAGCCATTGATCCACACCGTTTGTTGTGGCGCGTGAAGCGCCGCGATCCCTGTGACGCTTATCTGGCATGCCAAAGCCCTGCGCAAAAGCGTGGTTCTGGCATGCCAGTCATGCGTGCGGTGCAGCGCGATCTTCACACGGCGTTTACGTAGCCGGCGTGGAGCGCCCTCAGGCTTACTGGGGCGCGCGACGGATCTCGACGGAGCCGGTCTCCGCCGGCTGCTCGATCACTCGCTCGCTGGGCACAGGGGTCACGGTGGTCTTACGCCGCTGCTCCAGCATGGTGGTGTCCGGCGCAGGGTTCTCACGCGCCTGCGGCGTCGCGCCCGCGACCGGCGCGGAATAGACGCCGATCTGGGTCTCCTGCCGGACGATCGCGTCGGCCTGCGCGGCCGTCGAGAGCGCCAGCGCGCCGGCTGCAAGCAACAGTGCATTCCTCATGATTTTGCCTCCTTGGGTCCGCGGGCGGGCCGCGGCGTCGGGAGGTAAGGCGGCGCGGCCCGGGATCGTTCCGGGGCGGCTTGTGATCCGCCCGCCTCCGCGCCTATCATCTGACCAATCGGCCGATAGGACGCCTCGATGGCCCCGCCGGCGAAACGCCGTTCAACGCCCGGAGACCGCCATGCTCGAACAAGCCTCCGCCGAGACCGAGACGCATCTCGGCGCCTGTCCGCATGACTGCCCCGACACCTGCGCGATGATCTACACGACCGAGGCCGGCCGGCTGGTCTCGGTGAAGGGCAACGCAGAGCATCCGATGACCCGCGGCTCGCTCTGCGTGAAGGTCAAGGATTTCGAGAAGCACCACTACAATCCCGACCGGCTGATGTTCCCGATGAAGCGGGTCGGTCCGAAGGGCGAGGGGAGATTCGAGCGGATCTCGTGGGACGAGGCGCTCGACACGATCTTCGAGCGGTTCGCCGAGGTGGCGCGGACCCATACGCCCGAGGCGATCCTGCCTTACAACTATCTCGGCAATGAGGGGCTGGTGCAGGGCCTCACGGTCGGCGACGCCTTCTTCAACAAGCTCGGCGCGACGGTCGCGGAAAAGACCTTCTGCGGCTCCGGCTCATGCACCGCCTGGCTGCTGACCAACGGCCCGACCAACGGCACCGACCCGCTCAGCTTCACCCAGTCGAAGTATATCGTGATCTGGGGCTGCAACTCGATCAGCACCAATCTGCATCACTGGCACATCGTCAAGGACGCGCAGCGCAACGGCGCCAAGGTGGTGGTGATCGACCCGTACAAGTCGCGCACCGCCAAGGAAGCCGACTGGCACATCATGCCGCGCCCGGGCACTGACGGCGCGCTCGCGATGGCGATGATCAACGTGATCATCAACGGCAACCTCTGCGACATGGACTATGTCGAGAAGTACACCGTCGGCTTCGATCAGCTGAAGGAGCGCGCGGCGCCGTTCACGCCCGAATACGCCGAGACGCTGTGCGGCGTGAAGGCGGAAGACATCCGCATGCTGGCGCATGAATACGCCACCACGCGCAACGCCGCGCTGAGGCCGGGCGTCGCCGTCGAGCGTTCCGCCGGCGGCAGCCAGGCGCTCAGGGCGATCTTCTCGCTGCCGGCGCTGACCGGCTCGTGGAAGGATCCGGGCGGCGGCATCTACCAGATGCCGCTCTGGGAGTTCCCGGTGCATTGGGACCGGGTCTGCCGTCCCGACCTGATCCCCGAGGGCACGCGCACCATCAACGTGCTGAAGCTCGGCGAGGCGCTGACCGGGGAGGCCGGGCTGAACCCGGGCGTCCACGCGCTCATGGTCTACAACTGCAATCCGGTCTCGCAGTCGACCGACACCGACAAGATCGTCCGCGGCCTCGAGCGCGAGGATCTGTTCACGGTGGTGTCCGAGCACTTCCTGACCGACACGGCGCGCTACGCCGACATCCTGCTGCCGGCCACCATGGCGGCCGAGCACGACGACATGATGTTCTCGTGGGGCCACTTCTTCTTCACGCTGAACGAGAAGGCGATCGAGGCGCCGGGCGAATGCGTCTCCAACGCCGAGCTGTTCCGGCGCCTCGCCAAGCGCTTCGGCTTCAAGGAGCCGCAGTTCTCCATGAGCGAGAAGGAGCTCATGGAGTGGTACATCGACTGGTCGAGCCCCAAGATGGCCGGCTGCGACATGGACTATTTCCGCCAGCACGGTTTTTGGCGCCTCGCGGTGGGCGACCCGTCGACCCGCACCCCGCACGCGGAAGGCAACTTCCCGACGCCGTCCGGCAAGGTCGAGTTCTATTCCGAGACCGCCGCGACCACCGGCAACTTCGTCGCGCCGCCGTTCCGGCAGATGTATGAGGCCCGCCAGGGCGGCGAGAAGCTCGATCCGCTGCCCGGCTATGTCGCGCCCTATGAGCGCGCCGAGACGGCGCCGGAGAAGGCGCAGAGATATCCGCTCAACATCGTCTCGCCGAAGAGCCACGCCTTCCTCAACTCGCAATACGCCAATGAGGAGCGCAAGATCGCCGTACAGGGCGAGCAGGCGATCCTGATCAACCCGGCCGACGCGCAGTCGCGTGGGGTGAGCGAGGGCGCTCTGGTGCGGGTGTTCAACGACCGCGGCCAGTTCCACGGCGCCGCGCGCGTGACCGACGACGTGCCCGCGGGCGTGGTGGTCGCCTCGCTCGGCTACTGGCGCACGCTCAACCGGGGCGGGGCGGTGAACATCATCTCGTCCTCCGCCTTTGGCGGCATGGGCCACTCGCCGACCTTCTCGGACAACCTCGTCGAGGTTTGCGCCGTCGATTGAGGCTCTGGCGCGCCGCGCTCGCATCGCGGGGCGGCGCGCACTATCTAGTCGGCATGGAACAGCCGGCAGACCTGGAGCTCTCGGACCGTCAGTTCGAGCGGATCGCGCGCGCGCTCGCCGAGCCGCGGCGCGTGCAGATCCTCAGGGAGCTTGGCGCGTGCGACGCCGCGACGCCCTGCAGCGCCCTGCATGAGGCGCAGGAGATCAGCGCCGCCACGCTCTCCCATCACGTCAAGGAGCTCGAGACCGCCGGGCTCATCGAGATCGTGCGCGAGGGCAAGTTCGCCAATCTGGCGCTCCGTCGCGACGTGCTCGCCGCCTATCTGAAGCGGCTTTCGGAAATCTGAGTTCTCCTTCCGGCGGCGCCTGCTGCGCCGTCTGAAGCCTCGCCACGCTCGGACCCGACCCGCAGGTTCCGTCGCCAGCGAACGGGACGGGTGCTTGGATGCGGAGCGGCATGCCGTCGCGAATCCTGCGCCTCACCACCGCTCCGCCTGTTCCCGAATTCTGCCGAGCCGCCTCTTGCGTCTGTCACTTCGACACTCATCTAATCGTCGAAACGAAACAGCTCCTCAAGGGGAACACGGATGAGCGAACTGACAGGCAAAACGGCGATCGTGACCGGGGCGTCCAAGGGCATCGGCGCCGGCATCGCGAAGGTTCTTGGCGCCGCCGGCGCGGCGGTGGTGGTGAACTACGCCTCCGATAAAGCGGGCGCCGAAAAGGTCGTCGCCGAGATCACCGCGAAAGGCGGTCGCGCAGTTGCGGTCCATGCCGACATGTCGAAAGCCGCCGACGTGAGACGGCTGTTCGACGAGACCGCGAAGGCGTTTGGCGAGCTCGACGTGCTGGTCAACAACGCCGGCGTCTACCAGTTCGCAGCGCTCGAGGAGGTGACGGAGGAACAGTACCGACGCCAGTTCGACGTCAACGTGCTCGGGCCGCTGCTCGCCACCCGCGAAGCGCTCAAGCACTTCGGGCCGAACGGCGGCAGCGTGATCAACGTATCGTCGGTCGCCAGCACGGCGGCCTATCCGACGACGTCGGTCTATTCCGCCACCAAGGCGGCGCTCGACTCCATCACCCGCTCGCTCGCCGCGGAACTCGGCCCCCGCAACATCAGGGTCAACGCCGTGAACCCCGGCGGCACCGAGACCGAAGGTTTCGTGACCGCGGGCGTGAAGGGCAGCGAATTCGAGCAGCAGATGATCGCCTCGACGCCGCTCGGCCGCATCGGCGCGCCGGAGGACATCGCCAAGGTCGTGCTGTTCCTCGCCTCCGACCAGTCGAGCTGGGTGACCGGCGCAGCCATTCTGGCCTCTGGCGGCCAGCGCTGAGCCAGGCGGCCGCGCCTCAAAGCGCGGCCGCCCCTCAGGCCCGCCGCGGCGGCGTCTCCTGGAGCGCGCGGCGGATCGCCTTGAGATCGCGCCAGGCAAACTTCTTCTGCGCCGGGCTGCGCAGCAGATAGGCGGGGTGCAGCGTCGCCATCGCCTTGGCGGGCCGGCCGCCGATGTCGTAGTCGAGCCACTTGCCGCGCAGCTTGAGAATGCCGTCGCGGGCGCGGAACAGGCTCTGCGCCGAGGCGCCGCCGAGCGCGACCAGTATGTCCGGATCGCACAGCTCGATCTGGCGCCGGATGAAGGGCAGGCAGGTCTCGGTCTCCTGCGGGGTCGGCGTGCGGTTGCCGGGCGGGCGCCACGGAATGACGTTGGCGATGTAGACCGAGGAGCGGTCGAGCCCGATCGCCGCCAGCATGCGGTCGAGCAACTGCCCGGAGCGACCCACGAAGGGCAGGCCCGAAAGGTCCTCCTCGCGGCCCGGCGCCTCGCCGACCAGCATCAGCCGCGCGCCGGGCGCGCCATCGGCGAACACGGTGCGGCTGGCGGTCGCCTTGAGCGCGCAGCCCTCGAAGCTTTCGAGAATCTGGCGGAGTTCGTCGAGCGTGGCCGCGGAGGCGGCCGCCTCGCGCGCGGCGGAGATCGACTCGTCAGGCGTCGCGAGCAGCGCGGCGGGCGAGGGCGCAGGCATCGGCTGCGGCGTCGCGGCCGCCGGCCGTTTCGAGCGCGCGGCGTCGGCCGCGAAGCGATCCTGCGGGACTTCCTCGATCGCGACGTCGGCGCCCATTGCGAGCTGCCATTCGAGCAGCGCGCGCAGATCGTCGCGAGAGGGCAGGGGCAGCGTCATGCGGCCATTATAGGCGCCGCGGCCGACGCTGTCCTTCAGACGGAACCGACCGCCCGGCGTTTGGGCGGCTCGCCCGCCCAGTCATACTGCGAAGCCGCCTAAACATTGAGCGAACGCCCATAAAAGATACATGACGCAGCAATAAAACTATGCCGTTGCTTCGCTAGACTCCCTTACGCGCCGGCCG
Organism: Hansschlegelia sp.; assembly: GCF_035538955.1. Classification (NCBI taxonomy): domain Bacteria; kingdom Pseudomonadati; phylum Pseudomonadota; class Alphaproteobacteria; order Hyphomicrobiales; family Methylopilaceae; genus Hansschlegelia; species Hansschlegelia sp. The sequence continues at coordinate 156,622 of NZ_DATLJK010000017.1, forward strand.
AACACAGCATCTGCGACAAATCGGCTCGTCAGCAAGAATACCATCCGCAGACTATTCGCGCCGTAACTGTCGGATAACCAATATGGGACAGATTCCGCAGCGCAACATCGGAGGTGTGCGATGCAGAATTTAGCGCGGGCGGAGGCCAGCGGGAACCAGTCGCTTTCGACGGTGGTGGGGGATTCGGCGGCCGAGCTGAAGAACACGGCTTCGGCCAACATCACGGCGATCCACAACATTACGCATCGCATGCACCTGCTGGCGCTCAACGCGTTGATCGAGGCGGCGCATGCGGGCGACAAGGGCGCGGGCTTCTCGGTCGTCGCCCAGGAGGTCAAGATCGTCGCGAGCGAGATCCAGCGCCTGGCGCAGGGCCTCGGCGTCGACCTCACCGAGCGCGTCGACTCGCTGCGCGAGGCGGTCACGGCGCTCGCCGGCGCGGCGCGCAGCGAGCGGCTCGTCGACCTCGCGCTCAACGCGGTCGAGATCATCGACCGCAACCTCTATGAGCGGACCTGCGACGTGCGCTGGTGGGCGACCGACAGCGCCGTGGTCGACTGCGCGCGCGAGCCGACGCCGGCCGCCTGCGCCTACGCCAGCCAGCGGCTCGGCGTGATCCTGTCGTCCTACACGGTCTATCTCGACCTCTGGCTCTGCGACCTGAAGGGCCGCGTGATCGCCAACGGCCGGCCGGACCGCTTCAGCGTCGTGGGCGCCGACGTCTCGCAGAAGCGCTGGTTCGCGCTCGGCCGCGGGCTCGCCTCGGGCGACGAGTTCGCGGTCGCGGACATCGAGGCCTGCGACAAGCTCGGCGGGGCCGAGGTCGCGACCTATGTGGCGACGGTGCGCGAGGGCGGGGCCGTCGACGGCCGCGTCACCGGCGTGCTGGCGATCCATTTCGACTGGCAGCCTCAGGCCCGCTCGGTCGTCACCGGCGTGCGGCTCGACCCGGCCGAGGCGCGCCGCTCGCGCGTGCTGCTGGTCGACGCGGCCGACCGGGTGATCGCCGCCTCCGACGGCCGCGGCGCGCTGACCGAGCGCTTCCCGCTCAAGACCGAAGGCCGCGAGAGCGGCAGCTATCTCGACGCCGCGGGCCATCTGATCGCGTTCCACCGCACGCCCGGCTACGAGACCTATCGCGGCCTCGGCTGGTACGGCGTGATCGAGCAGACGCCCGAATAGGCCTCGCCGCGGCCGCGCGCCGCGCTAGCCTCCTGCTCCCTTGCGGCCGCACAGGCCGCGCAAGGCCAGGAGATGAGCCATGGCGAACCAGCCGGCTAAGACCGACCACGCCCCCGCGGACGCCTTCAACGCGACGCGCCCGGAAGACCCGACGCCGCGCACGCCCGAGCAGCGCGCCGGCGTCAACAAGGAGGAGCTCAAGAAGGAGCTCGAGCGCCAGCGCGAGCGGCTGACGCGCGAAAACCCGAAATAACTTGCTCGCCTTCTCCGCCTAAGGACGCGCTTTCTCGGACGAATGTCGCCCTAGTTTCGCAGCGCAGCAGATGCGAACGGTTCCAGGCGACGAGCGTGAGGAGACGCGGGACATGGCGGACGAGAGCATGGCGGAACTGCCCGAGCGCGAGGCCATGGACTACGACGTGGTCGTGGTCGGCGCCGGGCCCGCAGGCCTCGCCGTCGCGATCCGCCTCAAGCAGCTCGACGAGAACATTTCCGTCGTCGTGCTCGAAAAGGGTTCTGAGGTCGGCGCCCACATCCTGTCCGGCGCGGTGGTCGACCCGGTCGGCCTCGACGCGCTGCTGCCCGGCTGGCGCGACGAGCCCGAGAGCTTCGCCCGCACCGAGGTGACGGACGACCGCTTCCTCTACCTCACTGAAGCCAAGGCGCTGCGTCTGCCGAATTTCGGCATGCCCAAAATCCTGTCGAACCACGGCAATTTCATCGTCTCGCTGGGCGATGTCTGCCGCTGGCTGGGCGCCAAGGCCGAGGCGCTCGGCGTCGAGATCTATCCGGGCTTTGCGGCCAATGAGGTTCTGTTCGGCGAAGACGGCGCGGTGGTCGGCGTCGCGACCGGCGACATGGGGGTGAACCGCGACGGAACGCCCGGCCCGAACTTCACCCGCGGCATGGAGCTGCGCGGCAAGTACACGATCTTCGCCGAGGGCGCGCGCGGCCAGCTTTCCAAGGCGCTGATCGAGAAATTCGCGCTGCATGAGGGGCGCGAGCCCCAGAAGTATGGCCTCGGCCTCAAGGAGCTGTGGCGCGTCGCGCCCGAGAAGCACAAGCCCGGCCTGGTGCAGCATTCCTTCGGCTGGCCGCTCGACGACAAGACCGGCGGCGGCTCGTTCCTCTACCATTACGGCGAGGATCTGGTGGCGATCGGCTTCGTGGTTCATCTGAACTACGAAAACCCGTACCTCTCGCCCTTCGAGGAGTTCCAGCGCTTCAAGCAGCACCCCTCGGTGCGCCCGACGCTGGAGGGCGGCAAGCGGCTCTCCTATGGCGCGCGCGCCATCACCGAGGGCGGCTTCCAGTCGGTCCCGAAGCTCGCCTTCCCCGGCGGCGCGCTGGTCGGCTGCGCGGCGGGCTTCGTGAACGTCCCGCGGATCAAGGGCAGCCACAATGCGGTGCTGACCGGCAAGCTCGCCGCCGAGCACATTTTTGAGGCCCTCAAGTCCGACCGCGCCCATGACGAGCTGTCGTCCTACGAGGACGCCTGGCGCAACAGCCCGGTCGGCGCCGATCTGCGCCCGGTGCGCAACGTCAAGCCGCTCTGGTCGAAATACGGCACCCGCCTCGGCGTGATGCTGGGCGGCGCGGCGATGTGGGCCGAACAGTTCGGCCTAAAACTGTTCGGCACGCTGCCGCACGGCAAGCCGGACTACGCCGCCACCAAGCCCGCCAGCGAGTGCCAGCGCATCGCCTATCCGAAGCCGGACGGCGAGATCTCCTTCGACCGGCTGTCCTCGGTCTTCCTGTCCAACACCAATCACGAGGAGCACCAGCCCGTGCACCTCCGGGTGAAGGATTTGTCGCTGCAGAAGTCATCCGAGCACGACGTCTACGCCGGCCTGTCGCAGCGCTACTGCCCAGCGGGCGTCTATGAGTGGCTGGAGGAGGGGCCTGAGCCCAAGTACCAGATCAACGCCCAGAACTGCGTCCACTGCAAGACCTGCGACATCAAGGACCCGAATCAGAATATCGTCTGGGTCGCTCCGGAAGGCGGGGGAGGCCCGAACTATTCGGGGATGTGACGGGAACTGTGTCGCAATCTGTACCCCACGAGCGCTAAAGCCTTCCGTTGGGTATCCGATAAGGGATCGGAAAAATTCTCGGGTAACAATGTAAACCCGAAATTCTTGGCCGAACCTTCTCTTTGCAGAAGTCGTGGGACGAGCGCCTCCAGATAGTCCGGCCGAGCGCAGCCATACCAATCTTCGTCAATAGCACGATGTATCCCGCTGGCGGCGCAATCAGCCAGCTGGAGCCCGGGTGTGGTCTTGGGGCGCGCACTAACGACCGCCATCGGGTCAACTACGCTCCACGTAATTTGTTGCTTGTTGTTGAAATAGCTGCGGTCGTGTCTTTCGACGCGCAACTTCTCTAGATATGCCCGGGACTGAGCGTAATTGAATCCCCTCTTCTGAGCGAAAATCACATTGATCGTCCGAACTTCACCGTATGCAGCCTGGGTCACGCGATTGCACTCAGCGCTTGCTCTTTCGAGAAGATATCTGAATATATGATTATAGAACCAGCTATTTCTCTGGGGTCGTATTCGGCCCTTGCCGTCGATCTCATTCAACTTTCGCTCGATCCGCCGATTGCGATACCGTCTCATATTCCTCTTGTTGGAGACGACAGCAATAATGCCGCATTTGAATGCACCTAATCCAGACAGAAGTTTTAGCTGGATTTCTTGCTCAAGATCCCTGAAATGGATTTCTGTCGAAGACGATAGCGCAACTTCAGCCTTCATTTTGTTAAGGTGGTCTGAAAGCTCTGGAAGTCTATTGGACCTTACTAATAAGCCGCACATAACGAAGTACTCCGGAGCCCCGTCCGGATCAATCGGCCTCACCCTGTCGATGCCTTCATCGCCTGCCTCGTCGATGAAGAGCGAAAAACCAATCGAAATGCGACACCCGGTCTAGCGCAAGGCAAGTTCACCTAGTCCCAGATGCTAGGCGTAGTTTGTCCGCACATTCAAGCAAGACTTCGCCCCAAGTAAGCTGAAGGAGCCGTGTACGCCCGCGAAGACGGGCATGACGGCTCAAGATCAGGTGCGACCGAGCCCCTCGTCATGCCCGGCCGCAGGCCGGGTATCCACGACTTGAGCGTAAGGCGGCGCGGTTGGAAGGAAGTCGTGGATGCCCGCGAAGGCGGGCATGACGGGGAAGCGTCGGCTCACGTCACGCCGAGATGTCCGGCCACATGTCGTGCCAAGCGGGATTAGCCTCGTGGATCAGCCGAACCTTACGGGTCCGGGTCCAGTGCTTGATCTCCTTCTCGCGCGCGATTGCGGCGACGATGTCCTGGTGGGTCTCGAACCACACGAGCGTCTTCAGGCCATAGCGCTTGGTGAAGCCTTCGATCAGCCCGGAGCGGTGCTGCGCCACGCGGCGCACGAGGTCGGAGGTGACGCCGACATAGAGCACGCCGTTCGGCTGGTTCGTCATGAGGTAGACGAAGGAGAAGCGCATGGCCCGATGGTCAGGCGGCTTCGAATGGGACGCAAGCGCCTCCCGCTGTGCCCGCGCCTTTGCGCGGGTATCCACGACTTGATCATGAGGCGCTGCGGAGGAAAGGAAGTCGTGGATGCCCGAAGACGGGCATGACGGCAGAGGATCGTGGCGCGACGGCGTCCTCGTCATGCCCGCGCCTTCGCGCGGGTATCCACGACTTGGTCGTGAGGCGGCGCTGGAGGTAAGTCGTGGATGCCCGCGAAGGCGGGCATGACGGTCGAGAGTTGGCGACGGATATAGGCTTTTATTCCTTGACATCTCCCCTCCCACGTGCTTTCCTCCAAAAGTCCTTCCCCGACAGGAAGGCGTGTCCGGACCGGCCGGCCATGCGGGGGAGGAGCGGCGCCTGCGCCTGCGAGCACCGGAGCTCGCGGTCCCGGGACGTCGGCTGCGGGCCTTGGCGGGAAGCTTCGGCTGACCTTCGAGGATCATAGGCCGCCCGCCCCGCACTAGGACGGGGCCGCGCCGTCGAGCGCCTTAAGGCGCGGGATGGGTTTTGGACCAAGGCGCTTCCTCGGAGGCGGCAAGGTCCAGGATCCGCAAAGGGACCGGCCCCCAAGGGGGCTACGGGCCGCCCGCGACCGGAGCGCGGCTTCCGCATCCGATGAACAAGCCGCCGCGCGTGGAGCGCCGGGCGACCGGCCAAAATACGCGTAAAACCAACGGTGGCCCGGCGCTCCGCGCCTTCCGCTGTCGCTGTTTGAACCGGATGAGGATTTTGCGCCGTGCGACCCGGCGGATGCCGCGCGTCCGCCGTCGTGCGCCCGAACCTCCGCCGTCATGCCCGCGCCTTCGCGCGGGTATCCACGACTTGGGGCCAAACCGGCGCAGCTGAAGGCAAGTCGTGGACGCCCGCGAAGGCGGGCATGACGAGAGTGAGGAAGGCGGAGGGTGTTCTGCGCACGGCGCCGGTTCTGGGTCCCGGCTCAAGGCCCGGACGCGAGGGGAGCTTCATGGGCCGGAGCCTGCGGCCCGGGGGGGGGGTGCAGCAGGGAGGCTCAGCCGCTTCCCGCGCGGGCCATCATGCGGCCGACATAGACGACGGCGGCGCAGCCGGCGGGGAAAATCACCTCGTTGATCGCGGTCGCGGCGATCTCGGCGGCGGGGGCGGTCCCGGCGGCGAGCCGGATCCAGAGCGCGACGCCGGCGAACACGATTCCGAGGCCGAGCCCGGTTCCGGCGAAGCGGGCGAAGCGGGTTTCGCCGCTCTGCGCGAGGCGGGCGAGCAAAAAGCCCAGAAGGCCGTATTCCAGCGCCTTCAGCCCGGCGAGCGTCACGAGCGACACGGCCGCCTGCTTTCCGATGACCCCGATCGCCGCCGACATCATCTGGTTCGCGGCCCTGGAGGCCGCGACCGCGAGCGGCGCGAACAGGGCGGCGATGAGCCCCGAGACCGTGGGCGCGGCGCGCAGCACGGAAACGCCGATCCCGGTCGCCAGGCACACCACCACCGACCAGGCGACGCCGGAGGCGAGGTCGAGCGGCAGCAGCGGCCGGGCCACGTAGCCGCCAAGGAGGAGTTTCGCGGCCACGATCAGGATCTGGATCCCGAAAGCGAGCGCGACGCCAAGCGCCGCGATGGCGGCGATGCGGTGCAGGACTGCTTTGGGATCTTCGGCCGGGGCGGAGGCGGGCGTCATGTGGCCGATCATACGCGGCCAGCGGTTGCGCGCCACGGCCGGCATTGCCGCGGAGCCGGCGCCGCCGTACATCCAAAAAAGGCTTTCGGGTGGGAAGCCGCGCAGGGGATTCGTGCCGATGAAGCCGACCGCAGCCTTCACCGTCCTCGTCCTCGTCGGCTCGGCCGGCGCCGCGGAGGCCGCCTCGCCGCCAAAGCGCGCGCCGGGGCTGTGGGAGACCACCACGATCACCAATGCGGGCAGGAGCGGCGCGCGTGAATGCATCGACGCCGCGACCGACCGGCTGGTCCGGCAGGCGATGACCGGCCAGACCTGCCGCAACGACGATTTTCGCGAGACGCCCGAAGGCTATGTGGCCGGCGCGATCTGCAAGTCCGGCGGCATGACGGTCGACAACAAGATCGTCGTCACCGGCGATTTCGAGACCTGGGCGCGCGCCGAGGCGACCAGCACGCTGACCGGTCTCGAGGGCGGCGGCGAACGCCGGTTCTCAACCGCGATCGAGGCCCGTCGGCTCGGCGAGTGCGAGCCGGGCCAGACGCCGGGCGACGTCGTTCTGCCGAACGGGACCACGATCCATGTCGGCCCGGCGAACTGACCGTCAGGCGTTGCGGTTGGCGGGGTCGCGGGCTTCCTGGTCGTAGACCCGGTCGGTCGCACGCTCCGAAATGCCTTTTTCCTGCGGCGTCATGCGGCGGTTGCGGATCATCGCATAGGCGATCACGATTCCCAGGATGACGACGCCGACCACGGTCATCAGGCCCCAAAGGTCTCCGGCTCCGTTGGCCATGCGATATCCTCCAGACTGCGGCCGCCCGCGGCGGCCCTCGTCCTAGAAGGCGCCGGAAGCGCGACTGGTTCCGTGACGCCCCCGTGAGCGGCGTCGCGACGCCGCGGTCAAAGGCGCTATATGCGCGCCGGACATCACCAAGGAGGAACACCGGGTATGAATTTCGCGCTCGCAAGCTTCGCCGCCGCCGCAGGCCTTCTGGCCATGGCGGTCGCTCCGGCCGCCGCCCAGCAGACCACCACCACCGCCTCGGGGCTGAAGATCCAGGAGACCCAGGTCGGCTCCGGCGCGGCCGCCAAGGCCGGCAATGCGGTGACGGTGCACTACACCGGCTGGCTCGACGAAGGCGGCCAGAAGGGCAAGAAGTTCGACTCCTCGGTCGATCGCGGCCAGCCCTTCACGTTCCGGCTCGGCGTCGGCAACGTCATTCCCGGCTGGGACGAGGGCGTCGCCGGCATGAAGGTCGGCGGCAAGCGCACGCTGATCATCCCGCCGGAGCTCGGCTATGGCGCGCAGGGCGCCGGCGGCGTGATCCCGCCGAACGCCACGCTGATCTTCGACGTCGAGCTGCTCGACGCCAAATAGGCGTCAGTCCTCCGACAAGGCGGCGGCGCACAGCACGTCGATCACGGTGACGGCGGCCACCACGGCGACCGCCGCCATCGCGGCATTGCGCTTCGGATTGCGCCGGGAGAGCGCCGGGCCGAGCGCCCAGAAGTCCATCATGTCGCCGGCGACCCGCGCCCACACGGCCAGCGAGCGGCCAAGCCGGCTGCGGGTCCCGAAAATGCCGGCGCCGGCCGCAACCTCGCGCATGCCGAGACCCCGCAGCAGGGTCCGGCTGCGCGGCAGGCCGATCGAACGGGCGAGCGCGCCGGGCCGGGCGAGCTCCACCGCGCCGAGGGCGAGCGACAGCCAGCCAAGCGCGGTAGAGACGCGTTCGGCTTCGCGGCGGGTCGGGACGAGAGAAGCTGGCAGATGCATCTGGGGAGGGCTCCTGGGTCGGGGGTCGCCCTTGGTTTGGCGCGCGGCGCCGGCGCGTCCAGCCCCGCCCTCCCGCGGCGCGCCAGCCGCCCTATACCTCCGCTCCCCGCCCGGTTTCGGAGACCTCATGTCCGCGCACGGATCGCCAACCGTCATCTACGCCGCGCTCGCCGGCAATCTCGCGATCGCCGTCACGAAGTTCGCGGCGGCGCTCTGGACCGGGTCCAGCGCGATGCTGTCGGAAGGCGTCCATTCGCTGGTCGACACGGTGAACCAGGGCCTGCTGCTGCTCGGCCTCAAACGCGCCGCGCGACCCGCCGACGCCCGCCATCCGTTCGGCCATGGCATCGAGATCTATTTCTGGGCCTTCGTGGTGGCGATGCTGATCTTCGCGCTCGGCGGCGCAGTCTCGATCTATGAGGGGGTCCACAAGCTCACCGATCCGGAGCCTATGACGGACGCCTGGATGGCGTTCGCGACGCTCGCCGTCAGCATCGTGATCGAGGCGCTGTCGTTCCGCGTCGCCTATCGCGAGCTCCGGTCGTCCTATCCGGACATCTCGGCCTGGAAGGCGATCCGCCGCAGCAAGGACCCGAGCGTGTTCGCGGTGCTGTGCGAGGACGCGGCGGCGCTCGCCGGGCTCGGCATCGCGCTCGTTTGCGTCGCGCTCGCCTATGCGTTCGACGCGCCGGCTTTCGACGCTGCGGGCTCGATCGGCATCGGAATCGTGCTCGTGCTGGTCGCGATCTTTCTCTCGCGCGAGACGCTGAGCCTGATCACCGGAGAGGCGGCGTCGCCGGAGACGCGCGAGGAGGTCCGTCGCATCCTGCTGGATGATCCGAGGGTCGCCGCGGCCCCCGAACTGCTGACGATGCATCTCGGGCCGCGCGAGATCCTGCTCGCCGCTTCGATCGACATCAGGGACGAACTCGGCGCCGCCGAGGTCGAGCAGACCGCGCGCGACCTGGGCGCCAGGATCGAGGCCGCGCATCCCGAAATCACGCGGGTCTTCCTGAGGCCGATCCCGCGTGACGGGGTTGCGCTTACGCCAGGCTGATCACTGGACGCTTTGCGGCGCAGATCTCTCCAGATTTTCGGCAGTCTGGTTGTTGAGCGACTGGAGCAGGGCCCGCATGAAAGGCCGCGTCTCAAGCGCGACGTCCAGCACGCCGCCGGTGTTCACCGTCGTCTGCGACTTCGGAACCGAGAGGGCGGTCTCCCAGCCCTGGGTGTCGACCAGCGGATAGATCGTGTAGCCGAGCATCGGCACCCCCTCGGTCATCGCCTGCGCGCATTCCAGCAGCAACTGCGCGTGCCAGCGTGCGCCGTAGGCGTAGAACGGGGTCCCGGTCTCGCCGATCATCATCGGCAGTCCGTAGTGATTGTAGTAGTCGATGATCAGCGGGTAGAGGCCGCGGCGGGCGCCGTCCTGCATCTGCGCCGCATAGAGTTGCGGCTCCGGATTGAGCCACCGCCCTTGAGGATCGGCGTCCTCGTTGTGGGCGTAGTAATCCGCCGCGAACACGGTGTCGGTCTTCATTGTGACGCCGAAGTCGCGAGCGAGCGCGAGGTGCAGGTCGCGCAAGCCTTGCAGCAGCTCCACCAGCCGCAGCCGACTTGCCTCGCGTTCCTGCGGATTGTGGGTGGACAGCACATAGGCGCTGACGAGCCAGTCGAGCGAGGTCTTCAGCGCCGCCGGCGTTCGGCGGATGCGGCGGTCGAGCGTCGTGACCGACGCGTCCGACAGCGCCTCTAGATCGGCGCTCATCAGCCAGCCCTGGCCGAGGATGAGGTCGCTCGGCATGAAGCGCACGAAACGGTTGAAGTCCGGCCGCCCTGGTTTGTAGACGGCGGCCTCGGTGTGCATGAACAGCACTCGCCGGCCGGACCCCTGGAGTTCGGCTGCGATCGCGCTGCGCGCCTTGACCGCGGCGCGCGCCAGCGCAAAGGCGCGCTCGACATAGAAGTGGGCGTGCCGCGGATCTCCCCAACCCGGGAAGCCGCCATTCCACATCTCGCTGTTGAAGCCGACGGTGGTCTCCGGCTCGTTGATCAGCGTCACCGCCTTGATGCTCGCGCCGTAGCGCGCGAACGCGGCCGCGGCGAAGCGGGCGAAATAGTCGGGCCATTCGGGATTGAGGTAGTAGCTCTCGGAGGGAATGGTCCGGCCTGCCGCGTCCGTCACCCGAAAGCGGTCCTCGATGCCGAAATGATGGATGTCGAGGCTGAGGTTCAGCCCGGCCTTCGCGAGGTCCGAGACGAAGGCGTCGTGGTCCGCCCAGCTTGATGGATCGTCGAGGTCGATCTCGTGGTTGGACAGTCCGATGCGGATGTTGGCGAGCCCAAGACTCTGCGCCTCGGAAATGAGCTTTGCGCGCCGGTCGGGGTCGAACAGGCCCTGGTCGCGGAGCGAGTTCCAACGGTAGCCCTCGTCCCGGGTGAGCGGGTTGGCAGTTTCGATGCCGCTCCACAGCAGGCTGTTCGGGGCGTTGCCGCCGATCGTCGTCGCGTAAAGCGCGACGGTGGCGTCGACGCGGGCCTGCTCGCTCGGCGTCAGCACGCGGCGGATCCGGGGGGCGATCTCGAACGGAACAGGCGCGCTGAAATTCTCGGCGTCGCCATGCGACGCCGGGTGGATCTCCAGCTGTTTCTGAGCCGCCCAATCGGCGAGCCAGGATTGCTGCGCAGCCGCGGGCGCGGCCCAGGAGCTGGCCAGAAGCCAGCTTGCGGCGACGCATGAGATGAATGTCCGTCCGCGCGCCAATGGCCCCCCTTCGCGCTTGCGAAATGATTCGTACGCAGACGCGAAGACTTACCGTGGGAGCGCCCCGCGGAAAGTCTCGAGGAGCGAAGTCACGCGGTTGTGCGGTAACGGGCGGCCGTCGACCGGCGACTGCGCCGTGACGCCGCGCCTCGCGCTCCGCATTTCCGCCCGTCTTGTGGCGTTAGCTCGCGAGGTTCATGTTGCGCGCCACGCCGCTCGACGCGGCGCTGCCCCGGAGGACCGGATCTACGTGACCTTGCTCAATCGGCGCGCCGCGCCTTTCGCCGTCGTGGCCGCGCTTTTGGCCGCTGGCCCCGCCGTCTCCGCGCCGGCTTCCGAGGTCGAGCTCGCGGCGTCGCGCAGCTCCCTCGCCGGAAATTATCTGGCTGGCCGCATCGCAGGCTCGGAACGCGACGCGGCCTCGGCCGCCGCCTATTTCCGGGCGGCGCTGCGGTCCGACCCGCGTAATCCCGAGCTGTTGGAGCGCACCTTTCTGCTCACGCTCGTCGAGGGCGACGCGGACGGCGCGATGCGGCTCGCCGAGCGGCTGGTCGCGAAGGACCCAAGCAATCGCATGGCGCGGCTCGCGCTGGCGGTGCGTGGGATCAAGACCCACAATTACGCCGCGGCGCGCCGGGAGCTGACCCGAAGCGCCAAAGGCCCGCTCGCCGACCTGACCGATCATCTGCTGACCGCCTGGGCCTGGCTCGGCTCCGACCAGACCGGCAAGGCGCTCGCCAGCATCGACAAGCTGCAGGGCGCGGACTTCTTCGGCACGTTCCGGGATTATCACGCCGCACTGGTCGCCGATCTCGGCGGCCGGCGCGACGAAGCCAGGAAGCGCTTCGACGCGGCCCTTTCGGGAGACGGCAGCGCGCTGCGCATCGTGCAGTCGGCGGCTCTGTTCCGGGCGCGAAACGGCGACAAGGACGGCGCGCTCAAGCTGCTCGCGGATTTCGAGAAGGTCGCGCCGCGGCACCCGCTGGTCCGCGAGGCGCGGACCGCAATCGAGGAGGGCGGCGAACTGCGGCGTCCGATAAGCGACGTCAGCGACGGCGTCGCCGAGGTGCTTTACGGCATCGGCGGCGCGCTGGCGCGGCAGGGGGGCGAGGATCTGTCGCTCGTCTACCTGCAGCTGGCCCTCTACGCCGAGCCCAGTCATGCGATGGCGCTCGTCACGCTGGCCGACCTCTACGACCAGCTGAACCAGTTCCAGCAGGCGATCGACGCCTATGCGCGCGTCCCGTCATCGTCGCCGCTCAAGCGCAACGCCGAGATCCAGAGCGCGATGGATCTCGACCGCCTCGACAAGAGCGACGAGGCGAGGAGCAAGCTCGCCAAGCTGATCGCCGCCGATCCGACCGACCAGGAAGCGATCATCGCGCTCGGCAACATCCAGCGCGGTCGCGAACAGTTCGCCGAGGCGGCCGAGACCTATTCGCGCGCCGTCGCGCTGATCGAGGCGCCGACGAGCGCCGGCGGCGAAGCGCCCGGCAAGGCGGCGGAGCCGACGACCTATGTGGTGAAGGGAGGCGAGACCCTCGCCGACATCGCCAAGGAGGTTTATGGCGACCGGAGCCGGTGGCGCGAGCTCGCCGAGTTCAACCGGACGCCGGACGCCGAGCGCGCCAATGGCGGCGCGCTGGAAAAGTCGAACGAGCTGAAGCCGGGCCAGAAGCTGCTGCTGCCGCCGCGGCAGGCCAACATGGCCTCGAACGACCAGAAGGCCGCGCCGAACGCGGCCACCACGGCTGAAGCGCCCGCGGCGCAGGAGGGCGCGGCCGCGAAGCTCAGTTCGGCGAACTGGTCGCTCTACTATGTTCGCGGCATCGCCTATGAACGCTCCAAGCAATGGCCGAAGGCCGAGGCCGACCTGACGAAGGCGCTGGAGCTGTCGCCCGAGCAGCCGCTCGTGATGAACTATCTCGGCTATTCCTGGATCGACCAGGGCATCAACCTCGACGAGGGCATGAAGCTCATCAAGCGGGCGGTCGAGCTGAAGCCGGACGACGGCTACATCGTCGACAGCCTGGGCTGGGCCTATTACCGGCTCGGCAAGCTCGACGAGGCGGTGCGCGAGCTCGAGCGGGCTGTCGAGCTGCGTCCGCAGGATCCGGTGATGAACGACCATCTCGGCGACGCCTATTGGCGGGTCGGCCGCAAGCTCGAGGCGCGCTTCCAGTGGAGCCACGCCAAGGACCTCAAGCCGGAGGCGGCCGAACTGCCGAAGATCGAGGCCAAGCTGAAGGACGGGTTGCCGGACGAGAAGAAAACTGACGCCTCGGCAGACGCTTCGGACAAGAAGAACGGCGGCTGATCGCACGCCGCTGCGCTTACGCAGCGGCTAAGCCGGTGTTACAGGCAGGCGCGATGCTGCTTCGCGCCCGCGCCCCCGCCAAGGTCAATCTGACGCTGCACGTGCTCGGGCGGCGGCGCGACGGATTTCATGAGCTCGACAGCCTCGTCGCTTTTGCGGGCTGCGCCGCCGATGCGCTGACGCTTGAGCCGGACGGTCCGCTGTCGCTGACGGTCGCAGGGCCGTTCGCGGAGGCCGCAGGACCGTCGGACGACAATCTCGTCCTGAAGGCGGCGCGCGCTGCGGCGGAACGCATCGAGGGCCTGAGGTTCGGCCGCTTCGCGCTCGTCAAGCGCGTGCCTGTCGCGGCAGGCCTCGGCGGCGGCTCGGCCGACGCCGGCGCCGCGCTCCGACTGCTGTGCGAGGCGAACGGGCTTTCGCCGGACGACGCGCGCATCACGGAAGCCGCCGCCGCCGCCGGCTCCGACGTGCCGGCGTGTCTCGGCTCCCGCGCGGTCATGATGCGCGGCCGCGGCGAGGGACTCGTCCCTGTCGACCTGCCGCGGCTCGCCGCCGTCCTCGTAAACCCGCTGAAGCCGCTCTCGACCGTCGCGGTCTATCGCGGGCTCGGCCTCGCCCCCGGCGAGCGTTTTGGCGAACCGTCTCCCGAACCGGGCGCCACCTTCGACGCGGCGGTCGCAGCGATCGCCGCTGGCCGCAATGATCTCGAACCGCCCGCCCGCGCCCTTGAGCCCGCGGTCGTCAAAGGGGTGGCGGCGCTCGCCGCGACCGAGGATTGTCTGCTCGCCCGCATGTCCGGTTCGGGCGCGACCGTGTTCGGCCTGTTCGACGACATCCGCTCCGCCCGCCGCGCCGCCCGCGCGCTGCGCAGCAGCCTGCCGGAATGGTGGATCCGGCCCACGCTGCTGAGGTGAGGAAGGCGCTATGACGCCTGCGATCTACGCGGCCGCCGCCGGAGCCGAAATCGCCGGCTGCTTCGCCTTCTGGGCGGTGCTGCGGCAGGGCGCGCCGCCGGTCTGGCTTGCGGCCGGCGCAGCCTCGCTGCTGCTGTTCGCCTGGCTGCTCACCCGCGTGGAGGTCGACGACGCCGGCCGCGCCTACGCCGCCTATGGCGGCGTCTACGTCGCGGCCTCGCTGGCCTGGCTCTGGGCGGTGGAAGGCGTCAGGCCCGACCGCTGGGACATTTCGGGCTCCGCTCTCTGCCTCGCCGGCGCCGCGGTGGTGCTGTTCGGACCGCGAGGGTGAACTAGTGCGCCCGGGCGGTGACAAAGCCGATCACGTCGAGCAAGGCGCGAGCTTCCGACCGGTCCTCGAACAGCGCCAGCGCGTCGCGCGCCATCGCGCCGTAATGCCGGGCGCGGGCGAGCGTGTCTTCGATCGCGCCGTGCTTTCCGAGCAGGCGGATCGCCTCGGCAAGGTCAGCGTCCTGCGCGTCGCCATCCTCGAGCGTGCGCTTCCAGAACAGGCGTTCTTCGGCTGAGCCGCGCCGATAGGCGAGCACCACGGGCAGCGTGATCTTGCCCTCGCGGAAATCGTCGCCGACCTTCTTGCCGAGCTTGGCCTCGCGGCCGCCATAGTCGAGCGCGTCGTCGACCAGCTGGAAGGCGATGCCGAGATTCATGCCGTAGGACCGGGCGGCGGCCTGTTCGGCGCGCGGCCGGCCGGCGATCACCGGCCCGACCTCGCAGGCGGCGGCGAACAGCTCGGCCGTCTTGCCGCGCACGACCGCCAGATATTCGTCCTCGGTGGTCGCGGTGTTCTTGGCGGCGGCGAGCTGCATGACCTCGCCCTCGGCGATCACGGCGGCGGCCTCCGAGAGGATGCGCAACGCCTCCAGCGAACCGACCTCGACCATCATCTTGAAGGCCTGACCGAGCAGGAAGTCGCCGACCAGCACGCTCGCCTCGTTGCCCCACAGCATCCGGGCGGCGAGCTTGCCGCGCCGCATCTCGGAGCCGTCGACGACGTCGTCGTGCAGCAGCGTCGCGGTGTGCATGAATTCGACGGCCGCGGCGAGCTTCACGTCGCCGTCGCCCGAATAGCCGCAAAGCGCCGCAGTCGCGAGCGTCAGCATCGGACGCAGTCGCTTGCCGCCGGACGAGATCAGGTGGTTCGCCACCTCCGGGATCATCACGACCTCGGAGCCGGTCCGCGACAGGATGAAGACGTTGACGCGCTCCATGGCTGGAGCGACCAGCTTGAGGAGGGGCGCGAGGCCGGCGTCAGTCCCGGCGGCGCGCTCCTCTAACGGCACTACAACGCCCAATCGGAGCGCTCCCAACTGCCTCGGACCGGCGCGGACCGTAGCCATGCCCCTTGGGGCGGGCAAGCCGTAAAACGCGGGCGCGGCTCAGACCGGCAGCACCGCCCGGGCCGCGAGCAGCTTCTGCGAGGCGAACAGCAGCAGGAGGACGGCGACGGCGAGAGCGACCACTTCAGCACGCATGACGAACTCCGGGTCCCGAGGACCGGGAGTTCATGACCGGCCCGGCGGGCCGAAGTTGGGCCTTGCCGTGGCGCTCCCTGCCAAAAGCGTTAAACCCACAGAAGACGCGCTGCGCTCCAACACAGGCGATGACTCTTGCGGGAAATCATCAGAAGCAACGATCCGGTTCTGCTGTCCTTCGTCCGGGCGAGGCTCGCGGAGGAAGGGATCGAGCCGGTCGTGGTCGACGGCAACATGAGCGTCCTTGAGGGCTCGCTCGGGATTCTGGCGAGCCGCGTGCTGGTCCCCGAAGAGGATGCGGCGCGGGCGCGCCGCGCGCTGGTGGAAAGCGGCCTCTCTCACGAACTGCGCCCTGAGACGCCGTGAGCCGCGAGGTCACGGACGATCTGTTTTTCGGGGGGCGTCTGCGCCTCCTTCAGCCTCGACGGGGACATCGTGTCGGGACGGACGCCGCTCTGCTGGTCGCGGCGGCGCGTTCGCGGCTGTCGGCGGAGGCTGTGGCGGCGGATCTGGGGACCGGAACCGGCGCCGTCGGGCTCGCGCTGGCCTGCGCCGGCGCGGCCCGCGTCACACTGGTGGAGATCGACGAGGATCTGGCGGCGCTTGCGGCGGAGAACATCAGGCGCAACGGCCTGGAGGATCGCGCCTGTGCGTCCTGCGCCGACGTCGCGACTCTCGGGACGGGACGCGGCCCTGCGGAGCCGTCCGCGGGATCCTGTGATCTCGTCGTGTCGAACCCGCCATTCGACGACGAGGCCCGATTCCGGTTGTCGCCGGACGCCACGAAATCGCGCGCGCACGGCGCGACGCCCGGGCTTCTCAGCGAGTGGGCGCAGGCGGCCAACCGCTTGCTGAGGCCGGGGGGGGCGTTTGTCCTGATCCACCGGGCGGAGGCGCTGGGCGAGGTTCTGGACGCGCTTGAAAATCGGTTCGGAGACGTTCGCGTGCTGCCGGTTCACCCGCGCGCCGATCAGCCGGCTGCGAGGATCATCGTCGCCGCCCGGAAGGCTCGGCGCGGGCCGCTCGCCCTGCTGCCGGGGCTCGTGCTGCACGACGCCGACGGCGCCTTCACCAAACGCTGCGAGGCGGCGCAGAGAGGCGAGACGACTTTTGCGCTCGACTGACGCGAGCCGATCGAAGCGCCCCTCCAGGGGGCGCTTCGATGTCAGTTAGATAGGGTCAGCGCCAGTAGCGCCGGTTGCAGGTCTCCTGCCGACGGACAACGTAGCGGTAGCCGTTCCAGTAGCGCCGGGTGACGATGCGACACCGCGGCCCATAGGAGCGGTAGGCGCGATACGGCCGGTAGTAGGGCCGATACGGACGGTAATACGGCCGGTAGTGGTGGCGGTGGCCGTAGCCGTAGCCGTAGTAGGGGCCGCCGACGCCGATGTAGACGCCAGCCGAGGCGGGCGCGGGAGCGAGGGCGAAGGCGCCGGCCGCGAGCGCCGTAGCGAGAACAAAGTTACGAACCATGATGTCCTCCTCGTTGAACCCAGAGCGGCGGCAGACCCGCCGGCCGGCTTCCCGTGCGATGAAACGCAGGCGGCGGCCGGCTTGGTTCCACGAATAGGCCGCTTCGGCTGAACCCGCTATGACGCACCCGTTCAGAGGATGTTCATCCGCCGGGCGCTGGTCGTTGTGACCGACGCGGCGTCGCCTATATCCAGCCGCATGACCACATCCTTCGCCGCTCTCCGCCGCCTCGCCGCGCCCATTCTCCCCGAGCGCCTCCGGAGCGAGCGGCCGGTGGTTCCTGTCGTCCGGCTGCACGGCGCGATCGGCATGGGCGGGCCGTTGCGTCAGAGCGTCACGATGGCCGGCGTCGCCGCAGCCCTCGACAAGGCGTTCGCCGTGCCGGGGACGAAGGAGGTGGCGCTCATCGTCAATTCGCCGGGCGGCTCGCCGGTGCAGTCGCACCTGATCCACCAGCGCATTCGCGCGCTGAGCCGCGAGAAGGAGATCGGCGTGGCGGCCTTCGTGGAGGATGTCGCGGCCTCGGGCGGCTACATGATCGCCTGCGCGGCCGACGAGATCGTCGCCGACCCGTCGTCCATCGTCGGCTCGATCGGCGTCGTCTCCTCCGGCTTCGGCTTCGACCGCGCGATCGAACGGCTCGGGATCGATCGGCGGCTCTACGCCTCGGGCCGCAACAAGGCGATCCTGGATCCGTTCCAGCCCGAGAAGGCCGAGGATGTCGAGCGGCTGAAAGAGCTCCAGCGCGAGGTGCACGATCATTTCATCGAGCTTGTGAAAGAACGCCGCGGCGCGGCTCTGTCGGACCACCCCGACATGTTCACCGGCGCGTTCTGGTCCGGCGCCGCCGCGCTCGATCTCGGCCTCGTCGACCGGCTCGGCGATCTGCGCACGACGATGCGCGAGCGCTGGGGCGACAAGGTCGAACTCAAGCCCGTGACGCCGAAGGCGCCGCTGCTGAAGCGACTTTCGGGACGCGGCGAGGGCGTCGGCGTGGGCCTCGCCGAAGAAGCGCTCGCGGCGCTCGAGGCGCGCGCGCTGTGGGGCCGCTTCGGCCTTTGACGGGCCGCCGCACGGCGGCCAAGATCGCGGGCGATCGTCGCATTCGCCATCATTGCCCGTGACCGGAGCGCGCGCATGCCGCCCTTTCTTCTGATCGCCGCCGCAGCCGCCGGGGCGGTGTTCGGCGCCAAGGCGCTGAAGCGCGAGTGGCTGCGGGTGAACCGTGAGCTCGACCGCAACGAGCCGGCTTCGTCGGTCGCCGAGCAGACTGCGCGTCCGACGCTGAGGCGCGACCCCGCCACGGGCGAGTGGCGGCCGCAGTAGCACGCGCCGATTGTCGCTGGGCGCGGGCCAAGCTGAGATCCGGCCCATCGCGCCTTGACCCTCCCAGACGCCCCAACTAGCGTCCGCGCGCCTTGCAGCCGGACGGCCCATTCCTCATGACCGACGACCCGATGAGCCCCAAAAAGTCCTTCCAGGGGCTCATTCTGACGTTGCAGCGCTTCTGGGCGGAGCAGGGTTGCGTCATCCTGCAGCCCTACGACATGGAGGTCGGCGCCGGCACCTTCCACCCGGCGACCACCTTGCGTGCGCTCGGCCCCCGCCCCTGGAAGGCCGCTTATGTGCAGCCCTCCCGGCGGCCCAAGGACGGGCGCTATGGCGAGAACCCCAATCGCTTCCAGCACTACTACCAGTTCCAGGTCATCCTGAAGCCGAGCCCCGAAAACCTTCAGGACCTCTATCTGGACAGCCTCAAGGCCATCGGCCTCGATCCGACGGTGCACGACGTGCGCTTCGTCGAGGACGACTGGGAGAGCCCGACGCTTGGCGCGTGGGGCTTGGGTTGGGAGTGCTGGTGCGACGGCATGGAGGTGTCGCAGTTCACCTATTTCCAGCAGGTCGCCGGCGTCGACTGCAACCCGGTGTCCGGCGAGCTGACCTACGGGCTCGAACGGCTCGCCATGTACATCCAGGGCGTCGATCGCGGCTTCGACCTCAACTTCAATGGCCGTGAGGGCGCCGAGAAGGTCACCTATGGGGACGTGTTCCGGCAAGCCGAGCGGGAATATTCGCGGTTCAATTTCGAGAACGCGGACGTCGAGCTGCTGAAACGGCATTTCCAGGACGCGGAAAAGGAATGCCGCGCGTTGATCGAGGCCGGCGAGGCCGACGGCCGGCTGATGGCGATGCCGGCTTATGACCAGGCCATCAAGGCGAGCCACGCCTTCAACCTGCTCGACGCCCGCGGCGTCATCTCGGTGACCGAGCGGCAGAGTTACATCCTGCGTGTGCGTGATCTCGCCAAGGCCTGCGGCGCCGCCTGGCTCAAGACCGAAGCCGGCGGAGCGGCTGCCTGATGCCCGATTTTCTTCTCGAACTGCTCTCCGAAGAGATTCCGGCCCGCATGCAGGCGCGGGCTGCGGACGATCTCAGGCGGCTCGTCACCGACGCGCTGGTCGAGCGCGGGCTGATCTATGAGGGCGCCAAAGCGTTCGTGACGCCGCGCCGGTTGGCGCTGGTCGTCGCAGGCCTGCCCGGGCGGCAGCCGGATCGCAGCGAGGAACGCAAGGGACCGCGCGTCGGCGCGCCCGAAAAAGCGCTGGAGGGCTTCCTGAAGGCCGCGGGCTTGGCGTCGATCGACGAGGCCGTCGTCCAGTCCGATCCGAAGGGGGACTTCTACGTCGCCCGCACCGTGAAGCCCGGCCGCGCGACCGCAGAAGTCATCGCCGATATCATGCCGGCGATCATCGCCGGCTTCCCGTGGCCCAAGTCGATGCGCTGGGGCTCGGGAACGCTGCGCTGGGTGCGGCCGCTGCATTCGATCGTCGCGACGTTCGGCTCGACCCAGGAGGAGCCCGAGATCGTCCGCTTCGAGATCGGCGGGATCGTGTCCGGCGATCTCACGCGCGGGCACCGGGTCCATGCGCCGGGAGAGATCCGCGTCAGGCGCTTCGACGATTACGTGGACGCCCTGCAGAAGGCTCATGTGGTGCTCGACGCCGAGCGCCGCCGCGACGTGATCCGCGCCGACGCCCGCACGCTCCCGCAGGCGCAGAATCTAGAGCTGGTCGAGGACGAGGCGCTGGTCGAGGAGGTGGCGGGCCTCGTCGAGTGGCCGGTCGTGCTGATGGGCGCCTTCGAGGAGGATTTCCTCGAAGTGCCCGAGGAGGTCATTCGCGCGACCATCCGGGCGAACCAGAAATGCTTCGTGCTGCGCCGCGCCGACGGCCGGCTCGCCAACCGCTTCATCCTCGTCGCCAATCTGGAGGCGGCGGATGGCGGCGCGGCGATCGTCCACGGCAATGAGCGCGTGGTGCGGGCGCGGCTGTCCGACGCGCGCTTCTTCTGGGAGACCGACAAGAAGACGCGCCTCCAAGACCGGCTCGAGAAGCTGAAGTCGATCACCTTCCACGAGAAGCTCGGCACGCAGCATGAGCGCGTCGAGCGCATCGAGCGGCTCGCCCGCGAGCTTGCGCCGCTGGTGGGCGCCGATCCGGACAAGGCCGGGCAGGCGGCGCGGCTCGCCAAGGCCGATCTCGTCACCGAGATGGTCGGCGAGTTCCCCGAGCTGCAGGGCCTGATGGGCCGTTACTACGCTGAGGCCGAGGGGCTCGACCCGGAGGTCGCGGCGGCGCTCGAAGAGCATTACCGTCCGCAGGGTCCTTCCGACCGCGTCCCGACCGCGCCTACGTCGATCGCCGTGGCGCTCGCCGACAAGATCGACACGCTGGTCGGCTTCTGGGCGATCGACGAGAAGCCCACGGGCAGCAAGGACCCCTATGCGCTCAGGCGCGCGGCGCTCGGCGTCGTTCGCATCATCCTCGATAATGGGCTGCGGCTGCGGCTGCTTTCCGTCCTGCGAGCCGAGGTCGCGTTGGACCTGCTGGCCTTCTTCGCGGACCGCCTCAAGGTCCAGCTCCGCGAGCAGGGCGCGCGGCACGACCTTGTGGACGCCGCTCTCGCCGCCGGCGTGGATGCGTCCGTCAACGACGACCTCTTGCTGATCGTCCGGCGGGTCGAGGCCCTCGGAAGGCTGCTCGAGACGGACGACGGCAAGAATCTGCTCGCCGGCTACAAGCGCGCCGCGAACATTCTTCGGGCCGAGGAGAAGAAGGACGGCGCGGGCGCGTTTGAGGGCGAGGCCGACTGCGCCCTGCTGACCGAGAAGGCCGAAATCGACCTGTCGAAGGCGCTCGATCTCGCCGCGCCGGCTGCGGCCGACGCGGTGCGCAGGGAGGATTTTGCGCACGCGGCCGCGGCGCTCGCGCGGCTCCGGCCCGAGGTCGACGCCTTCTTCGATCAGGTGACGGTGAACGCGCCGGAGCCTGCGCTGCGCGCCAACCGGCTGAAGCTGCTCGCGCGGCTGCGGCGCGCGACGCGCGAGCTTGCGGATTTCGACCGCATCGCAGGCTGAAGCTACTGCGCGTGCAGCACGTGGATGCGCCCCCCACGGGGGAGCGCGGCGCGTTCGGCGAGTTGCGCCCGCGCGAAGCAGCGATAGAGCGACCGCTCCTCCGCAGACGCCTGCGTTTCAGATTCCGCTGCGTCGTATTGCGACCACGGCCGGTCAGGGTGGTCGCGGCTGAACAGGTTCATCGCGAGAGATTCGACAGGATCGATCATGGCCCGCACGGACTCGAAGGTCTCCTGGCGCTCCAACGCGTCGCTTCAAGTTCCGTTTCGGCGAGTACGGCTGCAATCAGGCGCTATGTTCAACAAAGTATTGATCGCCGCGAGCTGGGGAAATCCCGCGGGGACTTCGGCGGGAGGCTGGGCGCGCTGGCCGCGCCCCCTATTATGATGCTCTAAACATGACCAGCGTCGCGAGAGACGCCGCGGACGTTTGCGCTCGGCGCGAGACGCGCCCCGCGAGCCGGAGGTGAACGTTCGGTGAGCTTCTTGGGACGAGCGCCCCTCCCGGATTCTGTCCTTCTGGAGCTCGTCGGGCTGCTCTACTCGTCGGCCTTCCCGATCATGATCGTCGGCGGCGCGCTGACCGGCGTCGGCGCCTTCGCCTTCTTCCAGTATGGCGACATGTTCGTGGCGGAACTCACCATCTTCGCCGGCGTGCTCACGCTCCTGCGCCTGTCGCTGATCTGGGCCTTCCGCCGACGGACCGAGACCCTTCCGCTCACTGCTCCGGAGGCCTGCCGGTGGGAGGGCGCTTATCTGGTCGGAAGCATCGCGTTCGCGGTCTGCCTGGCGACCCTGTCGTCCCGGATTCTCGTCACGGGCTCCGTTCCTCTGCAGATCATGGCGACGAGCCTGCTGTTCGGCTATTGCGCCGGCATGGTGACCCGGGTCGCGATCCGGCCCTGGATCTGCATTCCGAGCACTGTGGTCGCGACCACCCCGATCGTCGCGACGCTCCTCTGGCGCGGCGGACTCGACGACGCCGTGCTCGCCGGCTTCCTGATGTTCTTCCTCGTTGCGAGTTTCGAGACCGTCGCCCACAGCCACCGCACCGCCCTGGCGCTGATTTCGAGCAAACAGCAGCTCGGGGCTCTGGCGCGGCGTGACCACCTCACCGGGCTTCCGAACCGGCTCGCGCTGCTCGACGCCGCCGACGCAGCCGTCCGTCGGCTCGGGCGCGGGGGGGCCGAAATCGCGGTGCATTGCCTCGACCTCGACCGCTTCAAGCCGGTGAACGATCGCTACGGCCACCCGGTGGGGGACGAACTGCTGAAGACCGTGGCCCGCAGGCTTGAAGCGGCCATCCGGCCCGAAGACGCGGCGATCCGGGTCGGCGGCGACGAGTTCATCATCGTCCAGACCGACGCGCCGAACGCTGCTGCGGCCGAGATGCTGGCGCGCCGCATCATTCGCGCCGTCAGCGCGCCCTACATGATCGAGGGCGTGGAAATCCGCATCGGGGTCAGCGTCGGCATCGCCCTCGCGCCGAAAGACGGATCGACGGTGCAGGATCTGATCGCCCGCGCGGACCAGGCGCTCTACCACGCCAAAGCCCAGGGGCGTGACGGTTTCCGCTTCTACGACGCGGCCGACGGCCAGGTGGGGAGCGAAGCCATGGTCGCCGCGTGGAAGCGCAAGGAGCCGGCCTGAGCCTACTCGGCGGCCTCCTGCGTCGGGCCGTCATCGAGGAACCCGCCGGATTGTCTGCGCCACAGCGCGGCGTAGAGGCCGCCGCGCGCGATCAGTTCGGCGTGCGAGCCCTGCTCGACGATGCGGCCCTCGTCGAGCACCACCAGGCGATCCATTCTTGCGATCGTCGACAGCCGGTGCGCCACCGCGATGACGGTCTTGCCGGCCATGACGGCGTCGAGACTCGTCTGGATCGCGGCCTCGACTTCGGAATCGAGCGCCGAGGTCGCCTCGTCGAGCACGATGATCGGCGCGTCCTTCAGGATCACGCGCGCAATCGCGATCCTCTGACGCTGGCCGCCCGAGAGCTTCACGCCCCGCTCGCCGACATGCGCGTCATAGGCGGTGCGGCCGTGCAGGTCGCTCAGATTGAGGATGAAGTCGTGCGCCTCCGCCCGCTTGGCGGCGGCGACGATCTCGGCCTGGCTGGCGCCGGGCCGACCATAGGCGATGTTGTCCCGGATCGAGCGGTGCAGCAGCGAAGTGTCCTGCGTCACGACGGAGATCTGCTCGCGAAGCGATTCCTGCGTCGCGCGCGAGATGTCGACCCCGTCGATCAGAATGCGCCCCGAGGCCGGATCGAAGAACCTGAGCAGGAGGTTCGCGAGCGTCGACTTGCCCGCGCCTGAGCGACCGACGAGGCCGATCTTCTCGCCGGGCCTGATGTGCAGCGAGAAGTCGTCAATCACCTTGCGCGGCGCGCCATAGCCGAAGCTCACCCGCTCGAACCGGATATCGCCGTGCCGCACCGCGATCGGTTCGGCGGCGGCGTCGTCCGCGAGCTGCAGCGGCCGGGCAATGGTCGCGAGCCCTTCCTGCACCACGCCGACATTCTCGAAGATCGCCGAAACCTGGAACGCCACCCAGCCCGACATCGAGACCACCTGCCAGGAGAGCGGGATCGCCATCGCGACCGCGCCGATCTCGATCGACCGCGAGGAGGCGAGGGCGATCGCCGAGATGGTGACCGCCGAGACCAGCAGCGCGTTGAGGATCTGGAGCAAGACCGCGAAGCCCGTGACCAGCCGGAACTGCCGCTGGAAGCGCGACATCAGCGTGTCCATCGCCTCGCCGACATATGAGTCCTCGGCGCGGGCGCGGGCGAACAGCTTCACGGTCAGAATGTTGGTGTAGCTGTCGACGATCCGCCCGGTGAGCTGCGAGCGAGCCTCGGAAGCGGCGCGCGAGCGGTCGCGCATGCGCGGCACGAACCGCCAGAGCAGCGCCGCATAGCCCACGAACCAGATGCCGAGCGGGATCGCGAGACGGGGGTCGGCGGAGCCGAGCAACAGCAGGGCGCTCGCGCCGTAGACCGCGATGTACCAGATCGCCTCGACCGTCTGGACCACGCTCTCGCGCAGCGCCGGGCCCGTCTGCATCACCTTGTTGGCGATCCGGCCCGCGAAATCGTTCTGAAAGAAGCCCCAGGATTGCCGCACCACATGGTAGTGCGACTGCCAGCGGATGAGGTTCGAGAAGCCGGGTCCGATCGCCTGATTGGCGATCAAGCCGCGCCCGAACAGCACGGCCGGGCGGAACACCAGAACCGTGCAGACCAGTCCCGCGATCAGCGGCCAGCCTTCGGCGAGCAGCCGCTCCGGCGGCGTGTGGGTGACCAGCGTGACGACCCGGCCGACGAAGAACGGCACTGACGCGTCGGCGAGCGCGAGTAGCAGGCCGACCACCAGGAGGCCGCCGAACAGCCCCTTGGCCTGCCGCAGGAAGTGCCAGTAAAAGCCAAGCAGCCGCGCCGGCGGTTCTGGCCGCTCCGGCGTCGCGGTCGGATCGATGATAGATTCAAAAATGCGGAACATGCGCCAAGATATGGCGCCTCCGCAGGGCGAACTTAAGGCCCTAAGGGCGCGAAGCCGCGTGGTCGCGACCGCGAAGCGGCTCAGTCGTCGCGATAAACCTTCTCGCGGCGCTCATGGCGCTCCTGCGCCTCGATCGACAGGGTCGCGATCGGACGGGCGTCGAGGCGGCGAAGCGAGATCGGCTCGCCGGTCTCCTCGCAATAGCCGTACGACCCGTCCTCGATCCGCGCGAGCGCAGCGTCGATCTTGGCGATCAGCTTGCGCTGGCGGTCGCGGGCGCGGAGCTCGATCGCCCGGTCGGTCTCCGACGACGCGCGATCGACCAGATCGGGATGGTTCTGATTCTCGTCCTGCAGGTGCTCGAGCGTCTCGCGGCTCTCGCGCAGGATCTCCTCACGCCAGTTCAGCAGCTTGTCGCGGAAGTAGCGCCGCTGCCGCTCGTTCATGAACGGTTCGGTCTCTGAAGGCCGATAGTCGTCTGCCAACTCGACGCTCATGTGGATGCCTCTGGGTACCGCACGCGGGGGAGGTCGGACGGCGCGGAATATACTCATCCGCTAGCCGCCCGACAATCGCTTCCGTTCACCACGAAGCCATTGATATCGATACGTAATTTTCCGATACGTAAAAACCCGTGCTCGCCGGGAGGGTCACAGCCCACGCTTTGCGAGCTCGACCTGGGCGCGCACTTCGATGGCCGAGAGCGTCTCGTCGAGTCCCGCATCGCCGGTTTCGCCGCGTCGTTCCGCCAGGTTCTGCGCCAAGCCCGCGAGAGCCCGCGGGTCGGCGCGCCCGTCGATCAATGCAAGTTTGAGGCCGTCCAGCGCGTCCAGCAGCCCGCGGCCGCGGCGCATCGCGCGTCGGCGTCGCTGACGCGGCGTCTCCTCCTCGGCCTGAAGCGCCAGCAGCGCGTCCAGCCCAGGCGCGGACAGCGCCGGCGCCGCCGGGCGTCGCGACTCCGTTGCGACCGGATCCGAGAGTCGGAAACCGCCTGACCCCGATGTCCGGGCGGCGCCGCCGCCCGAGAACGCGCGACCGAGACCGTCGATTCGCATCCTGCCGCCCCCGCAGCGGTTCCTTCCGCTCCTCGCCACATGAACCGGTTATGCTTAACTTCGCGTTAATGACCCGGCAGAATCTGCCGGCTGCGACCGGATATTGCCGGGCCTGCGGGGGAGGGCGAAGACCTCCCTGGCGGCGGAACGCCTCAGTTTTGAAGCGTAACGACCAACGGCACGGTCTTCGCATCGGCGTCGGCCGAGAGTACCGTTCTGCGAAGCCGCCTCCGATGTTCCACCGTCCCGTTCGCCGTCTCGTCTCCGCCGCGCTCGCCGCGGCGCTGACCTGCTGCGCCGCCGCGCCTGGGTTGGCCGCCGACATGGCGGTGAAGGCTGATTACGCCCAGCCTAGCCGGGCCGTCGTGCAGGCGTCGGCCCGTGGCCACGCCTTCGCCCATGGCGATGATGGCGGGCCAAGCAGGGGAGGCGTCACCTCGCGCATCAAGGACCTCGCCGACATCGAAGGCGTCCGCGAGAACCAGCTGGTCGGCTACGGCCTTGTGGTGGGCCTTAATGGCTCCGGCGACACGCTCAACGCAGCGCCCTTCACCAAGCAGAGCCTGCAGTCGATGCTCGAGCGGCTCGGCGTCAACACGCGCGGCGCCACGCTCCGCACCAAGAACGTCGCGGCCGTGATGGTGACCGCCAATCTCCCGCCGTTCGGCACGCAGGGCACCCGCATCGACGTGACCGTCTCGGCGCTGGGCGATTCCACCAGCCTGCAGGGAGGCACGCTGATCGTCACGCCGCTGATGGGCGCGGACGGCGCGGTCTACGCGGTCGCGCAAGGCTCCGTCGCCGTCATCGGCTTCAACGCCCAGGGCGAAGCCGCCCAGGTGGTGCGCGGCGTGCCCACCACGGGCCGGATCTCCAATGGCGGCCTCATCGAACGCGAGATCCCGTTCGCGCTGAACAACCTTTCCACGGTCCGCCTTGCGCTGCGCAATCCGGATCTCACCACCGCGCGCCGGATCGCGGCGGCGATCAACCAGTTCATCGGCAAAGGCGTCGCCGAGCCGCTCGATCCCTCGTCGGTCGCGCTCAAGATGCCGAAGAGCTACCAGGGCAACATCGTGCAGCTGCTGACCGAGGTGGAGCAGCTGCGCGTGGAGCCCGATCAGCTCGCCAAGATCGTCATCGACGAGCGCTCCGGCATCATCGTCATGGGCCAGGACGTGCGGGTGTCCACCGTGGCGGTCGCCCAGGGAAATCTGACCGTGACGATCACCGAGACGCCGGTGGCCAGCCAGCCGGAGCCGTTCACCGACGGCGAGACTGTGGTGACGCCACGCACCGAGATTTCCGTCGACACAGACAAAAACCGCCGCCTCGCGATCGTGCGTGAGGGCGTCAACCTGCGGCAGCTCGTGGATGGCCTGAACGCCATCGGCGTCGGGCCCCGCGACCTGATCGCGATCCTGCAGGCGATCAAGGCCGCTGGCGCGCTGCAGGCCGAGATCGAGGTGATGTGATGGCCGACGCCGCCGCTGCAGCCACGCCGGCCCTTGCCGCGCTCGGAGCCCAGAAGGCCTACGGCGCCAGGCCGCCCGCCAAGGCGGCAGACAAGCTCGACGCGGTCGCGCAGGATTTCGAGGCCGTCTACCTCACTCAGATGATGGAGCAGATGTTCTCCGGACTTGGCGACGGCGGGCCGCTCGGCTCCGGCGAGGCCGGGAGCGCCTACCGATCGATGCTCGCCGACCAGTACGGCAAGACCATTGCGGCCAGCGGCGGGATCGGCCTGGCCGACGACGTGCGCCGCGAGCTCATCGCGATCCAGCAGGGAGGCCAATCCTCATGATCAACCGACGCCGCGCCGCGGCGCTCGCCGCGCCCAAGTCTCCGCTGTCCGTGCAGGAGGCTGCGGAACGCCTGGAGCGCACCGCGGACACGGTCGCGCGGCTGACGGCGGTGATCGTCGAGGAGACGCGCCTTGTCCGCGCCGGCGCTTATGGCGCCGCTGACGGGTTGCGGCAGGCGAAGGGCGAATTGTCCGGGCGCTACATGCTCGACGTGCAGAGCCTGCAGGCGAGCGCCGAAGCGGTGGCCGCGCAGCCGCGCGACGCGGTGGGCGAGGTGGAGCGGCTGCACGTCGCCTTCCGGGCTGCGCTCGATGAAAATCTCGCCGTGCTGGGCACCGCGCGATCCGTCGCCGAGAGCCTGCTGAGGGGCGTCGCCGAAGAGGTCGGCGCTCGGGCGGCGCCGCGCACCTATGACGCGCGCGGCGGCTCCTACGAGCAGCGGCCGTCCGCAGCGCCCATTACGCTGTCGCGCGGCGCTTGACGGCGACTCGGCGATTCGCACAAGCGTGCGTTAACCCCATCTCCTAACAGCGAATTAACGCGGCCTCCGGCAATATAGGCACCGCGCGGCCTCGTGATCGCGCCGATCCTCGGAGGGAGGAGATGGACGTTGCGATCGGATCGCTCGTCACGCCCGCCGCGGCCGTAAGGGCCGCAGGCGGCGCCGGCGCGCGCGTCGAGCCTGCGCCGCAGCCGGAGCGCACGGGCGATCAGCGGTCCCCAGGCCTGGCCGGGCCCGACCCCGAAGCCTCCCGGCGGGAGGTGCTGGAGGACGAACGCACCGGGACCTTCGTGTTCCGGCTCGTCGACGTCACGAGCGGGGAGGTGACCTCCCAGACGCCCAGCGAGGCGCGGCTGAAGCTCAGGGCCTATATCGACGCGCTTGTCGCCGACAATGCGCGCGGCCCATCGCTTGAGCGGTTCGTCTGAGGCTCAGCCGCGCAGGCCCTCTGCGAGGTTGCGGTTGATGTCGATCAGGGCCGTGAGCTGTTCGGCGCGCGGCTCGGCTTCGACCGAGGAGCAGCGGCCGAGCACGAACAGCGCGATCTTGCGGATGTTCGCCTTGGTGGCTGCGTCGAGCGGGTTCTCGGCCCGCATCACCGAGCTCAGGAACACCGTCCAGAGCTTGCGGTTGAAGATCGCGGCCTGACGAGCGCCGGACTGATCGAAGGGGCTGGAGGTCTGCGCAGCCGCAAAGCGTGCTGCGGCTCTCAGGAGAAGTTGAGCGTCCCGTTCACGCGGGTTCGCCGTCGTCTGCGCCATTCTCGCGTAGGCCTGCGCTCCGCTCTGCATGCTCGAATATACTCGCCTCGTACGCAACCAACTTGCGCGCTTCCCGGAAAGCTTTGTAAAGCGCCCCGGTTAAGACGCAGTTATTCATGCGTTCGACGATTTCGAGCATGCTGGGAGCCGCCTTCAACGCGTCCCTTGTTAGCTCCGTATAGATCGGCAGCAGCCGGTCGGTGGATCCGGCGAGATACATCATCTGCACTGCGTAGCAGATGCGCTTGGCGGGCGTGTCCGCCTCGTCCTCCTGCAGGATGTCGCGCTCCCGCAGAACGGGGTCCTGGCCATCGATCAGAAGGCTTGTGCGGGAGGCGCCGTTGGTCACGACGGAGCGGCCGATGACGATGCGCTCGCCGGGCTTGAGTTCGACTTTCAGGGTCATGCGGCGACAGATAGCACAGCTTCAAAAACGAAGCGCGGCGGAGGCTTGGGCCTCCGCCGCGCTTTGGAAGAAAGGGTAGGGGATTTCAGCGCAGGAGCTGGAGGATCGCGGAATCCTGCTGCGTGGAGATCGAGAGCGAGGAGACGATCAGCGACTGCTTGGTCTGCAGCGTCGCGAGATTGGCGGCTTCCTCGTTGGTGTCAGCGGCGGTCAGCATGTTGGCGCCGTCCTGCAGCGTGCCCACCATGTCCTTGGTGAAGGTCTCGCGGGTCTGCACGATCTGCAACTGCGAGCCGAACTTGGCGGACTGCGCCTCGATGGTCTTGAACGATTTCTCGATCTGGTCGAGCACGCCGTTGATCGAGGAGGAGTCGTAGAAGTCGTCCGCCGAGATCGCCGACAGGCCGACGCCGTTGGCGTCGAACTGCACGCCCTTGACGTTGAGCTTGGACGAGCCGTCCTCGTTGAAGATGACGTCGAGATCGTCGCCCATCAGCAGGTTGACGCCGTTATAGTTGGCGTCCTTGGCGATCGTGTTGATCTCTTTTAGGGCGGCGTTGTAGTCGTCCGCGAAGTCGGCGCGCTTCTGCGCGGCCGCAGCGTCGAGCACCGGCGCGCTGAAGGTCGTGGTGGTGAAGGCGTTCGTGGCGCCGGTCGCAGTGCCGCTGATCGCCCCGGGAGTCGAGTTGGCGACGGAGTTGTCCGTCTCGATCTTCAGCTTGTGGGTCGTGGCGTCGAACGTCGCGTCCAGGAGAACGTTGTTTTTCTCCAGATAGGCGTTCAGCTCGTCCAGCGTGTCGACCTGGTTGGCGGCCGTGCCGAACGTCACGGTGACGTTGCCGCCGTCCTTGTCCTTGACGACCAGCGTGTCGCCGCTCGCCAGCACCGTTCCGCCGAGAAGGTTCTGCGCGGTCACGTCGTCGCCGAGCGCATCCGACTCGATGCCCGCCTTGGTTTCGACCGCGAGCGGCGACTGAAGCGCCGATCGCGCTGTCGCCTTGAGCGAGTTCACGATGTCGGTGATCGCCTTGATGCCGTTGTCCGCCGCCTTGAGCGTCTGAACCGAGGATCCAACGGTGTCGAGCAGGGTGTTGAGGTCGCTCGCCCGCCGGTCCAGCGCGTTCGCAGTGAAGAAGCTCGACGGATTGTCGAAGGCCGAGTTGACCTTCTTACCGGTCGACAGCCGCTCCTCGGTCTGGTTGAGGAGATCGGTCGTGGACTGGAGGCTCCGGAGATTGGAGCGAACAGCGGAATTGAGAACGACGTCGGCCATTGAAGGGCTCCTAACGGGAGACGCCTCAGCAGGGCGCAGACGTAATCTAGGCTGTTAACCTTAATGAGCGGTTAAGGTTAATTGCTCGTTGCGGCGTTCCTCGATCAGGCGGCTCGATGAAACGAGAAAAGGGCGGAAGCCGAAGCTTCCGCCCTTTCTAGATGCTCGTGAGACGGCTGGCGATCAGCGCAGCAGGCTCAGGATGTTCTGCTCCTGCGAGGTCGAGATCGAGAGCGAGGAGACGATCAGCGACTGCTTGGTCTGAAGCGTCGCGAGATTCGCGGCTTCTTCATTGGTGTCGGCGTCGGTGAGGGCGCCGGCGCCGTCCTGCAGCGTGCCGATCATGCTCTTCGTGAAGGTCTGCCGCGTCTGCACGATCTGCAGCTGCGAGCCGAACTTCGAGGAGGTCTGCTCCAGCGTGGAGGCGGCCTTGTCGAGCTTCGCGATGACGTCGTTGATCGAGTTCGAGTCGTAGAAGTCGTCCGCGCTGACCTCGGTGATCCCGAGGCTCGAAGCGTCGAAGTCGACGCCCTTGACGTCGAGCTTCGAGGAGCCGTCCTCGTTGAACACGATGCTGAGGTCGTCGCCGTTGAGCAGGTTCACGCCGTTGTAGCTCGCGTCCTTGGCGAGCGACGAGATCTGCTTCAGCGCGTCGTTGAAGTCCTTGCGATAGTTGTCGCGGGTGTCCTTGCCCGCGCCGCTGACGACGGGAGCCGAGAAGCTGGCGCTCGCGAACGCCTGACCCGACGCCGTGGCAGTGCCCTCGAGATCCACCGGAGTCTCGTTGGCGGCGGCGTTCGACGTCGTGAAGGTCAGCGTGCCCTTCTTCGTCGCAGAGTCGACGGAGACCGAAGCCTCGAGGTCGACATTGTTGTCAGAGAAGAACTTGTTCAGTTCGTCGAGCGTGTCGATGCCGCCAGAGCTGAAGGTGAGGCTCTTGGTGTTGCCGTCGCGGTCCTGGACCTTGATGGTCTTGTTCGCGAGGTTGGTGTCGGACGGCGCGGTGCGGGCGGTGTCGCCAGCGGTCAGGCCGAGCTTCGTCAGCGTGGAGCTCGAGCCGGCGATCGTCAGGTCGCGGTCGACGCCGGTGCTAATGGTCAGCTTGCCGGAAGCGACGGTCGAGGCGGTGCTGGCGCCGGTGATCTCATCGATCTTCGAGAGCAGCGTGCTCACGTCGTCGGTGATGTTCACCTGGTTGCCGGTCGCGCCCGAGGCGACGAAGTCGATCTTCGTGCCGTTGATCGTGATCGACTCGCCGGCGGTGAGGCCGCTCGCCAGGTTGTCCGAAGACGCGCCGGCCGTTCCGGACAGCTTGGTCGCCCCGGTGATCGCGGCGGCCGTGCCGGTGTTGTCGTTGTTGACCGCCGAGCCGGCGACGGTCGCGTTGGTGTAGGTGCCGCCGAGCAGGTTCGTCTCGGTCAGGTTCGCGATCGCGGAAGAGCTGATCGAAGCCTTGGTGGTCACTGCCTGGGTCGACTGCACCGCGCTGCGGGCGGTCGCCTTGAGGCTCTCGATCACGTCGTTGATCGCGGTGATGCCGTTGTCGGCAGCCTTCAGCGTCTGGACCGAGTTGGAGACGCTGTCCAGCATGTTGTTCAGGTCGCTCGCGCGGCGGTCGAGAGCCTGCGCGGTGAAGAAGCTCGACGGGTTGTCGAGCGCCGAATTGACCTTCTTGCCGGTGGAGATGCGCTGCTCGGTCTGGCCCATCAGCTCGGAAGTCGACTGAAGGGAACGGAGGTTCGAGCGAACGGCAGCGCTCAGGGTAACGCCAGACATGCCAGTCTCCTGTCCTAGGAGTTTGATGTGACGCCCCGTCCTGAGGCGCGCTAGGACAGTCTGGCCCGGCTCGCTAAGCGCGGGTTAAAGGCCCGCCGGGTTCCGCTATCCGGCGAGGGAAGTTTTCGGCATGGTTAAGAGAGTGCGAAGCTCGACCGTTACAGGAAGTTGACCAGGCTGAGGTCCTTCAGCGTCGCGGTCGCCTGATAGCTCGCCTGGAGCTGCGTCTGTAGCGCCAGTATCCTCAGCGTCACCTCGTCCTTGTCCACGCTCTCCACATTGGAGATTGCGTCCTGGGCGATCGTTTTGGCCGCCGCGTGCCGGCTGCTCGCAGCCTTGATCGCGGTGTTGGCGGTGGCGAGGTCGGTGGTCATCGTCTTGACCGCGGCGGTCGCGTCGCTCGAGCCGAGCGCCGAAATGGTCCGGTTGGCGAGCGCCGAATAACGGGCTTTCGCATTGGGGTCGTCAGCCGAAAACGTCACCGCCGAGAACACGGCGAGGTTCTGCACCACTTGGCGCGCGCCGGCCTCATTGGCCCGCGCCCCGTAGGCGATGGTGACGCCGTCGTCGATCTTCGCCGCTGCGGTCTTGCGCGGATCATCGGTCCCGGTCTCGCCGACATACCAGGAGACGGTCTTGTCGGCGGAGTCCGTGCTGTCGAGGGAGGTCGCGTTCTGCAGCGCCGCGATCCGCTCGGCGTCGCTCGCATAGGTCCCGTCGAAACCGGCGACGCGGGCCGGGCCGCCGCCCGGAGGAGCGTTGAAGAAGTCCTCGCCGGCCTGAACCGCGGAGGCCGCGACCAGCGCCGTGTCGGCCCGGGTCCTAAGCGCCGCGTCGAAGCTCGCCCGCATGTTGGCGGCGGTCTCCTCAGGCGTCGCGCCGATGCGGAACTCGCCCTCGGCGAGCGCCGAGGCGTCGTCCGCGGCCTTGACCGTCAGCACGATCTCCTCGGTCGAGCCGTCCGGCAGCGTCAGTCCGACCCGCGTCTGGTCGCCGGTCTCGGGCTGTCCCGTCAGGCCGAGCGTGATCGCTGCGGGCGAGCCCGTAGGGCCGCTCGCGGCGCCGTTGGTCATCGACGACGACAGCGACGAGATCTTGAAGCCGAATGGCCCCGACGCCTCCTGGGCGACGGTGAAGGAGGAACCGGAGACTGCGGAGACGTCGATTCGGCCGCGGCCATCCGCGCCGAGGTCCGCGAGCTTTCGCTCCGCGATCACCGTCCGCAGCCCCGCTTTGCTGCCGTCATCCGAGAGAATGGCGTCGGCGGAGAGCACCGGCTTGGTGTCGGTCGCGCGTCCTGAGAACACGAAACGCCCGCCCACGTCGGTGTTGAGCTGCGAGATCGCGTCCTGCAGGTCGATCGCGGCCTGAGACTGCGTGACCGTCACCGAACCGGTGGTCAGAGTGAAGTCGTTCGGATCCGCGAGCTTGTATTCCGCGCCGATGTCGTCGAGGCGCTGCAAGGCGGTGGCCATGAGGCTGACCCGCGTGCTGACGGTCGCGGCGGTGGCGTCGTAGGAGGAGAGCGTGGCGAGCTTCGCCCGCATCGCGAGCGAGGTCGCGCGTCCGTCGCCCAGCCCCGCATAGGTGGTCGACACCATCCCGGTCGAAAGCTGCTGCGTCAGGTCGCTCAGCTGCGACCTGCTCTTCGCCAGCGCGTCGACGAGGCTGGGGCGGCCGACGCCGCTCGCCGCATAGGGTCCGATCGAGGTCATGGTTCAGGCCTTGCCGGGCATCAAACGTTCATCAGCATGTCGAGCATCTCCTTGACCGCCGTGATCACGCGCGCATTGGCGCTGTAGGCGGTCTGGAGCTGGATGAGCTTGCCCATCTCCTCGTCGGTGTCGACGCCGGAGGACTCGGAGAAGCGGTCTGTCAGCGCCGACACGACCAGCGACTGGCCGTCGGCGATCCGTGTGGCGGCGGCGCTGGCGCTCGCCTGCATGTTGATGACGCCGCTCGCGAAGCTCACGATGGAGCCGGTGAAGGGCGAGCCCGGACCGCCAAGCCCGGTGTCCGCGCTGAAACTTGTCTGGGCCTTAAGGGCGTCCCGCAGGAAGACCGGTCGGGCGTCGTCGCCGGAGGCGCTCCCGCTCGCATAGGCGGTGAGCGCGGCGGGGTCGCCGAGCAGATCGGGATTGACGGCGATGCGGCCGGCGAAGCCGGTGCGCTGCGCGTTCCCGTCCAGGCTGTTCGAGTACGGGCCTCCGCCGGCGCCGTCGACGAACACCGGCAGCGCGAGCCCTTCGCCCGAGAGCGCCGTCGCGGTGATCCGGGATGAGCCGCCGGAGATTTCGAGCGCGGCGCTGTTCGACGTGAACGCGAAGCCGTCAGCGCTCGCCGAGGCGCTGATCCCGACGCCTCTGGCAGCAAGCGCGGCATTAAGGTCGGCTACGGCGGTCGGAGACGAGAAGTCGATCCCGATGACGGTGTCGTTCGGGTCGGCCGTCAGGCTGTCGGCGAGCGGCAGCTTGCTCGCATCGCCGACATTCACGATCGTCACCGAGCGCGTGGTTCCGCCGACCGAATAGGCGACCGAAAGGCGGTCGCCGCTCAGCGCGCCCTGCGTCGTGAGGTCGACGCCGCCGGCGATCGCGCTGCCGGCGGTGACGTTGGAGCCGAGCGCCTGGGCGAGGCCGGAGGCGAGCTCGTCGAGCTGGGTCTGCGCCTGGGGGAACGTCTTGTCGCGCAGATCGGCCAGCGCGCGAAGCTCGCCGGAGCGGAGCTGGCCGCTCGCGAGCAGATCGACCGAATAGCCCGAGGGCCGCACCAGGGTGATGGTTCCGAGACTGCTGGCGGAAGCGTCCGAGGAATATCGCGCCCCCGGCACGATCGAGCTCGACGGCTGGAACTGCAGCGTCGAGGCTTGGCCGTCATAGAGCGACAGGCCGCTCTGCGTCTTGACGCGGATCTGGCCGCCGCCAAGGTCCTCCACCTTGACGTCCATCAGCGAGGACAGCGTGTCGATCGCCTGGTCGCGCTGGTCCTCGAGAGCCGCGGTCGACTGTCCCTGCGCGCTCGCCCTGACGATCTGAGTCGTCAGGCTTTCGATCGACTTCAGCGCCTCGTTGGCCTTGTCGACGCCAGCGCTCATCGCCTGGTCGGCCTGGCCGCGCAGCTCCTGCACGCTGTTTGAGGCGCCGTTCAGCGTCTGCGCGAAGATCTGCGCCTGCGACAGCACGTTCGACCGAGCGCTCGGATCGTCCGGAGAGGCGGCGAGGGCGTCGAGCGCGCCTGCGAAATCCTGTGCGACGCTGTCGAGCGACAGCTCGCCGCCCGGCGTGCCGAAGACGCTCTGCAGCCGGTCGAGATAGTTGGCGCGCGTCGTTGCGTAGCTTGCGCCGGCCGTCTCGGTGCGGAGCTGGCGCTGCAGATAGACGTCGAGCTCGCGGCGGACGTCGTCCGCCTTGACGCCGACCGTGACGCCGCCCGCCACCGCCTGTTCGGTGACGAGCGTCTTCTTGGTGTAACCGGCGACGCCCGCGTTGGCGACGTTCGCCGCCACGAGGTCGAGGCCGGACTGGCTCGCCTTCAGCCCAGAAAGCGCGGCGCCGAGCGCGGAGGAAAGGCCCATCTCTTCGGGTCCTCAGGTAAGCTGACGTCGTCCGCCGCCGTCAGCGGATCATGCTCAGCGTGTCCTGCATCATCGAATCGGACGTCGTGACCACCCGGGTGTTGGCCGAATAGGCCTGCTGGGTCACGATCATCTTCGAGAACTCGTCCGCGATGTCGACATTGGACTGCTCGAGCGCGGAGCCGACGATCTCGCCCTCGCCGGCGATCGGAGCGCCGGACGCGACCGTCTGCTGATAAGCGCCGCCGTCCACATGGGAGAGCTGGTTGTCGGCGTAGAAGCTCACCACCGGCACCTTGTAGAGCGTGCGCGACTTGCCATTCGAGTAGGTCGCGTTAACGAGCCCGCCGTCATTGATCGAGACGCTGACGACGTTGCCCGACGACACGCCGTTCTGGGTCAGCTGCTTGGTCGTCACCGCGCCGTTGGTGTCGGCGTACTGGGTGAGGCCGGTTCCGTGGTCGAGCGTGACCGCGCCGAGCGACTTCCCGTCGATCGTCAGGTTGGCGATGGAGGTGACGCCGTCGCTCGGCGTCACCAGCGCGCCGTCCGAGTTGAACACGTAGTTCTGCGTTCCGGCCGCCGAGGGGTCGGCGTCCACCTTGGTCCAGGCGGTCTCGGAGCCGGTCGCGGCCGGGTCGGACAGGTAGTAGAGCGCCCAGGTGTCCTGCGTGCCCGCCGTCGCGTCCTCGTTCGTCACCTTGCCCCAGCGGAACTGGACGTCGTAGGCCGTGCCCTTATCGTCATAGACCGTGACGGCGTCGCCGCTGACGCTGCTTGCGATGAAGGCGTCGGACTGGTCCGCGGTGACGCTGGCGCCGAAGCTCGAGCCGAGCAGCCAAGAACTCTCGTCCCCGGAGACGTAGTTGGCGGTCTGCGGCGCCGAGGCCAGGTTCGCCCGATAGGTGATCGAGGTGGTCGCCTCGGCCGGGTAGAAGTCGTTCGACAGCTTGATGATCTCGGAGGCGGAACCGGTCGGGTTGCCGGTCTTCGAGTCGACCGCGAGGCCCTTCAGGAAGTAGCCCGCGCCGTTCACCACATAGCCGTTCTTGTCGACCGTGAAGTCGCCGCGCCGGGTGTAGAGGTCGCCGCCGCCGAAGGTCGGCTTGCCGTCGACCTGGCCGCTGCTGTCCTGCACCACGAAGAAGCCGGAGCCGTTGATCGCGATCGAGGTGCCGGAGCTCGAGGACTGCAGCGTGCCCTGCACCTCGTTGCTGGAGCGCGAGAACGCCTGGACCGAGCCCGAGACCTGGCGGTTGACGTTCAAGTCGCCGCTCAGCACCAGATCCGCAAAGGATGTGTCGGTGCGCTTGTAGCCGGTGGTCTGCGAATTCGCGATGTTCCCCGAGATGTTTTCAAGCGCGTAGGATTGCGCCTGGAGCCCGCTCACCGCCGTCGTCAGCGCGCCGAAGATACCCATTGCCGTCTCCCGAAGCCGCAGAACCTCATCAGGCCGCGCGCGCAAGCCGCGGCCCCCCCGAGCCCTGACGCAAGCCGCGCGCCAGCTCGAAACATCAACATTCTCAAGCCTTGAGCGCCCCCGGGCGGCCGCCATCCGCCGCGCATCCTCTGCCGCGCGGCAGTTTCTGCCGGGCGGCCATGCGTTGACGCGCGCCGTTCCGGGCGCGACCGTGGCTGCCGGCGGGAGATGATTCATGGCGGACACGGCCGGCAAGCCGGGCGCGGGCGGAGCGCGACGCAAGCTCTACCCGCCGATCGAGCCTTACCAGCACGGCCATCTCGAAGTCGGCGATGGCCACCGGGTGTATTGGGAGCTCTGCGGCAACCCGCGCGGCCGGCCGGTCGTGTTTCTTCATGGCGGCCCCGGGGGAGGCTGCGGGGCGGCGCACCGGCGGCTGTTCGACCCGGAGCGCTACCGGATATTGCTGTTCGACCAGCGCGGCTGCGGCCGCTCGACGCCGCATGCCGAGCTGGAAGCGAACACCACCTGGCATCTCGTCGCCGACATGGAGCGGCTGCGCGAACTCACGGGCGCCGAGAACTGGCTGGTTTTCGGCGGCTCATGGGGCTCGACGCTTGCGCTCGCTTACGCGCAGACCCATCCGGATCGCGTCAACGGGCTGATCCTGCGCGGGATCTTCACGCTGCGGCGCTTCGAGCTCGCCTGGTACTACCAGTCGGGGGCCTCGCTGCTGTTCCCCGACAAATGGGAGCGCTTCCTGGCCCCGATCCCGGAGGCGGAGCGGGACGACCTGATCGCCGCCTACCGCAGACGTCTGACGAGCGCGGATTTCTCCGTTCGTCTGGAAGCCGCCAAAGCCTGGAGCGTGTGGGAAGGCGAGACCATCACGCTGCTGCCGGATCCGACGCTCGCCGGCCAACACGGCGGCGACGCCTATGCGCTCGCCTTCGCGCGCATCGAGAACCACTACTTCACCCATGGCGGCTGGCTCGAGGAAGGGCAGCTGATCCGGGAGGCGCACCGACTGCACGGCATCCCGGGCGTCATCGTGCAGGGGCGCTACGACGTGGCGACGCCGGCGGTCACCGCATGGGACCTCAAACGCGCCTGGCCGGAGGCGGAATTCCATCTCGTGCCGGACGCCGGCCACGCGTTCTCGGAACCCGGCATTCTGGACCGCCTCATCCGCGCGACAGACGCCTTCGCGGACAGGTGACCGGCGGCCCGGTTTGAAGGACGCGCCGGCGGCGCTACATCTGCCCCCGCAGCCGAGGGAGGAGACGATATGCGTCAGCGTTGCCTGACACGAGCGACCATGCGCGTCGCCGCCTTCTGCATCCTCGCGGGGACGGCGGGCGCGGCGTTCGCCGCGGCGCAGACGCGCGCCAGGACGGATCCGGCGAAGCCACAGCCGGCGATCTCGGTGGAGACCGTGGCGGAGGGGCTGGAGAGGCCGTGGGGGCTCGCCTTCCTGCCCGACCAGCGCATGCTGGTGACCGAGAAGGCCGGCCGCCTGCGGTTGATCTCGCCCGACGGCAAAGTCTCGGCGCCGGTCACCGGCATGCCGAAGGTCGACGCGCGCGGTCAGGGCGGGCTGTTCGACGTCGCGATCTCGCCGGATTTCGCGAACAATCGGCTCGTCTACTTCACCTTCGCGGAGGCCGGAGAGGGCGGCGTCAACGGCACGGCTCTCGGCCGCGGCCGGCTCGCCGACAACGCCGCGCGGCTTGAGGACGTCGCGGTGATCTGGCGTCAGGCGCCGAAATACGCCTCCACCCGGCACTTCGGCTCCAGGATCGCGTTCGCGCCGGACGGCAAGCTGTTCGTCACCACCGGCGAGCGGTCAGACGACCAGTTCCGCGTCAAGGCGCAGGCGCTCGACGAGACTCTCGGACAGGTCGTGCGGCTGGAGCCGGACGGCGCGCCCGCGGCCGACAATCCCTTCGCGGGCCGCGCGGACGCCAAGCCCGAGATCTGGTCGTACGGTCACCGCAACATCCAGGGGGCGGCGATCGAGCCCGGAACCGGACGGCTCTGGACGGTCGAGCACGGGCCGCGCGGCGGCGACGAGCTCAACCATCCGGAAGCCGGCAAAAACTATGGGTGGCCGGTGATCTCCTACGGCCGCGAGTATTCCGGCGCCAAGCTCGGCGAGGGTTCCGAGAAGGAGGGGATGGAGCAGCCGGTCTATTACTGGGATCCGTCGATCGGCCCGTCGGGCCTCGTCTTCTACACCGGCGACGCCTATCCGGGCTGGCAGGGCAGCGTCTTTGTCGGCGGCCTCGCGATCCCGATGCTCGACCGGCTCGAACTCGCGGACGGCAAGGTGGTTCACGAGGAGCGCCTGCTCGAAGACCTTGGCGAGCGCATCCGTGACGTGCGGCAGGGGCCGGATGGTCTGCTCTACCTGCTCACCGACAGCGACGACGGCCGTGTGCTGAGGCTGAAGCCGGGGAAGGCAGGGAAGTCGTAGGCAAGAACTAAAATCTCCGGCCCACGGCGCTGACGCCTCGGCTAACCTCGGCGCCGGTGCGGTTCGCAGGCTGCACGACACCGACCGGAGCGGCTGGAACTATCTATGGATTTTCCTGCCGTTGATCGGCGCGATCATCCTCATCGTCTTCTTCTGCCAGCGGGGTTCGCCTGGCCGCAACCGCTATGGCTGAAACGTCAGCGGCCGCCGGGGGGAGCCGGCGGCCGCTCAAGTCCCGGCGGGCGG
This sequence comes from Hansschlegelia sp., assembly GCF_035538955.1. Lineage (NCBI taxonomy): Bacteria > Pseudomonadati > Pseudomonadota > Alphaproteobacteria > Hyphomicrobiales > Methylopilaceae > Hansschlegelia > Hansschlegelia sp. The sequence continues at coordinate 196,955 of NZ_DATLJK010000017.1, forward strand.
GGTGGACGCCGCCCGGCGGGCATCGCGGATGGAGGCCGGCGCCGGCCGCATCCGCAACTTCTGGAATAAGCGCCTCAGAAGGGCAGCAGAACGTCCATCACCTGCTGGCCGTAGCGCGGCTGCTGCACGTCGGTGATCTGGCCGCGGCCGCCATAGGCGATGCGGGCCTGAGCGATCTTCTCGCTCGCGATCGTGTTGTCGGCGTCGATGTCCTCGGTGCGGACGATGCCGGCGACGATCAGCTCGCGCACCTCGAAGTTGACCCGGATCTCCTGCTTGCCCTCGATCACCAGCGCGCCGTTCGGCAGCACCTGGGTGACGACGGCCGCGACATTGGTGGTCAGCGTCTCCTTGCGGTCGACCGAGCCTGCGCCCTCGCTCGAGGCGGTTGATCCCGCCTTGATCAGGTTCGAGGGGTCGACGGCGTTCGGCAGGAACTTGCCGAGCTTGGTCTCGAAGCCGAGGAAGTTGTCGACGCCAGACTGCTCGGAGTTGCTGCGCGAGCGCTTGGTGCTGTTTTCGATCTCCGCCTTGTCGGTGATCTGGACCCGCACGGTCAGCAGATCGCCGACCCGCTTGGCGCGCGGGTCCTTGAAGAATCCGGTCGCGCCGGACTGCCACAGCGAGTTCGGCTGATAGGAGACCGGCATGGCCTCCGGCATCGGCATCTGCACCGGCTTGTAGCCCGGCTGCGTGGTCGGGTTCTCGATCGCCGAGAGCGACGGCTGCTTGCCGACGTTGGCGAGCCGGTCGGCCGCGCCGCAGCCGGCGAGCGAGAGCGCAAGAACGCCGAGCGAAAGAAGGCGAGGGGCATGGCGCTGCGACATGACTGGCGCTCCTTCGTCAGCGGCTGGCGACGGCGGCCGCGCCGGCGGTGACCGTGACCTCGGAAGGTCCCGTCACCACGCCGTTCACGACGCGCTTCGACTGCAGGTTCTGGACAGAGATCACGTCGCCCGCAGCGCCGGCGGCGAGCGCCTTAGCCTTGAGCGAGAGCGACAACCCGTCGGCGGCGTAGATCAGGGTGACGAAGGCGCCGCGCTGGACGTGCTGCGGCCGCATCAGATCCGACTCGCGCAGCGCCTGCCCTTCGCGGAGCGGCCGACGCGCCGCGAGCCCGGCCACATCGACCGCAAGCGGCTCTGACCCGGCGGGACGAGGGCGACGCTCGATCCTGAAATCGGCAGGCGTCAGCAGATCGCCGCGCGACAGCGGGCGAAGGAGCGTCGCGGTCTCGACCGTCTCGGCGGCCACGCCGCTCACGACCGCCGGCTTTCCGCCGCCGCGATGATCGCGCGCCTGGATCTCGGCCTCGAAGCGGCCGGTAGCGCGGTCAAGCGCGAAGCGGGCGAACTGGAGCGGTCCGGCGTCGCGCGGGTCGAGGCGCAGCCCCGCCTCCTGATCGAGCGTGACCGACACGGCCTCGAGCGCGAGATCGGCGTCGGCCGCGAACCGGGCCGCCACCAGCGCCTGGATCTCTGCGACCGAGACGTCACGGCTCGGCCGCGTCACCATGACGGCGGTGAGGCCCGCAAGCGCGACGTCGTCGATCCCGGCGCGCCGCGCCGCGGCGATCACCTGCTCGGCGGGAACCGCGCCGGTCATGCCGGGGTCGGGAGCGCGGAACAGCGCCACGCCGGCCCGCTCTCCCGCGCCCTCGATCAGGTCGCCGGCGACCACGAGGTCTCCGGTGACGACCGCCTCGGGCCGCAGCAGCGGGGCGGCCGAGGCCGCCCCGGCGAACAGGCCGAGCGCCAGGCCGGCGGCGAGGAGACGCTTCACCGACCGGCTCATCGCATCATCGCCGCGCTGGCCTGCAGCATCTGGTCGGCCGAGGAGACGACCTTCGAGTTCATCTCATAGGCGCGCTGGGCGGCGATGAGGTCCGAGATCTCCGTCACGGCGTTGACGTTCGACTGCTCGAGATAGGACTGCAGCACCGAACCGAAGCCCTCGGCGCCCGGGATGTCGACCAGCGGCGCGCCGCTCGCGGGCGTCTCGAGGAACAGGTTGTCGCCCTTGGCCTCCAGGCCCGACTTGTTCATGAAGCGCGCCAGCTGGAGCTGTCCGAGATTCTGCGTCGCCGTCTGGCCCTGGATGGTCGCTTCGACCTCGCCGGTCGCGCTGATCGCGACGGACAGCGCGTTCGCCGGGACCGTGATGCCGGGCGCGACCACGTAGCCGTCCGCCGTCACCAGCTGACCGTTGGGGTCGAGTTCGAACGAACCGTCGCGGGTATAGGCGGTGGTTCCGTCCGGCAGGTTCACCTGGAAGAAGCCCTCGCCGCGGATCGCGACGTCGTAGGGCTTTTCGGTCGCGGCGACCGAGCCTTGGCTCATGACGCGCGGCGTGGCGACGAGCTTGACGCCCGAGCCGATGTCGACGCCGGTCGGCAGCACGGTGCCGGTGTCCGAGCTCGAGGCGCCGACGCGGCGCAGAGACTCGTAGAGCAGGTCCTGGAACTCGGCGCGCTGGCGCTTGAAGCCCGAGGTCCGCATGTTGGCGATGTTGTTCGAGATGATCTCGACGTTCATCTCCTGGGCGGCCATGCCGGTGGAGGCGGTGTAGAGGGCGCGCATCGTGGTGCTCCTTCCCGGGCCTTAGGCCGGCACGTCGGCGAGGCGCTCGATCGACGTGCGCCGCAATTCGTCCTGCCGCTCGAGCAGCGACGACAGGTCCTGATAGGAGCGGGTGACCTCGACCAGGCGGCTCATCTCCGCGATGCCCTGGACGTTCGATTTCTCGACGGCGCCCTGGATCAGCCGGGTGGCTGAGGTCACCTCCGTCGGCGTGGCGGCCGCGCTGAAGGTCGTCGAGGTCTCTTTCTTGACGCCCGCGAGGTTGGCGAAACGCACCACGCGCAGTTTGCCGCGCGTGCCCTCGCTGGTCGCGACCTGGCCGTCCTGATCGACGGTGAAGCCGGTTTCGTTCGGCGCAAGCTGGAGCGGCCCGTTGGTCGTCATGACCCGGAAGCCCTCGCTCGTGACGAGCATGCCGGTCGCGTCGACCTTGAAGGAGCCGTTGCGCGTGTAGCGGACGCCCTTGTCGCTCTCGACTTCGAAGAAGCCTTCGCCGTCGATCGCGACATCCGTGGGATCGCCGGTGGTCTGAATTTCGCCGCCGGCGAAATTCGACACCGTGGCGCGGTCCTCGACGAAGGACAGCGGGCGGTCCGGCCGCATGAAGCTGTCGTCGCGCGCCTTCGGCATCAGGAATTCGGCGAACAGCATCGAGTCGGCCTTGAAGCCGGTCGTGTTCATGTTCGCGATGTTGTTCGAGATGACGTCGAGCTCTCGCCGCAGGGCGACCTGCCGCGACAACCCGACCAGAGAGGCGTTTTCCACCACACGCTCCCGCGGTCCGATCTGCGATGTCCGGACGCGCTCGCCATCCTCCCCGACGGCATTCGCATCCCGCCACCACCGTGCAGCCGGCGTGCCAACCGCGAACTTCCCTGAGAACTGAACGGAATTGCGCGATTTTGAGCGATCCTGCGCGCGTCGCGAACGGCCTGCCGGCGCAAAATGCCCGGCAGGATTTGCCGGGCGCGGGCCGTTTCGCAAGGTTTCGTTAAGCTTTGCGACCTATCCGTTAACCATAGCCGGCGGCGGCGAAATGGGGCGTGGCCTGCGGGCGGCGGCGTGGGTGCGATGGCGGACAACGACGAGGACGGCCAGGCCTCCACGGCCAAGACCAAATCCCGAAAGAAGCTCGTCATCCTTGGCGGCGCGGGCGCTGCGGCGCTGATCATCGCCGGCGTCGGGGGCTATCTGTTCCTCGGCAAAGGCGGGGGCCACGGTGAGGATCCCGCTGCTGAGGAGAAGGTGGAGGCTCATGCGCCCGCTCCGGCGGCCGCGGCCTTCCTCGACCTGCCGGAAATGACCGTCAACCTCGCGACCGCGGACGCCCAGAAGCAGCGCTATGTCCGGCTCGCCATCGCGCTCGAGGTGGACAAGCCCGAAATGGCCGAGGCCATCAAGCCCATGATGCCGCGTGTGCTCGACAGCTTTCAGACGCATCTGCGCGAATTGCGGCCCGAAGACATCCGCGGGTCTTCGGGCGCCTATCGGCTGAAGGAAGAACTGCTGCGCCGGGTCAATGTCGCGGTCGCGCCGGCCCGCGTCGAGGCGGTTCTGTTCAAGGACATCGTGATCCAGTAGCGGCGTCCGGGGAGATCGCGACCGATGGCCGGCGAACAGAACAAGACAGACAGCGAACTCGCCGCTGAATGGGAAGCGGCGATGAACGAGCAGGTCGGCGACTCCGGGGGGATGGCCGGCGGCTGGGCTGCGGCGATGGAGGACCCCGGCCACGGCGGCTCCGACGGCGTCAAAGGCGGGGCCGACCGCGTCCTCAACCAGGACGAGGTCGACGGCTTGTTGGGGTTCAATCCCGACGAGCTCGGCCTCTCCGACCAGTCCGGCATCCGGGCGATCATCAACTCGGCGCTGGTCTCCTACGAACGCCTGCCGATGCTGGAGATCGTGTTCGACCGGCTCGTCCGGCTGCTCACGACTTCGCTGCGCAACTTCACCTCCGACAATGTCGAGGTCTCGCTCGACGGCATCCGTTCGGTGCGGTTCGGCGACTACCTGAACTCGATCCCGCTGCCCGCGATCCTGTCGGTCTTCAAGGCCGAGCAGTGGGATGGCTTCGGGCTGGTGACGGTCGACTCCGCGCTGATCTACTCGATCATCGACGTCCTGCTCGGCGGCCGGCGCGGCGTGACCAAGATGAAGGTGGAGGGTCGCCCCTACACCACGATCGAGACCAGCCTCGTACAGCGCATGATCGAGGTGGTGCTGACCGACGCGGAGCACGCCTTCAGGCCCGTCAGCCCGGTCGATTTCTCGCTCGATCGCCTCGAGACCAATCCGCGCTTCGCCGCCATCACCCGGCCGGCCAACGCCGCGATCCTGGTGACGCTGCGGGTCGACATGGAGGATCGCGGCGGCGGGATCCAGATGCTGCTGCCCTACGCCACGATCGAGCCGATCCGCGACGTGCTGCTGCAGATGTTCATGGGCGAGAAGTTCGGCCGCGACGCCACCTGGGAGGGTCATCTGGCGACCGAGATCTGGGCGGCGCAGGCGGAGGTCTCCGCGGTGCTCTACGAGAAGAAGCTGCCGCTCAGGACGATCCTCAACCTCGACGTCGGCGACACGCTGATGCTCGACATCAAGCCCGACGCGCTGGTCGAGCTGCGCTGCGGCGACGAGGTCGTGACCGAGGCGCGCATGGGCCGCTCGGGCGAGCGGGTCGCCGTGCAGGTGGCGCGGCCGCTGCGCCGCTCGCGCACCACGCTGGCGGCCTTCGAGGCCGCCGGCCAGACGCGCAAGGAGGCCTCGTGATGGAGAACTTGCTCGGGATCGCCATCGAATCGCTGGTCGCGGTGCTGCTCGCCGCCACCATCGTGTACTGCGCGGTGCTCGACCGTCGCCTGCGTCGCCTGCGCGGCGACGAGACCATGATGCGCCAGACGATCGGCGAGCTCGTCGGCGCGACGCACGCCGCGGAGCGTGCGATCGTGGCGCTGCGGGCGACAGTGGGCGCCTGCGAGGAGACGCTCGCCGAGCGCCTCGGCAAAGCGCAGGGGCTGTCGCAGGACATGGCGAGGCAGCTCGCCGCCGGCGAAGAGGTTATCGAGCGCATCACGAAGATCGCCAAGGCGGCGCGCGAGCACGCCTCCCGGGTCGCCTCGCGAGAGCAGATCGAGCAGCTCGGCGTCGAGCGCGAGGCCGCGCGGCTGGAAGCCCGCCGCAACGCTGAAGAGGAGGCGCGCGCCGCCGCAGCGCGCCGTGAGGCGCAGGAGCGCGAGCGCGCGGCCGCGCCGGCGATCAGCGCATCGGCTGCCACCGCGGCGGCCGCCGAGCTGTTCGCCTCGCGGATCCGCGCGCTGAGCCTCGGCGACGCCGCATGAGCGAACCGGCGCGCCTGCGGCTCATGCCGGTGGTGATGATCGCCGCCGGCGCGCTGCTTACGCTCAAGCTCGCGGGCCTCGCGACGCAGAGCAGCTACCTGTTTCCCGCCGCGCAGGCCGCGACCGCGGAGCCGCCCACGGCGCCGGCGGCGCCTGAGGCCAAGGGAGCGCCGCCCGAGGCTGCTTCCCAGGCGGCGAAGCCGGAGCCCAAGGGCGCCGACGCCGCGGACTCGTCTTCGCAGAAGGCTCTGCTGGAGGCGCTGCAGAAGCGACGCGAGACGCTCGACGCGCGCGCCTCTGACCTCGAGCTTCGTGAAAACCTGCTCAAGGCCGCCGAGAAGCGCCTCGAGGAGCGGCTTGACGAGCTGAAGCGCGTCGAGACCTCGGTCGCGGACGTGGATCGCAAGCGCGCCGAAGAAGAGAAAGCGCGGCTCAAGAACCTCGTCACGATGTACGAGACGATGAAGGTCAAGGAAGCGGCGCGGATCTTCGAGAAGCTCGACCCGGCGGTTCTGCTCGACGTCGCCTCGCTGATGAACCCGCGCAAGCTCTCCGAGATCATGGGCCAGATGTCGCCGGACGGCGCGCAGAAACTGACCGTCGCGCTCGCCCGGCAGGAGGTCGGCGCCCGCCCGTCCGAAGTCGTGTCCGGCGAACTGCCGAAGATCGAAGGACGGCCTACGCCTCCATAGCTCGGCCACGGTAACGGGTTGCCAACGGCTTGGCCTTAAAACTCCAGGCGCCGGCGCAGGACGCGCCGGGAGTGCGGGAGCCAAGGCATGGCGAATGGCAGGGTGAGGGCGCTCGTCGCGTGGATCGCGCTTGCGCTCTCCGGCGCCGTGGCCGGCTCTCCCGCTCTTGCCGCGAGCGCCACGGTGAGCGCCGTCATGGCGCCGGAAGGCTATGCGCGCATCGCCTTCGCCTTCGATCGGCTGCCGCGCCACCAGACGCGCCTCGTCAGCAATGTGCTCGTGGTCAGTTTCGACGAGACCGTCGACGTCGACCTCGCTCCGATCTCGCGCGCCCTTGGGTCGATCGTCAGCGTGGTGCGTCGCGATCCGGACGGCGCGGCCGTGCGGATGGCGCTCAGCAAGACTGCGAAGATTGACGCCAAGGAAGCCGGCGACACGCTGTTCGTCGACCTTCTGCCGCCGAGTTGGGTCGGCATGCCGCCGCCTCTGCCGAAGGACGTGATCGCGGCGCTCAGCCAGGAAGCCCGGGAAGGCCGCCAGATCAAGGCGGAGGAAGAGCGCCGCAGGTTCCGCCCGCTCGCGCCGCTCACCGTCTCCGGCGCGACCCACCCGACCTTCCGGCGGCTGATCTTCTCGGCGCCCGAAGACGTTCCGGTCACTTTCAAGCGCGTCGGAGACCGCGTGGCGGTCACCATTTCGGCCGATGTGACCTTCGACGTCGCGGCCGCGCGCGCCAAGCTTCCGCCGGAGCTCCCGCTCGACGTCTCGCGCGGGCCGGGATCGTTGACCGTCTATGCGCCCGCGCCCGAGGGACGCGACGTGCGCGGCTTCCGGGACGACGGGGCCTTTGTTCTCGACATCGACCGGTCGGACGCCGCACAGGCCAATGGGGCCGGCGACCTGCCGCCGCTCGCGACGGCCCTCAAGCACGCGGCTGAAAATGCGAGTGCGGCGATGGCGCCGCCCCCGCCGGACAAGCCCGAGCAGCCGGCCGGAAAGACCGACGTCGGCGAGGCCCGGCCTGAAACGCCGGCTCCAGCTCAATCCGTGGACAGCGCCGCGCAGGAGGCTGCAGGTCGCGGGCAGGCCGCAGCAGCGCAGACCGCCGCGCCCGCGCCGGCGCCAGAGGCGGCAGGGTCTCAGCAGGAGCCTTCCGCCACGCGCGTGGGTGAGACGCTGCGGCTGGTTTTCCCCTTCGGACGTCCCACGCCCGCGGCGATCTTCCGCCGCGGCGCCTCGCTATGGGCGATTTTCGACGACCCGAAGCCGCTCGATCTCAGCCGGCTGCTCAGCGATTCCCGCGGCGTGATCACCGCCGCCGACCAGACGCCGCTCGACGGCGGCCGCGCCGTTCGGTTCGAGCTCGCGAACGCGCGGCTCGTCACGGCCGGCACGATCGGCTCGGACTGGGTGGTGTCGCTCGGCGAAGACCTGTTGAGCGCGAGCGCCGCCATCGAGCTGAAGCCGGCGTTCGGCCGCGACGGCCGCGCCGCAGTGGAGGCGGAGGCTCCAGGCCTCGGCGCGATCCACATGCTGCGCGATCCCGAGATCGGCGACACGCTGGCTGTGGCGACCCTTTCCGGCCCGAGCCGCAACGTCGACCGGCCGCGCCAGTTCGTGGAATTCTCCGCGCTGGCGACAGCTCAGGGCGTGGCGATCGCCCTGATCGCCGACGACCTGCGGGTGACGGGGGATCTCGACCGGCTGCGAATCTGGCGCGACGAAGGCCTCGCTCTGTCGAGCGATGTCCCCGCAATGGCCGCCGCGGCGTCCCCGGGCGCCGGGGCGGCGGTCCTCAGCGCTGCGGCCTGGGCCGAGGAAAACGGCAGGCCGTTCGCGCAGCGCGAGAACGAACTGATGCGCGCGGCCGCGATGGCGTCGCCGGAGTCGCGCACCGCGGCGCGGCTCGCTCTGGCGCAATTCTACCAGCTCCGCGGACGGTCGGCCGATTCGATGGCCGTGCTCGGCGCGGTGCTGACGGACGACCCGGCCGCCGAGCGCGATCCGCGCGTGCCGATCCTGCGCGCCGCCGCGGAGATCGAGCTCGGTCGGCCCGAGACGGCGCTTGCGATGCTGTCGAGGCCGCAACTTGCCGCGAATCCGGAGGCGGCGCTCTGGCGGGCGGAAGCAGAGGCCGATGCGGGCCGCAGCGGCCCTGCGCGCGAGGCGCTGCGGCGCGGCGCGCCGGCGCTCGCGGCGCTGCCTGCGGTCCTGAGGGGGCGGTTCCTGGAAGACGCGGCGGCGCTGGCGCTGGACGCGGGCGACGCGCCCGCGGCGGCGGCCGAGTTCGAGCGCCTTGCGGTGCTGCCCTCGACCCGGTCGCCCGGCGCTCGGGAGCTCCTGCGCGCGCGGCTGGCGGAGGCGATGGGCCAGACCGAGCGGGCGCTTGCGGCCTACAAGGGCCTGATTCGGGGATCGAACCCGGCCGCGGCCGCGGAGGCGGAGCTGCGCGCGGTCGAACTGCGGCTGCGTCTCCACCAGATCAGCGAAAGCGACGCGATCGTTCGCCTGGAGCGGCTGGCGGCGGGCTGGCGGGGGGACTGGATCGAGGCGGAGACGCTGGCGCGGCTGATCGACCTTTACGGCCGCGGGGAGCGCTGGCGCGACGCCTTCTCGACGCTTCGCATCGCGGTCGAGGCGTTCCCGGACGCGGAGAGTTCACGGAGCCTGCAGGACAAGATGCAGGAGCGCTTCACCGAGCTTTTCCTCGGCGGCGGCGTCGACCGGATGTCGAAGCTCGACGCGCTCGCGCTGTTTTACGATTTCAAGGAGCTGAGCCCCGGCGGCAAGCGCGGCGACGAACTCGTCCGCCGGCTGGCCGACAAGCTGGTCGAGGTCGACCTGCTCGACCAGGCCGCCGAGCTTCTCAACTACCAGATCGAAAACCGCCTGACAGGGGCGGCCCGGGCCCAGGTCGCGGCGCGCGCCGCGTTGGTCTCGCTCATGAACGGCAAGCCCGCGGAAGCGGTTGAGGTGTTGCGCAAGACGCGCCAGGCGGATCTGCCGGCCTCGCTCGTCCGCGGCCGGCTGATCCTCGAGGCTCGCGCGCTCGCAGCGACCGGCAGGACCGACCTCGCGCTCGAGATGGCCGAGAGCCTGAGCGGGGCCGAAGCCCAGCAGCTCAAGGCCGACGTCTTGTGGTCAGCCCGCCGCTGGGCGGAAGCCGGCGAGGCCGCGGAGACGCTGCTCGGAAGCGCCTGGCGCGCGCCCGAGCCCCTCGCTCCGGAGCAGCGCGCGCAGGTGCTGCGGGCGGCGGTCGCGCTCTCGCTCGCCGGCGACGCGCTCGGCGTCGATCGCGTCCGGCAGAAGTTCGGCTCGAAAATGGCCGACAGCTCCGACGCCGCAACCTTCGAAGTCGTCACCGCCCCGATCAACGCGCATGGCGACGCGTTCCGCGAGATCGCCCGCTCGATCGCCTCGAGCGCCGCGTTCGACGCCTTTCTCAAGGAGTACCGTCGCCGAGCCTCCGAGGATCCGGCGGACGCCGCTCCGGTGAGGGCCTCTGCCAGCGCGGCGACGCCGTCGCGCGCCTAGCCGCAGCAGGCTTCAGCCGCCGTAGCTCTGGACCAGGCTGCCGGCGACCAGATTCCACCCGTCGACCAGCACGAAGAAGATCAGCTTGAACGGCAGCGACACGATCGCCGGCGGCAGCATCATCATGCCCATCGACATCAGCACCGACGCCACCACGAGGTCGATGACCAGGAACGGCACGAACAGCAGGAAGCCGATCTCGAAGGCGCGCCGGAGCTCCGAGATCATGAAGGCCGGCACGAGCACGCGCAGCGACACCTGATCGGGCGTCTCTGGCGCGGGCTCGCGCGACAGACCTTGGAACAGGACGAGGTCCTTCTCGCGGACATGGGCGAGCATGAAGGTGCGGAACGGCGCCACGCCGCGCTGGAACGCGGTCGCGTCGTCGATCTGGCCAGCGAGGCGCGGCGCGATTGCCTGGTCGTAGGCGGCCTGGAAGGTCGGCGCCATCACGAACGCTGTCAGGAAAAGCGCAAGCGCGGTGATCACCGAATTCGGCGGCGCTGTCTGGGTGCCGACCGCCGTGCGGAGCAGCGACAGCACCACCACGATCCGGGTGAAGCACGTCACCATCACGAGGATCGACGGCGCAAGGCTCAGCACCGTGATCAGCGCGACGATCTGCAGCGCGCGCTCGCTCACGCCGCCCTGGCCGAGATCGAGCGTCACCGTCTGCGCCACCGCCGGCGCAGCCACCGAGATGGCTGCGGCGGTCAGTCCGAAGAGAAGCGCGCGTCCGCCCCTGCCGGCGCGCATAGCGAAGCGGGCGCGGGCCTCAGGTTTTTGGCTTGCCGACATCCCGCCCGAGCAGGTTGGCCATCTCGGCTTCGAGGGCCGCAAGCGGGTCATCGTCGAGCGCGACCCCGGAGGAAGCCTCCGCCGGCGACGGGCGCGGCTCCGGCCGGACGTCGGGCGCAGCCGCAGTCGCCGGCTTGTCGCTCGGCGGCGCCATCGGCGGCATCTCGCGCGGGGTCTCCTTGGCGGGCGCAGGAGCTGGCTTCGCGGGCGCGGGCGCGGGCGCAGGGCTTGGCTTCGCGGCGGGAGCGGGCTCGGCAGCCTCAGGCTGCTTCGCCGCGGGCGGCTCGGAAGCCGCTGGCGCCTCCTTTGGAGCGTCGGCTTCAGGCTTGGGCCGCGCCTCGACAGGACGGGCGGCCGGGGTCACGGGGCGCTTCAGGGCGGCCGCGAGCCGTTCGGCGAGATCGCTCGTGCGGCCTTCCGCGGCCGCGGGGCGGGCGGCCGGGCCAGAGATGATCGGCTGAGGCGCCCGCACGGGCGCGGGGGCCGGGCGTTCCGCCGCAGGAGCGGCGGGGAGCGTCGGCTGCGCAGCGGGAGCGGGCGCGACAGGCGGGGGCGGGGCTGCCGGACGCGCCGGAGCCGGAGCCGGAGCGGCGGCTTTCGCAGGTTGCGGCGCCGCTGGCGCCGGGGCTTGCGGCGCCGGCGCAGGCTGCGGGCGCGCCGGCTGGGCGGCTTCGCGCGTGGGAACGATCGGCGGAGCCTCGACGGACTTCGGCGCCGGGCGCTGCGGCTCGGCCGGCCGAGGCTGCGGGGCGGAGACGGCGGGCGCCGGGCGCGCCGCAGGCGGCGGAACCGGCTGCGGCGGCGCCGCGCGCACGGTCGGCTCGGCGGGGGCCGCCTGCTCGCGCTGCGCGGGCAGGCCCGCCGGAACGCGCAGGATGCCGCGCTCGACCACCAGATCGTTCGGCCCGCCGATCATCACCAGATGTTCGACATTGTCGCGGCGCACGATCACCAGCCGGCGACGCCCGTCGATCGCGAGCACGTCCAGCACGCCGAGGCGCGGCTGGCGCGAGCGGCCTGCGGAGCCCATGCCGCCCGACAGTCTTTGCCCGCTGAGGCGCCGCATCAGCCAGGCTGCGAGCACCACGAGCAGGATGACGACCGCGAAGGCCAGGATGAACTTGAGAGGGGTCGGGACGTCGCCGAAGAACTGGTCGAACACGCGGTCTCACCTCAATCTCGAAAACGTCGCGGATTCCGGCGGACCGGACCCCGCGGCGGCGCGGCCGTCGAGCGCGTTCGTTCACACGAGCGCGACCCGGCTGTTCGTCATAGCCAAAGTCACCCGCAAGGTGAACGGAAACTTAACGTTCTTAACCGCGCGTTAACCATGCGGGCGGCAGATTTTGCCGGGCGGACGCGCAATCCGCGAAAATCGAATCGGGCCGGCGCCGCCGCTCTGGCATGGCGTTCCTTGCGCCTCGGGAGAAGCCGTATGGCCGGCCTTGGCGAGTTGCCGCTGCTGTCCGCACTCAAAACAAAGATGCGCTGGCAGGAGGCGCGTCAGAGCGTGCTCGCCGAAAACGTCGCTAACGCCGCGACGCCGGGCTTCCAGGCGCACGACCTGAAGCCGGTCGAAGAGGCGGCCTCTTCGGTGGCCCCCATGCAGACCAACGCCCGGCATCTTTCGCTGGCCTCGGCGGCGGGCGACGCCCCCAGGGTCGGCAGTGGATTCGAGCGCACGCCGGACGGCAACACCGTGGTGCTCGAGGAGCAGATGACCAAGGCGGCGCAGAACCAGATGGACCACCAGATGGCCGCGATGCTCTACCAGAAGAGTCTTGGTGTGCTGCGCGCCGCCCTCGGCAGGGCTTGAGGCGCGCCATGGATCTCACCCGTGCGATTGGCGTCGCCGCAGCCGGCCTGAAGGCGCAAGCCGGCCGCATGCGGATTATCGCCGAAAACCTCGCCAACGCCGATTCGGCTGCGAAGACGCCCGGCGCCGACCCCTATCGCCGCAAGGTGCCGACGCTGAAATCCGCGTTCGACGACGAGCTGTCGGCCCAGGTCGTGCGGCTCGGCCGGGTCGAGCGCGACCGCAGCGACTTCCGCGTCAAGCACGAGCCCGGCAATCCGATGGCCGACGCCAATGGCGACGTGCGGCTGCCGAACGTCGACCCGCTGATCGAGCAGATGGACATGCGCGAGGCCCAGCGCAGCTACGAGGCCAATCTCAACATGGTCGGCGCCGCGCGGAAGATGATCGTCCGCACGCTCGACATTCTGCGCGCCTGATCCGGAGACCTCAGATGACCAGCCCCGCCGCCGTCGCAGGCGCCTACGCCAACATCGCGAGCCTGGTGGGCCAGAGCGTCGGCGGCGGCGCGCCGGCGGCCGCCCAGTCTCAGGGAGGCGGCTTCGGCGAATTGTTGGAGAAATCCCTCTCCGGCATGGCCGAGCAGGGCCGCGACACGGAGGCGAAGGCGATGCAGGCCGTGGCCGGCAAGGCCGACGTGGTCGACGTCGTCACCGCGGTCGCCGAAAGCGAGCTTGCGCTCAACACGCTCGTGAGCGTCCGCGACAAGGTGATCGCGGCCTACGAAGAGATCATGCGGATGCCGATCTGAGGCAGTTCGGCGGGCGTTCCTCGAAGACAGCGCGGTCAAGATCATGAATGGAGCCGAGGTCCTCGACGTCGCGCGCGACGGCCTGTGGACGATCCTCAAGGTTGGCGGCCCGCTGATGGCGGTCACGCTCATCGTCGGCGTCGCGGTGTCGCTGATCCAGGCGCTGACCCAGATCCAGGAAATGACCCTGGTGTTCGTGCCGAAGATTCTGGCGCTGTTCGCCGCCCTGCTGATCGGGCTGCCGTTCATGGGCGACGCGCTCGCGGGACATATGGCGCGAATCGCGGGCAGGATCGTCTCCGGCGGGTGAGTCGCCGGAGCCGCGCGATCGACCGATGACCTTCGACTTCCTGCCCAACGAGGTCGCCGCCTTCGTGCTGATCCTGGCGCGGGTCGGCGCGCTGGTGATGCTTCTGCCGGCGCTCGGCGAGGAGAACGTCTCGCCGCGCTTCCGGCTGACGATCGCGGTCATGCTGTCGCTGGTGTTCTGGCCGTTCGCGCGGCCGCTCTACGCGATCGACGCCAACAATCCGGCGGCGCTGGTCGGGATGGCCGTCTCGGAGATCGCGATCGGGCTCGCGCTCGGCATGGTCGGCCGCCTCGTGATGTCGGCGCTGTCGGTCGCCGGCAACGTGATCGCGAACCAGCTGGGGCTGGGCTTCGTGATGACGGTCGACCCGACGCAGGGCCAGCAGAGCGCCATCGTCGGCACCTTCCTCACGCTTGTGGGCGTGACGCTGATCTTCACGACCGACCTGCATCATCTGGCGATCGGCGCGATCGCAGCGAGCTATGACGCCTTCCGTCCAGGCGCTTTCCCAGAGACAGGCGACGCCGCGCGGCTCGCGATCGGGGCCGCCGAGGACGCCTTCCGGATCGGCGTGCAGCTCTCGGCGCCGTTTCTCGTGTTCGGCCTGATCTTCAATCTCGGCCTCGGCGTGCTGTCGCGGCTGATGCCGCAGCTGCAGGTCTTTTTCATCGCCGCCCCGCTGTCGCTGATCGCCGGCTTCGCGCTGCTCGCGCTCGTGATCGGCGTGCTGATGGACGTCTTCATCGGCGACGTCGGCGCCACGCTCCGCATGTTGACCGGAGGCTGAGGGGCGATGGCCGAGAGCGACGAGGGCGGCGAAAAGACAGAAGAACCGACCCGCAAGAAGATCGAAGACGCGCTCAAGCGCGGCGACGTCGCCAAGAGCCAGGAGCTCAACGTCTGGTTCGGCCTCGCGGCGACCACGCTGGCGCTGTCGATTTTCGGCGACGGCGCGGCGTCGTCGCTCGCCGGCATGCTGACGCGGTTCCTCGCCGAGCCTCAGCGCTTCGCGATGGATGGAGCGTCGCTCCGCACCATGACGGGCGGCCTCGGCCTCACGATCGCGGCCGCGCTCGCGCTGCCGGTGCTGCTGCTGGCGCTGGCGGCGATCGCCGGCAATCTCGTGCAGCACCCGTTCCAGGTCACGACCGACCCGCTCGTCCCGAAGCTCTCCAAGATCTCGCCGGCCTCGGGCTTCAAGCGCCTGTTCTCGGCGGAGAGCCTCGCGAACTTCCTGAAAGGCCTGCTCAAGATCGGGATTGTCGGCGCGGTGATCTCGTCCGTCGTCTGGCCGGAGCGCGTGCGCGTCGCCTCGCTCGTGCAGGGCGATGTGGCCGGGCTGCTTCCGGTGCTGAAATCGCTGTCGCTGAAGGTGCTGGTGTCGTCGGTCGCGGTGTTCGCCGTGATCGCGCTCGCGGACTATCTCTGGCAGCGCCGGCGCTGGCGCGAGCGCCTGAAGATGACGCTTCAGGAAGTGCGCGACGAGCACAAGCAGCAGGAAGGCGACCCGCACATCAAGGCGCGCATCCGCTCGATCCGCGCGCAGCGCTCCAAGAAGCGCATGATGGCGGCGGTGCCGACGGCGACGGTGGTGATCGCCAACCCGACGCACTACGCGGTCGCGCTGAAATACGAGCCGGGCATGAACGCGCCGCTGTGCGTCGCCAAGGGCGTCGACGCCGTCGCGCTCAGGATCAGGAAGGTCGCCGAGGAGGCCGGCGTGGCGGTGATCGAGAACCCCCCGCTTGCGCGCTCGCTGCACGCGGCGATCGAGGTCGACAAGGAAATCCCCGCCGAGCACTACAAGGCGGTCGCCGAGGTCATCGGCTTCGTCATGCGCCGGAAGGGACGGCGGTGACGAGCCTGCAGGCCAAGAGCTCCATCGCTTGTTGAATCCTGCGGCCCGCAGCACCATGGTCGCGCCGTTCGGCCGGCGCCGGGCGAATCGCGCCGCGCCGCTCCACGAGGCCCGATGAGCAGCATCGCCAAGGAAGACCGCATGGCCGCCGAGCCTCCGATCGATCGCAGCGGACGGTCGGGCTCGGTCGGGCTCGTGCTGCTGCTCGCGGCGGCGCTGGTGGGCGCCGGGCTCGCGATCTCCTTTCTGAAGGGCGACGCCGCGCAGACGTGGATCCTCGCTTTGCTCGCCGTGCTGTCCGTCATCGGCGTGTTCGCGCTGTTCGCCGGCGCGCTCGGGCTGGTCAGGTTCGGCGCCCGCAGCGGTGGCGACGACCTCGCCCGCGCGATTGTCGCCACGGCCGAGGAGGGCGTCCTGGTCACCGACGCGGCCGGACGAATCATCTTCGCGAACGACGCCTATCTGCAGCTGACCCGCGCCGCCGACGCCGGCGACGCGCGGCCGGTGGAGCGCGTCTTCGCCGGCAACGCCGACGTCGCGGAGGCGATCTACCGCCTGTCTCAGGCGGCGCGCGAAGGCAAGCGGGCGTCGGAGGAGGCGCGGGCCACGCTTCCGGACGGGCTGGGCGCATGGCTGCGCATCGGCGTGCGGCCGGTGACGCGGCCGGGCGGCGGCGGCGTCGAGACGGTCTGGACGCTCGCCGACGTGACCCGCGAGCGCGAGCGCCACGAGAACGTCTTTCAGGAGCTGCAGCACGCGGTCGACTTCCTCGACCATGCGCCCGCCGGCTTCTTCGCCGCGGAAGGCGACGGCTCGATCGTCTACATGAACGCGACGCTCGCCGGCTGGCTCGACCAGGATCTGACGCGCATCGCATCGGGCGCGCTGAAGCTCGGCGACATCCTGTCCGGCGATGGCGCGGCGCTGATCGAGGCGGCCTCGCCGAAGCCCGGGACGGTGGCGACCGAGATCATCGACGTCGACCTGCGCACCCGCAGCGGGCGGTCGCTGCCGGCGCGGCTGCTGCACGCGGTGGCCTGGAGCCAGGAGGGCACGCCCAGCGCCTCGCGCACCCTGGTGCTGGACCGCGGCCCCGGCGCCGACGTCTCGGAGCCGCTGCGCGCGGCCGAGGTCCGCTTCGCCCGCTTCTTCAACAACACGCCGCTCGCGATTGCGACGGTCGACGCGCGTGGCCGCGTGCTGCGCGCCAACGCGCCCTTCGCCAAGCTGTTCGGCGACCGGCTGCGGGGCGAGGAGCAGCGCTCGGTCTACGCCGCGCTCGCCGGCGACCGCGACCGCGCGGGGCTCGAGGCCGCGATCGCCGCCGCCGCTGACGGCGCGGGCGACGTGCCGCCGGTCGACGCCGCGCTTGCCGGCGACGGCGGCCGTTCCGCGCGGCTGTTCGTCACCCGGGCCGACGACGGCGAGGATGAGGACCACGAGGCTGCGGTCGTCTACGCGCTCGACACCACCGACCAACGCGCGCTCGAGGCCAAGTTCGCGCAGAGCCAGAAGATGACCGCCGTGGGGCAGCTCGCCGGCGGCGTGGCGCACGACTTCAACAACGTGCTGACCGCCATCATCGGATACTCCGACCTGCTGCTGGCGAACCACCGGCCGACCGACCCGTCCTTCCAGGACATCATGCAGATCAAGCAGAACGCCAACCGGGCCGCGAGCCTGGTGCGGCAGCTGCTCGCCTTCTCGCGCCGGCAGACGCTGCGGCCGCAGGTGATCGCGCTCGGCGACGTGCTGGCGGAGCTCCGAATGCTGCTCTCCCGCCTCGTCGGCGAGAAGGTCAAGCTCGAGCTCGTGCACGGCCGCGACCTGTGGCTGGTGAAGGCCGACCTCAACCAGTTCGAGCAGGTCATCATCAACCTGGTGGTCAACGCCCGCGACGCGATGGTCGACGGCGGCTCGGTGACGATCCGCACCCGCAACGTCGCCGCGGCCGAGGCGCCCGGCCTCGGGCATTTCGAGCTGCCGGCGGCCGATTACGTGATGATCGACGTCGAAGACACCGGCCCCGGCGTTCCGCCCGAGATCATCGACAAGATCTTCGAGCCGTTCTTCTCGACCAAGGAGGTCGGCAAGGGCACCGGCCTCGGCCTCTCGACCGTCTATGGCATCGTCAAGCAGACCGACGGCTTCGTGTTTGCGCTGTCGGAGCCCGGGCGAGGCGCGACCTTCAGGATCCTGCTGCCGCGTCACATTCCGGACGAGGCCGAGCAGGCCAAGCCCGCCGCGGCCGTTGCGGCGGCGCCGCAGGACATGACCGGCCGCGGCACCGTGCTGCTGGTCGAGGACGAGGACGCCGTGCGGGCTTTCGCCTCCCGCGCGCTCGCCTCGCGCGGCTACACGGTGATCGAGGCGCGATCCGGCGTCGAGGCGCTGGAGCGCATGAAGACCGACGGCGCCGAAATCGAGCTCGTCGTGTCCGACGTGGTGATGCCCGAGATGGACGGCCCAAGTCTGCTGCGCGAGCTCCGCAAGACCCAGCCCGAGCTGAAGATCATCTTCGTCTCCGGCTATGCCGAAGACGCCTTCAAGAAGAATCTCCCGGAAGGCGAGGTGTTTGCGTTCCTGCCGAAGCCGTTCTCGCTGAAGCAGCTCGTGCAGGCCGTGAAGGAGGCCATGGGCCCCGACGCCGCTCCGGAATAGACTGAGATCAAAAGTCGAACGCCGGCGGAAAATCGACAATGCGTGGAGGACCTTAGAGGTCGCTTGCGCGACTAGAACAAAACATGTACGGTCGCTGCGTTGAAGCCCCGCCTCGGCTCATGCCATAAGGAGCGTCCCGCGATGTCCCAATCCGCACTCCGCCTCGTCGAAGGAAGCTCCATGGACAAGACCAAGGCGCTCGACGCCGCCCTGTCGCAGATCGAGCGCGCCTTCGGCAAAGGCTCGATCATGCGGCTCGGCGCCGGCCAGGCGATGGCCGAGATCGAGACCGTCTCGACCGGCTCGCTCGGCCTCGACATCGCGCTCGGCGTCGGCGGGCTGCCGCGCGGCCGCATCATCGAGATCTTTGGGCCGGAGAGCTCCGGCAAGACCACGCTCGCGCTGCACACGGTTGCGGAGGCCCAGAAGAAGGGCGGCGTCTGCGCCTTTGTGGACGCCGAGCATGCGCTCGACCCGGTCTACGCCCGTAAGCTCGGGGTCAACCTGCAGGACCTGTTGATCTCCCAGCCCGACACCGGCGAGCAGGCGCTCGAGATCGCCGACACGCTGGTGCGTTCCGGCGCGGTCGACGTGCTGGTCGTCGATTCGGTCGCAGCGCTCACCCCGCGCGCCGAGCTCGAGGGCGAGATGGGCGAGGTCCAGCCGGGCTTGCAGGCGCGGCTGATGAGCCAGGCGCTGCGCAAGCTCACTGGGTCGATCTCGAAATCCAACACTATGGTGATCTTCATCAACCAGATCCGCATGAAGATCGGCGTGATGTATGGCAGCCCGGAGACCACCACGGGCGGCAATGCGCTGAAGTTCTATGCGTCGGTCCGGCTCGACATCCGTCGCATCGGGGCGATCAAGGAGCGCGACGAGGTCGTCGGCAACCAGACGCGCGTGAAGGTCGTCAAGAACAAGGTGGCGCCGCCGTTCAAGCAGGTCGAGTTCGACATCATGTATGGCGAGGGCGTGTCCAAGACCGGCGAACTGATCGATCTCGGCGTGAAGGCCGGCATCGTCGAAAAGTCGGGCGCCTGGTACTCCTTCGACAGCCAGCGGCTCGGCCAGGGCCGTGAAAACGCCAAGGCGTTCCTCAAGGAGAACGTCGAGATCGCCCGCCGCATCGAATCCGAGGTGCGTCAGGCGTCCGGCATCATCGCCGACAAGATCTTTGATCAGGTCGATCCGAACGATCCGGAGCTCGACGCCGACTGAGCGGCGGGGCCGCGTTCGCCCTGCGGCGCGCGGTTTTCTGGACATGCGAGGAAGCTGGCGCTTAATGTGCCGCCTGCGCCCCGTGGCGCGGCCCTGATGGGCCCGCGTGACGGGGCGTCGGCCGTTCTGGCGGACCGCCTTCCAAGACATCCAGCGAGCATTTTCGGCATATGAGCGGCGTCAACGAGATCCGGAAGACCTTCGTCGACTACTTCGTGAGCGAGGGGCATGAGCATGTCCCCTCCGGCCCGCTCGTGCCGCGCAACGATCCGACGCTGATGTTCACCAGCGCCGGCATGGTGCAGTTCAAGAACCTGTTCACGGGCGTCGAGCGTCGGCCCTACAGCACCGCGACCACCGCGCAGAAATGCCTGCGCGCGGGCGGCAAGCACAACGACCTCGACAATGTCGGCTACACGGCCCGGCATCATACCTTCTTCGAGATGCTCGGGAATTTCTCGTTCGGCGACTACTTCAAGGATCGCGCGATCGAGCTCGCCTGGAATCTCGTCACCAAACATTTCGAGCTTCCGAAGGACCGGCTGCTCGTCACCGTCTATATCGACGACGACGAGGCCTATGGGCTCTGGAAGAAGATCGCGGGCCTCTCTGACGACCGCATCATCCGCATCGCCTCGTCCGACAACTTCTGGGCGGCGGGCGACACCGGGCCCTGCGGCCCGTGCTCCGAGATCTTCTTCGACCAGGGCGAGGGCGTGGCCGGCGGGCCGCCCGGCAGCGCGGACGAGGACGGCGACCGGTTCCTCGAGTTCTGGAACCTGGTGTTCATGCAGTACGACCAGGTCGCGCCGAACGACCGTCGCCCGCTGCCGCGCCCGTCGATCGACACCGGCATGGGGCTCGAGCGCATCTCCGCGATCCTGCAGGGCGTCCAGTCGAACTACGACACCGATCTGTTCCGCGCGCTGATCCGCGCGAGCGTCGAGGCGACCGGGGTGCCGGCCGAAGGGCCGACGCAGGCGAGCCACCGCGTGATCGCCGATCATCTCCGGGCGTCGAGCTTCCTGGTCGCGGAAGGCGTGCTGCCGTCGAACGAGGGCCGTGGCTATGTGCTGCGCCGGATCATGCGGCGGGCGATGCGCCATGCGCAGCTGCTCGGCGCGCGCGATCCGCTGCTGTGGCGGCTGGTGCCCGCGCTGATCCGCGAGATGGGCGGCGCCTATCCGGAGCTCATCCGCGCCGAGGCGCTCATCACCGAGACGCTGGAGCTCGAGGAAACACGCTTCCGGACGACGCTGGCGCGCGGCCTCGGCCTGCTCGAGGAAGCGTCGGAAGGTCTGGCGGGCGGCGATCGGCTGCCGGGCGAGACCGCGTTCAAGCTCTACGACACCTATGGCTTTCCGCTCGATCTGACGCAGGACGCGCTTCGGCCGCGGGGCGTGGCGGTCGACGTCGACGGCTTCAACGCCGCGATGCAGCGCCAGAAGGCTGAGGCGCGCGCCGCCTGGTCCGGCTCCGGCGAGGCGGCGACGGAGGCGGTCTGGTTCGGCGTCCGCGAGCGGGTCGGAGCGACGGAGTTCCTCGGCTACGGCGTCGAGCGCGCCGAGGGCGCAGTCGTCGCGCTGGTCAAGGACGGCCAGGAGGTCGAGCGTCTGGAAGCCGGCGAGCGCGGTCTGCTGGTCGCCAACCAGACGCCGTTCTATGGCGAGTCCGGCGGCCAGGTTGGCGATGTGGGCGAGCTTTCGGCGAAGGGCGTGAGGCTCGCGGTGAGCGATACGCAGAAGAAGCTCGGCGACCTCTTTGTCCACACGGTCGAGGTTCAGGAAGGCGCTGTGGCGGTCGGCGACGGTTTGACCTTCGAGGTCGACCACGAGCGCCGGCGCCGGATCCGCGGCAACCACTCCGCGACCCATCTGCTGCACGAGGCGCTGCGGCTCACCCTCGGCGACCACATCGCCCAGAAGGGTTCGCTCGTCGCGCCCGACCGGCTGCGCTTCGACTTCAGCCACCCGAAGCCGATCGGCGATGAGGAGCTTTCGCGGATCGAGACGCTCGCCAACGCCATTGTGCTGCAGAACGACCCGGTCACCACCCGCGTCATGGGCGTCGAGGAGGCGATGAAGTCCGGCGCCCGCGCGCTGTTCGGCGAAAAATATGGCGACGAGGTGCGGGTCGTCTCGATGGGCAAGGCCGAGGACGGCGGAAGGGCCTTTTCGGTCGAGCTCTGCGGCGGCACCCATGTGGGTGCGACCGGCGAGATCGGGCCGATCACGATCGTGGGCGAAAGCGGGGTCGCGGCCGGCGTTCGCCGGGTGGAGGCTCTGACGGGGGAGGCGGCTCGGCTGCACTTCGAGACGCAGAACGCCCGCGTCGCGGATCTGGCGGCGCTGCTGCGCGCGCCGGAGGCCGAGGTGGTGTCGCGCGTCGAGACGCTGATCGAGGAGCGCAAGCGCCTGGAGCGGGAGCTCGTCGAGGCGCGCAAGAAGCTCGCCATGGGGGGCGCCGGCGGCGGCGCGGCCGACGCGACGCGCGAGGTCGCAGGCATAAAGCTGTTCGCTCGCACCGTGGAGGGCATCGAGATGAAGGACCTCAAGGGCCTCGTCGACGAGGCCAAGAAGTCGCTCGGCTCGGGGGTCGCTGCGATCGTCGGCGTGACGTCCGAGGGCAAGGCCGGCGTGGTGGTGGGCGTGACGCAGGACCTGACGTCGAAGTTCAACGCCGTGGAGCTGGTCCGCGCGGCCTCGGCCGCTCTCGGCGGCTCGGGCGGCGGCGGCCGGCCCGACATGGCGCAGGCCGGCGGGCCGGACGGCGCCAAGGCCAATGACGCGCTCGACGCGGTCGCGGCGCGGCTCGCCGCGGCCTGAGGCGTCGCGGGCCGATTAGGCGTGCGGCGCGACCCTGTCGCGCCGCGACTGTTTTCCTCAGGAGCCGGTAGGGCCGCGTTTGCCGCGCGGCGCGACGCCGACCGCCTGCTTCAAGGTCGCCACCGCCGCCTCTGTCGTGGCGCCGGGCGTTGCGGGCTGGGCGCGGTCGCCGGCGCCGAGGGTGCGGTGAACGGCCATCGGCTCGGCGCCTTCGGCAGGCGCGGCCTGACCAGCGGAAACCTGCGTCATCGCTGCAGCCAGAAAGCCAAAGAAGAGGGCGGTCTGCTTGGTCGTCTGATCCATCGCAAGCACTCCTTACGCTGTCGCTCCTTGATGAGCGCACGCGCAATAGAAGCGCATCTGCGATGAACCCCGGCTAAATGCTTCGAGGTCATTTCATGGCGGGCGCGACCACAAGCATGAACGCCCGTTCATCACCGCCGACGCGTCGCGCGACGCGCCGGCGTACTTGTTAAGCGGTCGGGCGAGAGCTTCAGCCCATCGCCTTCTGAAGGTTCTCGTCGACCTTGTCCAGGAAGCCCTGGGTGGTCAGCCAGCCCTGCTCATGGCCGACCAGCAGCGCGAGGTCCTTGGTCATGAAGCCGCTCTCGACCGTGTCGACGCAGACCTTCTCGAGCGTCTCCGCAAAGCGCTTCAGTTCCGCGTTGTCGTCGAGCTTGGCCCGGTGGCCGAGGCCGCGCGTCCAGGCGAAGATGGAGGCGATCGAGTTGGTCGAGGTCGCCTTGCCCTTCTGGTGCTCGCGGTAGTGGCGGGTGACGGTGCCGTGCGCGGCCTCCGCCTCCATGATCTTGCCGTCGGGCGTGGTCAGCACGGAGGTCATCAGGCCGAGCGAGCCAAAGCCCTGCGCCACGGTGTCGGACTGCACGTCGCCGTCATAGTTCTTGCAGGCCCAGACATAGCCGCCGGACCACTTCAGCGCGGACGCCACCATGTCGTCGATGAGCCGGTGCTCGTACCAGATCTTCTTGGCCGCGAACTGGTCCTTGAACTCGGTGTCGTAAATCTCCTGAAAGATGTCCTTGAAGCGCCCGTCATAGGCCTTGAGGATCGTGTTCTTGGTAGACAGATAGACCGGGAAGCCGCGGCTGAGGCCGTAGTTCAGCGAGGCGCGGGCGAAGTCGCGGATCGAGTCGTCGAGGTTGTACATCGCCATCGCGACGCCTGAACCAGGCGCGTCGAACACCTCGTGCTCGATCGTCTGGCCGTCCTCGCCGACGAATTTGATCGTCAGCTTGCCCTTGCCCGGGAAGCGGAAGTCGGTCGCGCGGTACTGGTCGCCGAAGGCGTGGCGGCCGACCACGATCGGTTGCGTCCAGCCCGGCACCAGCCGCGGCACGTTCTTGCAGATGATCGGCTCGCGGAAGATCACGCCGCCGAGGATGTTGCGGATCGTGCCGTTCGGCGAGCGCCACATTTTCTTGAGGCCGAACTCCTTCACGCGGGCTTCGTCTGGCGTGATGGTGGCGCATTTCACGCCGACGCCGACCCGCTTGATCGCCTCCGCCGCCTCGACGGTGACGCGGTCGTCGGTGGCGTCCCGGTTCTCGACGCCGAGGTCGTAATATTCCAGGTCGAGATCCAGATAGGGATGGATCAGCTTGTCCTTGATCGCCTGCCAGATGATCCGGGTCATCTCGTCGCCGTCGATCTCGACGACGGGATTGGCGACTTTGATCTTCGGCATGGGCGGGACGGCCTTCCTCGGTGGCGGCGGGGCCGGCGCGGGCGCCGGGGCGACGGTCGCGACAGTCCTTAGCATCGCGGATTGGGGCGGCAAAGCCGCCGCCGCTCGCTTTCGCAGCCTACATCTTGCAATGCAGCATATGGGCGCGCCAGCCCTGCGGCATTACTTCCGGGCCTCGCCCGCCGACCCCGCTCCCTTGAAGCGACGGAATTCTCCAGATGGCCGAACTCAGGATAGCGCTCGACGAGGTGCCCCCCGCCGAAGGCGCCGGCCGTGGCGTGGTGCTGGCGGCGGCCGCTGCCTGCGGGGCGATCGTCGCGAATCTCTATTACGCCCAGCCGCTCGTCGATCTGATCGCGCGCGACCTCGGCGTCGCGGCGACGCTGGCGAGCGCCGTGGTGGCGCTCACCCAGGTCGGCTACGCGATCGGCCTCTTGGTTCTCGCGCCGCTGGTCGATCTCGTGGAGAGCCGCAGGCTGCTGACCCTCACGCTTTCGGCCGCCGCGGCCGCGCTGATCGTCGCCGCCCTGGCGCCCAACGGCGCGGTGTTCCTGTCGGCCTCCCTGCTGATCGGCGTCGCCTCCGTCGCGGCGCAGATGCTGCTCCCGCTCGTCGCCGGCATGGAACCCGAGGCGAGCCGCGGCCGTGTGGTCGGCACAATCATGAGCGGCCTGCTGTTC
The DNA here is from genome assembly GCF_035538955.1 of Hansschlegelia sp. Lineage (NCBI taxonomy): Bacteria > Pseudomonadati > Pseudomonadota > Alphaproteobacteria > Hyphomicrobiales > Methylopilaceae > Hansschlegelia > Hansschlegelia sp. The sequence continues at coordinate 221,726 of NZ_DATLJK010000017.1, forward strand.
GGCATCCTGCTGGCGCGCCCGGTGGCGGGCGTGGTGGCGGACGCCTTGGGCTGGCGGGCCATGTTCGGCCTGTCCGCCGTGTTGATGGCCGTCACCGCCGTCGCGCTCCGCGCTCTGATCCCATCGCGCCGTCCCGAGAGCCGGATGAGCTATGGCGAACTCATCGGCTCCATGGCGGAGCTGCTCGCCCGCTACCCGACGCTGCGGCGGCGCGCGCTCTACCAGGCGACGATGTTCGCCGCCTTCAGCATCTTCTGGACCGCCTCTCCGATGCGGCTCGCCGGCGAATATGGCTGGTCGCACAGCATGATCGGCCTGTTTGCGCTCGCCGGCGCCAGCGGCGCGCTGATCGCGCCCTTCGCAGGCCGCATGGCGGACGCCGGCCATACCCGGAGCGGCACGCTCATCGCGATCGCGGCGGGCGCGGCCGGGATGGCGCTCGCGGGCTTCGACTGGACGCTCGGCCTTGCGGGCCTGCTGCTCGGCGCGATCGTGCTCGACATGGGAGTGCAGGCCAACATGATCCTCGGCCAGCGTGAGATCTACGGGCTCGACGCCGCCGCGCGCGGCCGGATCAACGGTCTTTACGTCGCGATCCTGTTTCTCGGCGGCGCCGTCGGCTCCGCGCTGACGAGCCCGGTGTTCACGCATTTCGGCTGGATCGGGGTGGCGATCGTCGGCGCGGCGCTGCCGCTCGCGGCCCTGGTCGCGGCCTGCCTGGAGCGGCCGGCCCACTGAGGGCTTGCGTCCGCGATGCGGCTTGGGCCATCTCGCGCCCCACTCTCGCGAGACCGAGGACATGGCGGGCACAGATCGCACCAAGGCAGACGCCGCAGCCCTGCTGCCGACAGGGCCGGCCGTGGTTCTGGTCGAGCCGCAGCTCGCGGAAAACGTCGGCGCCGTCGCGCGCGCCATGGCGAACTTCGCGCTCGACGATTTGCGCGTCGTGCGGGCGCCGGGCAAGACTCAAGCCGAAGGCGCCCGCACCTTCTCGGCCGGCGCGCACCACATCCTCGAGGCGGCGCGCCATTTCGACAGCCTAGAGGCGGCGGTCGCGGACGTGACGCTGCTGTTCGCCACCACGGCGCGGGAGCGCGGACAGGCGAAGCCGGTCGACGCGCCGGAGGCGGCCGCGCGGCTGATGGCGCAGCACGCCGCGGGCGGCGGGCGCGTCGGGCTGCTGTTCGGCCGCGAGCGGACCGGGCTCGAGAATGACGAGATCGCGCTTGCGAGCCGGGTGGTGACGTTTCCGGTGAACCCGGCCTACGCCAGTCTCAATCTCGCCCAGGCGGTGCTGCTCGTCGGCTATGAATGGTTCAAGGCTGCGACCGGCGGCGCGCCGGCGTTCGAGATGCCGACCCGTTCGCCGCGCGGCACGCAGGCCGAGATCGTCGCCCTGTTCGCCCATCTCGAAGGCGAGCTGGACGAGACCGGCTTCTTCCGTTCGCCCGAGAAGCGCGCCTCGATGATCCGCAACATCCGCAACATGATCCACCGCATGGATCCGTCCCGCCAGGACCTCCAGACCCTGCACGGCATGGTCGCGGCGCTGGCGGAGGGGCGACCAGGCCCGGAGGGGCGGGGACGCACTTTGCTCAAGCCGCTGAAGGACCCGGACTAGCTCTCTGTTTCAGAGGTTCTTGTATGCACATTTGTCCACGCCGGCGTGTTCGAGAGCCGCTTCGAGAGCGGCGGCAGGGGCTGCAGCCGCACCTGAACGAGGCGCTGAAGAAAGCGAAGAGCTGACGAACGCTCAGACGGCCGAGAACGCCGCTTCCGGATGAAGAGACAACATCACCCTTCGCCTGATCGCGATCGCAAGTCGATCATGAAAGATCGACAAAGCTTTTCCTGCATCTTCCGGTCCCAGCCAGCCGTCGGGGAGACGCCAGCGGCGGAAGAAGACCCAGTTGAGCTCATTGCAGCGTCGTCTTTCTAGGCTTGAGCGCGTCCGCTCAGGCGTAGGAACAGGGGCCGCGAGAGCTTTCCGGCCGAATCTGGCGTGCATTTCCTGATTGTGCGCAATGTGAGCCTTCGTGGCCGCGTCTACGTCCGTATCGGTGATCGTCACTAGGCGTTTTATGTCTTCGCGGATGTCTTTCGGAACTGTCCGAACGGCGTCTTGAACCGCGTTCGTGAAACGTGGATCAGACGTGACCTCCATCGCGCAGACGCCGGGCAGTTTCCGCCAGAACACGAGCTCCGCCGCGGCGGTCCAGCGGCCTTCCGCCAACAGCCCCAAAGCCTCCAAGACAGCTGCGGCGTCCCACTCGACATGTGCTGCAGCGAGGCCCGCTGACGCGGCTATGTTCGGTGGCGGGGGAGGAGGTCCGTCGACCGCGCGGCTGATCAACCTACGGTTCGCAATAAGAGTTGGTCGATCGTTCTTCTCAAGTCGGAAATGGAGTCGACCCTCCTGCAGGGCCAAGCCGATCACCACGCAGCAAACATCGTCCCAGCGCGGCAGGATGTCTGGGAACCGCGGCTTCGCCAGCGGAACGGCGCCCCAAGGGGTCGCTTCCGCCTGACCGAGAGCGACCAGCGCAGCGCAGCCCATCTGGTAGGCCGATGAGCACATGTCGTTGAAGCCGGGGCGATCGAGATCAGGCCGCAAATTCCGAGATAGAAATTCCGCTACCTCCTTCGGCCACGGCAATGATCGACCGTTAAGAGAGGCGTGATCTGCATTCACGGCTGGGCTCCGTTCTGCGCCCTTGTTCTACAGTGAAAACGGTTGGCAGGCGCACCTGTGATCCGCGCATAGCGCATCTCGAAGGCGAGCTCGACGACACCGGGTTCTTCCGTTCGCCAGGGAAAGGCGCCTCGACGATCCGCAACATCCGCAACATGATCCACCCCATGGATCCGTCCCGCCAGGACCCTCCAGACCCTCCACGGCATGGTGGCGGCGCCTGCGGAGGGGCGACTAGGCCCGGAAGGGCGCGGACGAACCCATGCTCAAGCCGCTGAAGGAAATCGGGGAGAGCTGAAAGTTGCCGAAAGCCGAGGGCCGTTCTCCCAAAGCCCGCATGAAGGTCCCGCGCGAGGCGCTTCGGCGGTTGTGCGCAGAGTCGTGGAACCCGATCGGGATCCCGATGGCCGCCTCTGCGTCCGAGCGCGACCCGTCGCGGATGCCGGCCGACGAGTACGACACGTATCTGCTCGTCGCGTGGGGCATGGCCGTCCGGGGAAGGCCAGCGGCCGAGATCGTCGACTACTTGGCTTCCGCGGAGCGCGAGCAGATGGGGCTGACGCACCCCGCAGGGGACAAGCAGGCCTTCGTCGCCGCTCTGCAAGAGATGGGGCGTCGCGCCTGAGCTTCTGTGCTATGCGCCCCCCGTTGCACCTGGAGACGCCGAGAATGATCCCCCGCTACTCCCGTCCCGAGATGACCGAGATCTGGTCGCCCGAGACGCGCTTCCGCATCTGGTTCGAGATCGAGGCGCACGCCGCCGACGCGCTGGCCGAGCTTGGCGTGATCCCGAAAGAGGCGGCGCGGACCATCTGGGAAAAGGGCGGCGCCGCGACGTTTGACGTCGACCGGATCGACGAGATCGAGCGCGTCACCAAGCATGACGTCATCGCCTTCCTGACCCATCTCGCGGAATTCGTCGGCCCCGACGCGCGCTTCGTGCATCAGGGAATGACCTCCTCCGACGTGCTCGACACCTGCCTCGCAGTGCAGCTCAAGCGGGCCGCCGATCTGCTGATCGCGGACGTCGACCGCCTGCTCGCCGCGCTCAAGAGCCGCGCGCTCGAGCACAAGCTGACGCCGACCATCGGGCGCAGCCACGGCATCCATGCGGAGCCCACGACCTTCGGGCTGAAGCTCGCCGGCTACTATGTCGAGTTTCAGCGCGCCCGTGAGCGCCTGATCGCGGCCCGCAAGGAGATCGCGACCTGCGCGATCTCCGGCGCGGTCGGCACCTTCGCGAATGTCGACATGGCGGTTGAGGCGCATGTCGCCGAAAAGCTCGGCCTGACGCCTGAGCCGGTCTCGACGCAGGTCATCCCGCGCGACCGGCACGCCATGTTCTTCGCCACCCTCGGCGTGGTGGCGTCGTCCTGCGAGCGGCTGGCGACCGAGATCCGCCATTTGCAGCGCACCGAGGTGCTGGAGGCGGAGGAGTTCTTCTCCGAGGGCCAGAAGGGCTCATCGGCGATGCCCCACAAGCGCAACCCGGTGCTGACGGAGAACGTCACCGGCCTCGCCCGCATGGTGCGCTCCTATGCGCTGCCCGCGATGGAGAACGTCGCGCTGTGGCACGAGCGGGACATCTCGCACTCCTCGGTCGAGCGCATGATCGGCCCGGACGCGACGGTGACGCTCGACTTCGCGCTCAACCGGCTCGCCGGCGTCGTCGAGAAGCTTCTGGTCTATCCGGATCGGATGCAGAGCAATCTCGACCGCCTCGGCGGCCTTGTGCATTCGCAGCGAGTGCTGCTGGCGCTCACTCAGAAGGGCGCATCGCGAGAGGACGCCTACCGGCTTGTCCAGCGCAACGCGATGCCGGTCTGGCGCGGCGAGGGCGACTTCCTCACTCTGCTCAAGGCGGACCAGGAGGTGCGCGGCTTCCTGTCCGAGAGCGAGCTCGAGGAGGCCTTCGACCTCGGCTACCACTTCAAGGCCGTGGACGCCGTGTTCGCCCGGGTGTTTGGCGGCTGACGCCTGAAGCGGAACGGGCGGCTTGCGCCGCCCGTTTGAACTCTTCGTCTTAGCGGTCCCGGCCGCCGCCGCCGCCACGGTCGCCGCCGCCACGATCGCCGCCTCCGGCGCCGATCATCCCGCGGCCGCCGCCGCCGGCGCGGTCGAGGCCCATGCGATCGCCGCGATCGCCCCCGCCCGCGCGGCCGCCGTCACGGTCTCCGCCGCCGCGGCCGCCCCGATCGCCGCCGAACATGTCGCCGCCCCCGCGGCCGCCGCGGTCGCCACGGTCGCCGCCGAACATGTCGCCGCCGCCGCGCCCGCCGCGATCAGCGCCGCGTCCGCCCCTCTCGCCGCGGTCGCCCCTGTCGCCGCGGTCCCCACGATCCCCACGATCTCCGCGATCCCAGCGGTCGCCACGATCTCCGCGATCTCCGCGATCTCCGCGATCCCCACGGTCGTGGTCACGTCCGGGCCAACCTGGGCCGCCGCCGCCGCGCGGACGGTCCCAGCCGCCGCGGCCGTGTCCGCCGCGGTGATGATCGCGCCGCCAGGAGCGCTCCCAGCCGTGACGTCCCGGCCGCTCGGAGTACCAGCGGCCGCCCCAGTAGTAGAATCCGTCATCATAGTAATAGGGGCGGTTGTCCCAGTAACCGCCGATCGAGAGCCCTGTGATCACTTCGGGCTCGTATTCGTCGATCACCACCGTCGACCGCGGCGAAGGCCCGCCGGCGCGGTCGAGATAGCTGGCGCTCGCAAAGCCGGTGCCGTCAGCTCCCATGCTGATCTCGCACCACGCACCGGTGCAGCCGAGCACGTTGACGGCCTCGCCCTCGGGAATCGTATCGACCACCGGATAGCCAGTGCCGGGCCCGGCCCGGACGTTCAGGGCCGTCGTGGCGATCGCGGTGTCCGCGTGCGCCGCGCCGGCCGTGACGAGCAAGGCGCCGCTGGCGAGCAAGGTTCTGAGCAGTGGGGTCATGGCGTCGAACTCCTGACTTCCGAATGCGCCGTTCGTCGAGCTCCGTCCGCCCCGGCCGAAGTGTCTTACGCGCGCTGGCGCAGAGTGCGCGCGATCCAGGATGCGAAACGCACAATCGCGACAATCCGTTCAAGCCTCATGCCGCCACGGCTGTTCCGCTTGGACCATCGCCTGCGCGGAACGGCGTTGAGCCTTGCGTGGATCGCCGCGGACCCTCAGCCTCCCGCCGAAGCGCCGATCGCAGGCGCGTCGAAGACGTCCGAGAGCGCCCGCTCAGCCCCGGCCGACAGGAAGGCGAGATCCGGCCCGAGGGCGATCATGGGGAAGCCGCGCCGGACATAGTCGGAGGCGATCGCGGGCGAGTTGGCGAACACGGCGACCGGCTTTCCGGCCCGGCGGCCGGCGGCGAGCACGCGCCCGAGCGCCTCGACGACCTTGGGATGGCCGACGTCGATGGCGGCGCCGTGCGTCAGCGACACGCTGAGATCGTTCGGGCCGATCAGGAGCCCGTCAATGCCCTCGGTCGCGGCGATCTCGTCGACATTCGCGAGCCCGCGCTCGGTCTCGATCATCGCCAGCGCGAGCGTCAGGTCATTGGCGTTCGCCAGATAGGCGTCGCGGTCGAGGCCGAGCAGGGTCATGGCGCGGCTCGGCCCCCAGCTGCGGCGGCCGACCGGCGGAAACCGCACCGCCTCGACAAAGGCGCGGGCGTCCGCGGCGTTCTCGATCATGGGCGCGATCAGCCCCGCGGCGCCGACATCGAGCGCCCTGGCTCCGAGCGCGTAATCGCCGGCCGGCAATCGCACCAGCGCAGGCGCGCCGGCGAGCGCCGCCGCCGCGACGCCCTCGACGATGCTGTCGAAGGTCGCGAAGCCGTGCTGGGCGTCGAGCGTCACCGAGGCGAAGCCGGCCCGCGCGACAGTCTCGACCACCAGCGGAGAGGTGAGGAAAAGCCAGCCGTTGAAATGCGGCCCGCCGAACTCCAGCGACGCCGCAGGGAACGCCCCCGGCCGCGACTCCGACGCCTTCAAGCGCAGCCCCGCTGGCTGTGGATCGTCTGGCTCACCGCTCGGTCTTTAGCTGCTCGACGGCGGTCGCCAGGAGTTCGTCCATGGTCCGGCGGATCTGGTGGTCGGACTGCTCGACCTTCGCGCGGTCGAAGTCGCGGCGGACCTTGCGGAACACGTCGTGGTCGCCTTCCTCCTCGAAGTCGGCCATCACCACCGACTTGGCGTAGGCCTCGGCCTCCGCGCCGCGCTTGCCGAGCTTCTCGGCGGCCCATAGCCCGAGCAGCTTGTTGCGCCGCGCATAGGCGCAGAACTTCATTTCCTCGTCATGGACGAACATGGCCTCCATGGCCCGTTCCCGCGTATCGAAGGTGGTCATCGCAAGATCCTCGAGCGCCGCGCGCCCCGTCCGCCCAGCCGGTCCGCGCCCCGACGATGATTACACCTGCGAAATGTGGCGCAACAGCGTGGCCGGGCCGAATGCGTGTCGTTCCTTCGTCTTGGCAGCGGCGGGCCGCGCGCCTACATTCGCGAACGGTGCGGCGCGTCCTCAATCCACGCCGCCGCCGCGAAAGGCCCGCAATGAACCCGAATTTCCGGAACTTCGCCCTGTGGGTGATCATCGTCCTGCTGTTGCTGGCGCTTTTCACCCTGTTCCAGAACCCGGGGCAGCGCGCGCAGACGAACGACATCTCGTTCAGCCAGCTCCTCAACGAGGTCGATAACGGCCGCGTCCGCGGCGTCGTCATCGAAGGCCAGAACATCACCGGCCAGTACACCGACGGCGCGCAGTTCCAGACCTACGCGCCGAACGATCCGTCGCTGGTGCAGCGCCTCTACGGCAAGGGCGTCGCCATCACGGCCCGGCCGCCGGGCGAGAACATGCCGTGGTTCGTCGCGCTGCTGCTGCAGTGGCTGCCCTTCATCGCCCTCATCGGCGTCTGGGTGTTCCTGTCGCGCCAGATGCAGGGCGGCGCCGGCAAGGCGATGGGCTTCGGCAAATCGAAGGCGAAGCTCCTCACCGAGGCGCATGGCCGGGTGACGTTCGACGACGTCGCCGGCGTCGACGAGGCCAAGAGCGACCTCGAGGAGATCGTCGAGTTCCTGCGCGACCCGCAGAAGTTTCAGCGCCTCGGCGGCCGGATTCCGCGCGGCGTGCTGCTCGTCGGCCCTCCCGGCACCGGCAAGACGCTGATCGCGCGTGCGGTCGCCGGCGAAGCCAATGTGCCGTTCTTCACGATCTCGGGCTCCGACTTCGTCGAGATGTTCGTTGGCGTCGGCGCGAGCCGCGTCCGCGACATGTTCGAGCAGGCCAAGAAGAACGCGCCCTGCATCATCTTCATCGACGAGATCGACGCGGTCGGCCGCCATCGCGGCGCCGGCCTCGGCGGCGGCAATGACGAGCGCGAGCAGACCCTGAACCAGCTGCTCGTCGAGATGGACGGCTTCGAGGCGAACGAGGGCATCATCCTGATCGCCGCGACCAACCGTCCCGACGTGCTGGATCCCGCGCTGCTGCGTCCGGGCCGTTTCGACCGCCAGGTCGTGGTCGCGAACCCCGACATCATCGGCCGCGAGAAGATCCTGAAGGTCCACGTCCGCAAGGTGCCGCTGGCGCCGGACGTCGATCTCAAGACCGTCGCGCGCGGCACGCCGGGCTTCTCGGGCGCCGATCTGATGAACCTCGTCAACGAGGCCGCGCTGCTGGCCGCGCGCCGGTCGAAGCGGATGGTCACGTCCGCCGAGTTCGACGCCGCCAAGGACAAGATCATGATGGGCGCCGAGCGCCGCATGGTGATGACGGACGAGGAGAAGCGGGTCACCGCCTATCACGAGGCCGGCCACGCCATCGTCGCGCTCTACACGCCGGCGAACGATCCGATCCACAAGGCGACGATCATCCCGCGCGGCCGCGCCCTCGGCATGGTGCAGTACCTGCCGGAGCGCGACCAGATCTCGATCTCCTACGAGCAGCTGACCTCGCGGCTCGCGATGGCGATGGGCGGCCGCGTCGCGGAGGAGGTTTTCTTCGGCGACGAGAAGGTGACGGCCGGCGCCCAGTCTGACATCCAGATGGCGACCAACATCGCCCGCGGGATGGTGACGCGCTGGGGCTTCTCAAAAGAGCTCGGCACGGTCGCTTATGGCGAGAACCAGGACGAGGTGTTCCTCGGCATGTCGGTCGCGCGCCAGCAGAACGTCTCTGGCACGACGATGCTGAAGATCGACAACGAGATCAAACGCTTCATCGACGAAGGGTACGAGACGGCGAAGCGCATCATCACCGAGCACCGCGACCAGATGGAGGCTCTCGCCAAGGCGCTGCTCGAATACGAGACGCTGACGGGCGAGGAGATCAAGAACCTGCTCGCGGGCCAGCCGCCGGTGCGGGACGCCACCGACGAGCCGCCGACCCCGCGCGGCTCCGCGGTGCCCTCCGCCGGCAAGCCGCGGCCGCGGCCCGATCCGGGCCTGGAGCCGCAGCCGCAGGCGTAAAAATCCAGAAGGCCGGGCTTTTGCCCGGCCTTCTTTTTTGCGTCGGGCCGTCCGGCGCCGCCGCGAGCGTCAGGCTCGGCGCCTGTCGGAGGATGGCGCGGAGCGCGTGATCGCCAGATTGAGCGCCCTCTTAGGCAGCTGACGGTTCGCGGGCCGAAATCCGCCCGCGGATTTGCGCCCGCGCTCTGGGTTTTGAGAACTGGCTACTTCAGGTCCTTGCACCACGAGGAAGTGGCTTCCCGGCACCGCTCGGAATAACCCTTCGTCAACTTCTCCGCAGCCGCCCATTCCTCCTCGTCGACGCCGTTGTTGTTGTCGGCGTCCATCGCCGTGAAGGTCGGCGCCGGATCGAGATTGAGCTTTCCGACGCTCTTCTCCCACTCCACGCGGCTGATCCGACCGCTGCCGTCGGTGTCGAGCGTGCTGAAGGCCGGCCAGCCGGCGGCGACCGCGGCCGTGCCGGAGAACATCAGAGCCGAAAATACAGCGGCCAAAGTCTTGGTCATGGCGTCATCTCCCCTTTGCGTCGTTTTCGCCGCGGCTTTTTTGTGGGCGAGCCGCAGTCCAGCCGCCGTTCCTGGCGGCATTGCAAGCGGGGGCCAAACGAAAGCCCTGATCAATGGAAGTGCTTCCAAATCCGCCGGGATATACTGGAAGACAATTTGCTTGATGCGTGACACGGGCCAAACCCGGGCGAGAGCCGCCCGGCTGGCTCTTCCGCAGCGGCCCGACGCCTTGGTGAGGGCGCTCATCCTTTTTGAACCGCGATGCTGTATCCTCGCCTATGACAGAATATGAGAAGCGCGCAGTCGGCCGCGCGATTCAGGAGCGCTCGATGACGCGCAAGTATTTCGGCACCGACGGCATCCGCGGTCGCGCCAACAAGTTCCCGATCACCCCCGACTTCGCCATGAAGGTCGGCATGGCGGCCGGCATCGCGTTTCGCCGCGGCGACCACCGGCACCGCGTGGTCATCGGCAAGGACACCCGCCTTTCCGGCTACATGATCGAAAGCGCGCTGCAGGCGGGCTTCACCTCGGTCGGCGTCAACGTGCTGCTGGTCGGCCCGATGCCCACGCCGGCGGTCGCGCTGATCACCCGCTCGATGCGCGCCGATCTGGGCGTGATGATCTCCGCGTCGCACAACCCGTTCGACGACAACGGCATCAAGCTCTTCGCTCCGGACGGCTACAAGCTCTCCGACGAGGTCGAGAGCGAGATCGAGGCGCTGCTCGACTCCGACCTTGGCCCGAAGCTCGCCGCCTCCGCCGGCCTTGGCCGCGCCAAGCGGATCGACGACGCCCAGGCCCGCTATATCGAATTCGCCAAGCGGACGGTCAGCCGCAACCTGTCGCTGGAGGGGCTGCGCGTCGTCGTCGACTGCGCCAACGGCGCCGCCTACAAGGTCGCGCCCGAGGCGCTGTGGGAGCTCGGCGCCGAAGTGGTCGCGATCGGCGTGGAGCCGAACGGAATCAACATCAACCGCGAGGTTGGCTCGACCGCGCCTTCCGCGCTGATCGCCAAGGTGCGGGAGACCCGCGCCGACATCGGGATTGCGCTCGACGGCGACGCCGACCGGGTGATCATCGTCGACGAGAAGGGGCAGATCGTCGATGGCGACCAGCTCATGGCGGTGGTGGCGTCGTCGTGGGCGGAGGAGGGCAGGCTGAGCGCGCCGGGTCTGGTCTCGACCGTGATGTCGAATCTAGGCTTCGAGCGCTATCTCGCCTCGATCGGACTGACGCTCGAGCGCACGCCGGTCGGAGACCGCTACGTCGTCGAGCGGATGCGCGCGCAGGGCTACAATGTCGGCGGCGAGCCGTCGGGCCACATCGTGCTGTCAGACTATGCGACCACCGGCGACGGACTGGTCGCGGCGTTGCAGCTTCTCGCCGTGGTGCAGAAGCTCGGCCGACCGGTGTCGGAGATCTGCCATCGTTTCGAGCCGCTGCCGCAGATCCTGAAGAACGTGCGCTACAAATCCGGCCGGCCGCTCGATGACGACAAGGTGCGCGCCGCGATCTCCGACGCGACGGCGCGCCTCGGCGCGCAGGGGCGGCTGGTGATCCGGCCGTCCGGCACCGAGCCGGTGATCCGCGTCATGGCCGAAGGCGACGATCACGACCTCGTGGCGACGGTCGTCGACGACGTCGTCGACGTGATCACCCGGGCCGCCGCCTGACCGTCAACCAGCTTCATCCCGCGATACTGCGCCGGCTGCAGACGAATTCTGTTGCCGGAATGCCGCAACAGTTACCGTCAAGTCGAGCCGCGACGGTTAAAGGTTAAGGTTAAACGCTCATTAAGGAATGCGTGCCAGTCTGCCTTCTGTGAGATGAACATGCGCTGCCTCGCAAGTTGCGGGCGCCGCAGATCAAGGACATGGCAGGATGGCCAAGCTCTCGACCTACGCGCTTGCCGGCGCGGTTTTATTCGCGCTCGCGCCGGTCGCGAGCCGCGCGGCTGATCTCCCCGAACCGCCGCTGCTTGAGCCGGCCCCCGAGCCCGTTGAATTCGGCTCGGGCTGGTATCTGCGCGGCGACGTCGGCTACAAGGTCTACCGCGATCCCAAGGCCAGCTATGGCAATCCGGCCGCCGCTTTCGACGGCAACCGTGACTTCAGCGGCGAGAAGATGGGGAACGCTGCGGTCATCGGCGGCGGCGTCGGCTACAAGTTCAACGACTGGTTCCGCGGCGACGTCACCGCTGACTACGAGACCCCGTCGAAGTTCCACGGCCGTCTCTTCTGCCCGGGCGCCTGCGGCGCCGGCACCACCCGCGAAAGCGCCAAGATCGACGCAGTCACGATCTTCGCCAACGGCTACTTCGACATCGGCACCTTCTACGGCTTCACGCCTTATGTCGGCGGCGGCATCGGCGCGGCCTATCTCGACATCGACCACTACCATTCGAATTCGGCCGGCAACCCGTCCTACAAGGGCGACAGCGACTGGAACTTCGCTTGGAACGTGACGGGCGGCGTCGGCTTCCAGGTCTCGCAGAACCTCGTCATCGACGCGAACTACCGCTTCGTCGACCTCGGCAAGGTGAAGACCAAGTCGATCCCGGCCGCCGGCTCCAGCGGCAAGGTCAAGGTCGACGACATCCAGGCGCATGAGTTCCGCGTCGGCTTCCGTTACCTGCTCGACTGATCTTCAACGCGATCTGCATCAAGCAGAGGGCGGCGTCGGAATGACGCCGCCCTTTTCGCGTCCGCGCCCCCCGGCGACCATTTGACCGGCGGCCTTGCGCCTGAGGGGGTCTCGTCGGCTTGACGCGCGAGAGGCTCCGGCTGATACGGAACGCTCCGAGCCGCGTCCGTTCGAGGGGCTCGGTCCGTGAGGATGCAGCAATGACGAACGTCGCCCCGCGCGTGCGGCCCCAAAACCCGAATTTCTCGTCCGGCCCTTGCTCCAAGCGGCCCGGCTGGTCGCTTGACGCCCTCAAGGACGCCGCGCTCGGCCGCTCGCATCGCTCCCCGCTCGGCAAGGCCAAGCTCAAGGAGGCGATCGACCTCACGCGCGAGGTGCTCGAGGTGCCGACGAGCCATCGCATCGCGATCGTGCCCGGCTCGGACACCGGCGCGGTCGAGATGGCGATGTGGTCGCTGCTCGGCGCGCGCGGCGTCGAGGTTCTGGCCTGGGAGAGTTTTGGCGCGATCTGGGTGACGGACGCTGTTGCGCAGCTGCGCCTGCCGAACGTGAAGGCCACCGTCGCGGAGTTCGGCAAGCTGCCTGACCTGTCGGCGGTCGATTTCGACAATGACGTCGTGTTCACCTGGAACGGCACGACCGCCGGCGTGCGCGTCCCGAGCGCCGACTGGATCCCTGCTGACCGCGCGGGGCTCACGATCTGCGACGCCACCTCGGCCGCCTTCGCCATGGAGCTCGACTACGCCAAGCTCGATGTCGTGACCTTCTCCTGGCAGAAGATCATGGGCGGCGAGGCGGCTCACGGCGTGCTGATCCTCGGGCCGCGCGCGGTCGAGCGGCTGGAGAGCTACACGCCGGCCTGGCCGCTGCCGAAGCTGTTCCGCATGACGCATGAGGGCAGGCTCGACGAGGGCCTCTTCGAGGGCGACGTGATCAACACGCCGTCGATGCTCTGCGTCGAGGACTATCTCGACACGCTCAAGTGGGGCAGGTCTGTCGGCGGCCTCAAGGGCCTGACCGCGCGCGCGAACCGCAATGCGTCGGTCATCCAGGATTATGTCGACCGCACGCCCTGGCTCGAAAATCTCGCGCAGGACCCGAAGACCCGCGCCAACACCGGCGTCTGCCTCCGGATCGTGGATCCCGCGGTGCTGGCGCTGCCGGTCGCGGAGCAGAAGGCGTTCGCGAACGAACTGGTCGGTCTGCTGGAGGCGCGTGGCGCCGGCTATGATTTCGGCGCCTATCGCGACGCGCCTCCCGGACTGCGCATCTGGTGCGGCGCGACCGTCGAGACGTCCGACCTCGCCGCCCTGACGGAATGGCTCGACTGGGCCTTCGCCGAACTGCGTCCGAGCCTCGCCAAGGCCGCGTGACGTCCCTCAGCCGCGTTCGCGGCTGAGGCAAGCAAACCGGAGAGCGCCCGATGTTCATCCCTGAGAACGACCTCGAGCGCTCGCTGGTCCGCGCGGCCGAGCAGCCGGAGCACCGCGCCGCTTTCCTGAAGGAGTTGCTCGACGCGGAACTCGCCTTCGCGCTCCTCGACACCGGCAACGCCCGCGAGGGCTACGTCGTGCCGGAGGTCAGCCATGACGATCTGTCCTTCGTGCCGGTCTTCAGCTCGCAGACCCGGGTCCACGCGATGTTCGGGGATGAGAAGCTGCAGGTCGTGCGGCAGACCTTCCGGCAGATCCTCGAACAGATCGACGACGCAAATTTCGTCCTGAACCCTGGCTCGGACTACGGCCGCGAGCTGATGGCCGAGGATGTCGCCTGCATGCTCGACGGGGATTTCGAGCGCGCGGCCGAGGGTTTCGAGGATGCGGACGAGGACGGCGAGACGGCCGAGAACGAGCCCCCGTTGCTGGTCGGCGAGCCGTCGCCGGCGCCGACCCATCTGACCGCCCCGCTCGCTGCGCTGTTCGCCACGATCCCGCAGGTGAAGAAGGCGCATATCGGGCAGGCGGTGTTCGCGGACTCCGAGGGCGTCCGACGGCTGGTCATCGGGCTCGCCGTGGATGGCGACGTCGACGACGTCCTGGACCGGGTCGGCGAGGTGCTCGAGAAAGCCGCGCGGCCCTCCGACGTGATCGATTTCGTGGAGATACCGGGCTCGCCGCTGGACGAGTACTTCGCGCGGGACCTCAAGCCCTTCTACAGCAGAAACGATCCGCAGCCGGCCTGAGGAGGCGGCGCCGGGCGTCCGGCGCGACCTGCTCAGCTGACGGGCGAAACCAGCCTGACGCGGTCCCGTTCCGGGGTTCCGCGCGTCTGGGGCTCGTCCGGCTTACTCTCGCCTGCGGCGCGCACGATCGCGTCCGCCACCTCGTCGAGACGCAGTCGCAGCGCCTGTAGCGCCTCGGCGTCGGCCGCCGACAGCGCGGCCTGGCGGGGGCGGGACGTGGTCTCCGCTTCGGAATGCTCGCCGGCGGAGGCCTGAGCGCGCAGAGAGAGCGCCTCGACGCTGCGAAGCGTCGGCTCGACGCGTTCGGCGTCGATCTCGGACGTCGCCGCGGCGCGGGCGGCGTCGAGCTCCGCCTGCGCCGCCGCCGCGCGGCTTTCGCTTCGCTGGAGATTAGCGCGGAGCGCCGCCGCCTCGGCTTCGAGCGCGGAAATCCGCTCCTTGAGCTCTGCGATGTCGGCGCGCTGGCGAAGCTCGGTGGCGTGCGCGCGCGCCGCGCCGATCTGGGCCTGCGCGGCGAGCGCGGCCTCCTGCTCGGCGCGCCGCTCGACCGCTCTCAGCGCCATGGCGTGTTCGGCGCGCAGCCGATCCTGCGCGGCGATGATCTCCGAGGCCGAGACGGGCAGGCGGTTCACCAGCCGCTTGGCGGTGAGCCGAACGGCGCGGCGCCAGAACGCCGGCAGGAACAGCAGCCACAGCAGCGTGGCGAGCAGAAAGCCGAAGGATGCGTAGAGGATGGGCTCGACCATTCAGGCTCGCTTGGCGCTTTCGCCGTTCTTTTTGCCCGCGAGCCTGCAGCACAGGCCGCAGGTCGTCCTGCCCGCAGCCAACATGGCACAGCGCCACCGCCCCGCCAAGCGATCGGGCGGGGCTCGGGCCTCAGAATGGGTTCCAGGTCGAGCGCTGCGTGAACTTCAGGTAGCCGACATTGACGCCGAGCCGCGCGCCGACGCCGGTCCGAATCGGCACCAGCACCGTGTCGTAATCCTTGAGCGCGGTCATGCCGAAGCCGCCGACCAGATAGGCGGAGCCGTTGACGCCGGCAAACCGGCTGAACAGCGCGTTCGGCGAGCGCAGATTGTAGACCAGGATCATCGTCCGGGCGCCGTCGCCGCCGAAGTCGAAGCCGAGCGAAGGGCCCTGCCAGTACACCCGGTTGTCGGGGCCGCCGTCGCGGGTGAACAGCTTGCCCTCGCCGTAGCGCAGCCCGCCCACGAACGCCCCGGAGCCTTCCTCGCCAAGGATGTAGGCGTTGGGCTCGCCCCAGATGCTGGTGGCTTTCTCGACGATGCCGGCGAGGCCGCGGGTGGTCGAACCGAAGAATGAGTTTCCGCGGTCGACGATCTCGCTGACCGAATAGGTTCGGCGGGGTCCTTCGTCGTCCCGCGAATAGGCGGCGCTCTCGGCGCGCGGCTGATTGTAGTACTGGGCCGAGGCCGTCGTGGCGCCCATGACGCCGACGCCGAGCGCGAGGCTCGTGACGAGCGCTCTCAGGATCATCGCTGCGTTCCTTCTCTCGGATGGCGCGTCGCGAGCGGCCGAACCGCGGGAGTCGCGCCGATTCGATCTAATTTGAGCGATCGGCTTTACCGGAAGGTGAACGCGCCCGGATTACAGGGGAGGGGACGCAAAGGCCGCCGCATCGGGCGCCGCCGGGGACAGTCGGGACTATGAGAACATCGCGCCTCTTCGCGCCGCTCCTCGCCGCTGCTTGCTTCGGCGTCACCGTCGGAACGGCCGCAGCGACGCCCGGGCTGACCGAGCGCATCGTGTCCGATCCGGCGACCGGCATCGCGATCTACGGCTACGACCCGGTGGCCTACTTCACCGACGGCCGGCCGGTGCTTGGCCGGCGCGACCTCGAGGTCGAGTGGGGCGGGGCCGCCTGGCGCTTCGAGAGCGAGGCGAACCGCGCCGCCTTCCTGTCGGCGCCCGAGGCCTATGTGCCGCGCTATGGCGGTTATGACCCGCTCGCGGTGGCGAAGGGCGTTCCGGCGGCTGGCCATCCGCTGCTGTTCCGGATCAGCGGCGACCGGCTCTACCTGTTCCGCAGCCCTGAGGACCGGGACGCCGCGGCCGACGTACGGGAAGCCGACGCCGCCTGGCCGAAGCTGCGCCGTCAGCTGATCGAAAACTGAGCCGGATCAGCCGCCGCGCCGGCCCCACGCCACGAAGCCGCCATTGCGGAAGCCGGCCTCCGCCTTGCCGTACCGGAACGCGCCGCCGTCGGGGCTGGTGACGGACCCGCCCGCCGCCGCCAGCACCGCATGGCCGGCCGCCGTGTCCCACTCCATGGTGGGCCCGAAGCGCGGATAGACGTCGGCCTCACCCTCGGCGACCAGGCAGAACTTCAGCGACGAGCCGGCCGAGCGCCGGTGCGAGACCGGCAGCGTCGCCAGAAAGGCCTCCGTCTGCGGATCCGCATGACTGCGGCTCGCCACCGCGCAGAGCCCCTCCGGCGACGGGGCCCGCACCGCGATCGGCTGGAAGGCGGATGCGGCGGGTATTTCGCGCGACGCCGCGCGGGCGACGCTGGCGCCGAGGCCGGCCGCGCCGATCCAGGTCGCGCCGAGCGCGGGAGCGTGCACGCAGCCCGCGACAGGAACGCCCCCTGAGACCAGCCCGACATTCACCGTGAACTCGCCGTTGCGGGCGATGAACTCGCGCGTGCCGTCGAGCGGGTCGACCAGCAGGAAGGTCTCCGGCGCGCTGGTCGGCGCGCCGTCGCGCGAAGCCGCCTCCTCGGCGATCACCGGGACATGCGGAAACAGCGCCGCGAGCCCGGAGATCAGGATGGCCTCCGCCCGCTCGTCGGCTTCCGTCACCGGGCTGCGGTCGTCCTTGGCCCGCACCGCAATGCTCTCGGCCTCGTACACGTCAAGGATCGTCCGACCCGCCTCGACGCAGAGTCGGGCAAGCTCGTTCAACAGGCGCGCGTCGACCGCGTCGGGCGTCATCAGTGGCTCCCAGAATGCGCGGCGCAGGTCTCGCCTTGAGGCGCGATACGCCAGCGTGTATCAGGCATGCTCGCTGCAGGAAGAACCGACTCGCGAGGCGTGCGGGACCAAGCGCTCGGAACGCCGCACTCAAGCCTCGGCAGGAGCCCTGATGTCAACCTCCGACGAGATTCCAGGCTCCGGCCTCATCACGCTCGACAGCCTCGATCTTGCGGCCCTGGTCGCGAGCCGGGTGTGCCACGACGTGATCAGCCCGGTCGGCGCCATCGTCAACGGCCTCGAGATTCTCGAGGATGAGAAGGACGAAGGCATGCGCGGCTTCGCCTTCGACCTGATCAAGAAGAGCGCCGCCCAGGCTTCGGCCCGGCTGCAGTTCTGCCGCATCGCGTTCGGCGCGGCGGGCTCGGCGGCCGCGATGCTCGATCTCGGCGACGCCGAGCAGGTCGCGCGCGGCTTCGTCGAGGACCAGAAGACCAAGCTCCTCTGGGAGGCGCCGCGGCAGTTGCTGCCGAAGAACAAGGTGAAGCTGCTGCTGAACCTCGTGCTGGTGGCGGCGACCACCATCCCGCGCGGCGGCGTCATCACGGTCTCGGCGACGGGCGAGGGCGAGGCCACCGAGTTCAAGCTCACGACCGAAGGGCCGCATGCGCGGGTGCCGGCCAATGTGCTGGACCTGCTTGCCGGCCGGGCGCCGGACGACCGCATCGACGCGCATGTGATTCAGCCGTTCTACGCCGGGCTGGTCGCGCGCGCCGCCAATATGGCCGTGACGATCGAGGCCGAGGTCGAGGGCGAGCGCATCGTCACCTGGGCGCGCTCCGCCGCCTGAGGCGGTTGTCGGGGGCGCTCCCGCAACCATCCGTTATGGTTTGTCAGCCATCATCCCCCTGCGCCGCTTGGCGCGCCATGTGGGGGCTTGGCGTTGGACGACCTGCTGCGCGACTTTCTGACCGAGACGGCGGAAAACCTCGATCTCGTTGACGTGGAGTTGGTCCGCTTCGAGCAGGAACCGGCGAACGCCAAGATCCTCGGCAACATCTTCCGTCTCGTTCACACCGTGAAGGGGACGTGCGGCTTCCTCGGCCTGCCGCGGCTAGAGGCGCTCGCGCACGCCGCCGAGACCCTGATGGGCGAGTTCCGCTCGGGCGCGATGGCGACCCCGGACGCGGTGACCCTCATCCTGGCGGCGATCGACCGCATCAAGGACATTCTGGCGGCTCTGGAGCGCGCGGGCGTCGAGCCCGACGGCGACGACAGCGATCTGGTCCAGGAGCTCGAGCGCGTCTCCGCGGCCGTGAAGGCCGCGCCCGCCGTCGAGGCGCCGCCGCCGCCCGCCAACGACGTTCCCGCGCGCGAGCTCCGTCCCGGCGAAGTCTCGATGGAGGAGCTCGAGCGCGCCTTCCGCGAGGCGCCGGGCCCGGATCTTCCGCCGCCGCCGAAGCCTGTCGCGGCCGTCGCGCCGCTCCCGGCGGCCGCGCCCGCCGAGGAAACCGGCCGCGGCGAAAGCGCGATCGCCGGCCAGACCATCCGGGTCGGGGTCGACACGCTCGACCGGCTCATGACCATGGTGTCGGAGCTGGTGCTGACCCGCAATCAGCTGCTCGACACCGTGCGCCGCCAGGGCGACAGCGATTTCGGGCTGCCGCTGCAGCGGCTGAGCCATGTCACGGCCGAACTGCAGGAAGGCGTCATGAAGACGCGCATGCAGCCGATCGGCGCCGCCTGGCGCGCCCTGCCGCGGCTCGTGCGCGACCTCGCGGCCGACCTCGGTAAGAAGATCGAGCTCGTGACCGAGGGCGCCGAGACCGAGCTCGACCGGCAGGTGCTCGACCTCATCAAGGACCCGCTGACCCACATGGTCCGCAACTGCGCGGACCACGGCCTGGAAGGGCCGGCGGAACGCGTCGCGGCCGGCAAGCCGGAGGCGGGCGTCATCCGCCTCTCGGCCTACCACCAGGGCGGCTGCATCATTGTCGAGATCGCCGATGACGGGCGCGGCCTCGACCTCGACCGCATCAAGCGAAAAGCGATCGCCAACGGGCTCGCGACCGAGTCCGAAATCGAGAAGATGTCGGACGCGCAGATCTACCGGTTCATCTTCGCGCCCGGCTTCTCGACCGCCGCGGCGGTGACCAGCGTTTCCGGCCGCGGCGTCGGCATGGACGTAGTCCGCGCCAACATCGAGCTGATCGGCGGCTCGGTCGATCTGCGCTCGACGCCCGGCAAGGGCTCGGCCGTCGTGATCCGCATTCCGCTGACGCTCGCCATCGTGTCGGCCCTGATGGTGACGCTCGGCTCGGACATTTTCGCGATCCCGCAGCTTGCGGTGCTCGAGCTCGTGCGCGCCCGTCCGGGCGGCGAGCAGCGCATCGAGCGCATCGGCGACGCGCCGCTGCTCAGGCTGCGCGACCGTCTGCTGCCGCTGGTCCGGCTGCGTGGCCTGCTCGGCCTGTCGCAGCCCGAGGCCGAACAGGACGACGACGCCTTCGTGGTGGTGCTGCAGTCCGGCGACGACGCTTTCGGCCTCGTGGTCGACGACGTGCTCCACACCGAGGAGATCGTCGTCAAGCCAATGGCTTCGCGGCTCAAGGAGATCACGCTGTTCGCCGGCACCACGATACTGGGCGACGGCTCGGTGGTGCTGATCCTCGATCCGAACGGCGTCGCCCAGGCCGCGGGTCCGGCGAGCGCCCACGACTCCGGCCTCGACAAGGAGGAGGGCGCCGAAGCCGCCGACACCGGTTCGGTCGTGCCGCTGCTGCTGTTCCGCGCCGGCGGCGCCGCGCCGAAGGCCGCGCCGCTCGCCCTCGTCACCCGTCTCGAGATGATCGACGTGAGTTCAGTCGAGATCGCCGACGGCCGCGCGATGGTGCAGTATCGCGGCGCGCTGATGCCGCTCGTGCCCGCCGGTCCCGGCGTCCAGCTCAAGGAGAGCGGCGACCAGCCGCTGCTGGTGTTCTGCGACGAGGGCCGCTCCTGCGGCTTCATCGTCGACGAGATCATCGACATCGTCGAGCAGCGCATCGAGATCGGCGTCGCCTCGATGGCGCAGGGCGTGCTGGGCACGGCCGTGATCGCCGGCCGCGCCACCGAGATCCTCGACGTCGGCCATCACCTGACGCTCGCCTTCGACGACTGGCTGAAGCGCAAGGACCGGCCGACCGAGTCGGTCTCGCAGCCCTGCGTGCTGCTGGTCGATGACAGCGCCTTCTTCCGCAACATGCTGACGCCGGTGCTGACCTCCGCGGGTTACCGGGTCACCTGCGCCGGCGGCGGCGCCGAGGCGCTCGACCTGCTCGGCCGCGGGCGCCGCTTCGACGTGATCGTCTCGGACATCGAGATGCCCGAGATGGACGGCTTCGCGCTCGCCCAGGCGCTGCTCGCCGAGCCGCTCGCCGCCGGCATCCCGATCCTCGCGCTGTCGTCCCTGACCGGCGCAGCGGTCGTCCAGCGCGCCCGGCAGGCCGGCTTCAGCGAATATGTCGCGAAGTTCGACCGCCCCGGCCTGATCGCCGCCCTCCAGCATTTCGCGCCAGGCTACAGGAACGCCGCATGACCGAGAGCGTCGAAACCCGCAGCTATGTCACGGTCGATGTCGCGGGCCAGATCTTCGGCATCGCCATCGAGCGGGTCAGGGAGGTGTTCCTTCCCGACCGCCTGACGCATGTGCCGCTGGCGCCGCCCGACGTCGCCGGCGTGCTCAATCTGCGCGGCCGCATCGTCACCGCGATCGACATGCGGCTGCGCCTCAGCCTGCCGCCGCGCGCGCCCGAACTGCGCCCGATGGCGATCGGCATCGACCACAAGCAGGAAGCCTTCGCGCTGCTCGTCGACTCCGTGGGCGACGTCCTGGAACTGTCGGAAAGCCGACGGGAGACCACGCCCGCGACGCTTGCGCCGCGCTGGGCGGCGGTCGCCGAATGCGTGCATCGGCTGGACGGACGTCTCCTGCTGGTGCTCGACGTCGATCGCGCGCTGGAGCCGCCCGCCGCCGCCGCGATCGCCGCCTGAAGACATTTGAGAAGGGCTGCGTCCGCCGCTGGCGCGCCATCCGGAGCCGAATGCGATGAAACACTGCCTGATCGTCGACGATTCGAGCGTCATCCGAAAGGTCGCCCGCCGCATCCTCGAAGGCCACGACCTCCGCATCTCGGAGGCCGAGAACGGCCAGAGCGCGCTTGCGCTGTGCAAGCAGGCGATGCCGGACGGCATCCTGCTCGACTGGAACATGCCGGTGATGGACGGCTTCGACTTCCTCGCCGAGCTTCGCTCGCTGCCCGGGGGCGACGCGCCGAAGGTGGTGTTCTGTACGACCGAGAACGACGTCGCGCACATCGCGCGCGCAATGCGGGCCGGCGCCGACGAGTATGTGATGAAGCCCTTCGACAAGGAGATCATCACGTCGAAATTCGCCGAGGTCGGGCTTCTCTGAAACCCTGGACCGCGGGAGAAAGCCGGTGACAGCCGCGCTTGACATGGGGCTCGCCGAGCGGGTCCGCGTGATGATCGTCGACGACTCCGTGGTGGCGCGGAACCTGACCTCGCGCTGGCTCCAGGATGAGCCCGGGCTCGAGGTCGTGACCACCTGCCGGTCGGGCCGGGAGGCGGTGGAGAGCATCGCCTGGGCGCGGCCCGACGTGGTCGTGCTCGACGTCGAGATGCCGGAGATGGACGGCGTCGAGGCGCTGCCGCTGCTGCTGCGGGCGAAGCCCGGGCTCGCGGTCGTGATGGCCTCGAGCTACACGACCCGCGGCGCCGACCTGTCGCTGCGCTGCCTGGCGCTCGGCGCGATGGACGTGCTCGCCAAGCCGACGAAGGACCAGGCGCAGTCCGAGGACTACCGGCGCGAGCTCATCGGAAAGGTGCGCGCGCTGGGCGAGGTCGCGTGGCGCCGCTCCGCGGCCGCGTCACGCGTCGCCAACGAGGCCGCGGCGCTCGCGCGCTACGCCGCCCGTTCGGTGCGCACCGGGGCCGCATCGTGGAACCCTGTCCGTGCGCTTGCGATCGGCTCCTCGACCGGCGGCCCGCAGGCGCTCTCCGCCGTGCTCAAGGCGGTGGGACCGGTCACCGGCCGCGTGCCGGTTCTGGTGACCCAGCATATGCCGGTCGGCTTCACGGCCGCGCTCGCCAATCACCTCGCCGCCGCAAGCGGCATTCCGGCGCGCGAGGCGCAGAACGGGGAGCCGCTCACCGGCGGGGCGATCTATGTCGCGCCCGGCGGCAAGCACTTTTCAGTCGCACGCTCCGGCGCGCAGGTCGTCGCGAAGGTCGAGGACGGCCCGCCGGTGAATTTCTGCAAGCCGTCGGTCGATCCGCTGTTCCGCTCGGCCGCCGAGGTTTACGGCGCCGGACTGTTGGCGGTGATCCTGACCGGCATGGGGTCCGACGGCGCGAGCGCCGCGCCGGTGGTGGCGGCCGCCGGGGGTCGCGTGTTCGCGCAGGACGAGGCGAGCAGCGTCGTGTGGGGCATGCCGGGAGCGGCCGTGGCGACCGGCGCCTGCTCCGCCGTGTTGCCGCTCTCCGAGATGGGCCCGCGCATCGCGCGCGTAATCGTGGGGGAACGTTCTTGACGCCGGCCCAGTACGCGTATCTCGCCCAGTTCCTGAAGGAGCGCTCCGGCATCGCGATCGGCGAGGACAAGCGCTATCTGGTTGAGGCCCGGCTCGGGCCGCTCGCCCGCCGGCTGGGCCTCGCGACGGTCGCCGATCTGGTCGGACGCGTCTCGGCTGGCGATCTCGAGAGCCAGCGCCTCGTCATCGAGGCGATGACGACCAACGAGACCTTCTTCTTCCGCGACAGCGGCCCGTTCACGGCCTTCACCGACGTGATGCTCCCCGAGCTGCTCGTCCGGCGGGCCAGGGAGCGCCGGATCAGGATCTGGTCGGCGGCCTGCTCCTCCGGCCAGGAGGCCTATTCGCTCGCCATGCTTCTCGATGACTGGGCGGCGCGGCTCGCCGGCTGGACCGTCGAGATCGTCGCGACCGACCTCTCGAGCGAGGTGGTCGAGCGCGCCCGGTCCGGCCTGTTCAGCCAGTTCGAGGTGCAGCGCGGCCTGCCCATCCGGCAGTTGCTGAAGCACTTCGTGCAGGAGGGCGACCGCTGGCGCATCTCGGCGGCGCTGCGCGCCCGGGTGCAGTTCCGCACGCTCAACCTGCTGCGCGACTTCTCCGCGCTCGGCCGGTTCGACATCGTGTTCTGCCGCAACGTGCTGATCTATTTCGAGGAGGCCACCAAGGCCGACATCCTCACGCGGATCGCGCGTCAGATGGCGCCCGACGGCTATCTGGTGCTCGGCTCGGCGGAATCGCTCGTCGGGACCGGCGCGCCGTTCGGGCCGCACGCGCAGCACCGGCTGCTCAACGTGCCCGCGCCGCGGCTTCCGGGCGCGCTCTCCGCCGCGATCTGATCGCGAAGTCGCCGCCAACGAAAAAACCCCGCGTCGCCGACGCGGGGTTTTTCGTATCAGGCCAAAGGGGAGGGGTCAGGCGATCGCCCGGGCCTCGTCCTCGGAAGGCTCGCGCAGCACGTAGCCGCGGCCCCAGACGGTCTCGATGTAGTTCTTGCCGTTGGTGGCGTTGGCGAGCTTCTTGCGCAGCTTGCAGATGAAGACGTCGATGATCTTGAGCTCCGGCTCGTCCATGCCGCCGTAGAGATGATTGAGGAACATCTCCTTGGTGAGCGTCGAGCCCTTGCGGAGGCTGAGCAGCTCCAGCATCTGGTATTCCTTGCCCGTCAGATGGACCCGGGCGCCGCCGACTTCGACGGTCTTGGTGTCGAGATTGACGATCAAGTCGCCGGTCGTGATCACCGACTGCGCGTGACCCTTGGAGCGGCGGACGATGGCGTGGATGCGGGCGACCAGCTCGTCCTTATGGAACGGCTTCGTCATGTAGTCGTCGGCGCCGACGCCGAGCCCGCGAACCTTGTCCTCGATGCCGGCGAGGCCAGACAGGATCAGGATCGGCGTCTTGATCTTCGCCAGCCGAAGCGCACGGAGCACTTCATAGCCGGACATATCCGGCAGGTTCAGGTCGAGGAGGATGATGTCGTAGTCGTAGAGCTTGCCGAGGTCGATGCCCTCTTCGCCCAGCTCCGTCGTATAGACGTTGAAGCTCTCGGACTTGAGCATCAGCTCGATGCTCTGAGCAGTAGATTTGTCGTCTTCTATAAGAAGAACGCGCATGCGAGCCTCCACCGATGCCCGCGTGACCTGCCACAAGGGCCGGGCTCCACGGTGAACCGATCGTTTCCAGTCCGATTCAAGCTTAACGACGAAAGGTTAACAGAATCTGATTCTGCGTCGCAAGCTCGATCTCGATGTTTCGTAAAATTATAGTAACCAGCTGAAACCAAACGATTTTTACGAAAGTCGCATGCTCTGGAACATGTTTAACAAAATGAGCTAACCGACTCTCAAGACTCATCGTTTCGCGACAAGCTACGGTTTCCGATCTCTTTACCGATGCGTCCATAATTGGCCGAGGGGGTAAATGAAGCGTTACGGTGACGGTTCCCCGGTCACGATTCGCTAGGGATTCGCGATGAGCGCGATGCGAGGGCTGCTGCAGAGCGTCGAAGCCACGCCGGAGCTTGAGGTTTACGGCCGGGTGGTGGGCGTGCGCGGCCTGCTCGTCGAGGTCGCCGGCCCGCTCGGCGCAATGGCGATCGGCGGGCGCGTCGTGATCGAGGGCGCCGGCGGTCGGCCGACGGCATGCGAGGTGGTCGGCTTCGAGGGCGAGCGCGCGCTGCTGATGCCGTTCGGTCCGCTCGAAGGCGTCCGTCGGGGCTGCCGCGCGACGGTCGGGGCGGCGGAGCCGGGCGTGCGGCCGAGCCGCGCCTGGCTTGGCCGCGTGGTCGACGCGATGGGCGTCCCGATCGACGGCAAGGGGCCGATCGAAGACGGGCCGTTGGTCTATCCTTTCCGCGCGTCGCCGCCGCCGGCTCACGCGCGCCGGCGCGTCGGGCCGCCGCTCGATCTCGGCGTGCGGGCGCTCAACACCTTCCTGACCTGCTGCCGCGGACAGCGCATGGGCATCTTCGCCGGCTCAGGGGTCGGCAAGTCGGTGCTGCTCGCGATGCTGGCCCGCAACGCCGCAAGCGACGTGGCGGTGATCGGCCTCGTCGGCGAGCGCGGCCGGGAGGTGCAGGAGTTCCTTCAGGACGATCTCGGCGAGGCGGGCCTGTCCCGTTCCGTGGTTGTGGTCGCGACCTCCGACGAGCCGGCGCTGAAGCGGCGCCAGGCGGCCTACCTGACCTTCGCGCTCGCCGAGTATTTCCGCGACCAGGGCGACGACGTGCTGTGCATGATGGACAGCGTGACGCGCTTCGCGATGGCCCAGCGCGAGATCGGCCTGTCGACCGGCGAGCCGCCGACCGCGCGGGGCTACACGCCGACAGTGTTCGCCGAACTGCCGCGGCTGCTGGAGCGGGCGGGACCCGGGGCCGGGCAGGGGACCGTCACCGGTCTGTTCACCGTGCTGGTCGACGGCGACGACCACAACGAGCCGGTCGCGGACGCGGTGCGCGGCATTCTGGACGGCCATATCGTGATGGAGCGCGCGATCGCGGAGCGCGGCCGCTATCCGGCGATCAACATCCTGAAGTCGGTCTCGCGCACCTTGCCGGGCGCGGCCCCGGAGGAGGAGCGGCCGGTGCTGCAGCGCGCCCGCCGCATCATGGCGACCTATGCGGACATGGAGGAGCTCATCCGTCTCGGCGCCTACCGCGCAGGATCCAGCGCGGAGGTCGATGAGGCGATCGCGCTCAACGGCGCGTTCGAGCGGTTTCTGTCGCAGGGTAAGGAAGAAGCAACGCGACTCGAGGAAAGCTACGCGCGACTGCGTTCGATCTTAGACGTTCCGGAAACCGGACGCTAACCCGCGTGTGCGTAAATGACCGACATGAAGTCCAGAGACACCCTTCTTCGGCTCAAGCGGTTCCAGGTCGACGAGAAACGTCGTCAGGTCGTCCAGATCGAAACGATGGTCGCCGAATTCGAACGCATGGCGGCCGAGCTAGACCGTGAGATCCTGCACGAGCAGGAGAAAGCCGGAATCCACGACGTCGCGCATTACGCCTATCCGACCTATGCCAAGGCCGCGATGACCCGGCGCGACAACCTCAAGCGCTCGGCGGCGGAACTCGCCGGGCAGCTCGCCGAGGCGCAGGATGCGCTCGCCGAAGCCTTCGAAGAGCTCAAGAAGGTGGAGCTGCTCGAGGAGCGCGATGGCGCCCGCGAGCGGATCGCCGAAGCCGCGCGCGATCAGGCCGAGATGGACCGGATTGGCGCCGAGCGCACCGCGCTCCGCGCAAGCTGACGCCCACAAAACAGGTCCGGCTGCCGCGGCTATGCCGCGGAGCCCTGTGTCGCAGCCGCGCGCAACCCTATCCGTCAAATCCGAGGCAGCGGACGCGTTATCGCGCGCTGGGCCGCAGTGAACCGCTGATGCTGCCGGTGACCTCGTCACGCGCGAGCGGCAGCGGCGGGGTCGACGCGCCGGTGAAGGCCAGCGCAGGCGCCTCGGGCGTCGCCGGACGGCGGGGCTGCGCGGGCGCGACCGGGCCGGCCGAAGCCAGCACTGGCGCGGCGTCGGCGGAGATGACGCGCGGCTTGACCGGCGCTGCGGTCGCGACCGCGACGGGAGCGGCAGGCTTGGCCGGGGCGACGCGGGTCGGCGGCAGCGGAACGCCCGGAGCTGCGGCGGCGGTCACGATCGGGCTGATCTGAGACGAGGCGGGCGAGGCGGGAGCCTGCCGCACGGGCGGCAGCGGCACAGCCGCCGCCATGGCGACCCTCGGCCCGGCGCCGGTCGGCGAAGCGACGGCGGCGTCGCGGACCGGCGGCAGCGGCACTGCGGCGCTCGCGACTTCGACGGGGGCAGGGGCTGGCGCGACCGCCGGACCCTGCGCCGGCTCGGCGCGGCCGAACAGGACAAAGCCCTTGCGCGGCGCCGGCGCGGCCTGTGCTACGACCTGCGGAACGTCCCGCACGGGGGGCAGCGGAACGGCTGCGGCGGCCGCGGGCTCTGCGCTTGCGAGCTCGAAGGAGCCGGCTGCCGGCGTGATCGGCGCCGGCGAGAACTTGCCATCGCGGCCGAGCCCGACCTGCGCCAGCATGCCTTTCCGCTTGGCGTCGTAATAATAGCCGCTGGCGTAGAGCCGGACCGCGCGGTCGCTGTCGCCGCCGGCGACCTTGTAGGCGCCAGCCAGGTAGCGCACGGCGTAGGCGAGGTTGGTGTCGGCGTCGAGCAGGCCCGCCGCGGACCCCCGGTAGCCCATAGCCTGCGCGGTCGCGGGCTTAATCTGCATCATGCCGTAATGGCCGCGATGCATGGCTTTCGGATTGTATTTGCTCTCGCGTACGATGACGCGGCGGATGAGCGATTCCGGAACGGCGTTCGCCCGGGCGTGCTTTGCGATGATGGCGTCGTACTGCGCCGGAGCCGCGGTCTCGCCGCACTGAGCGCTCGACGCGCATGCGACCGCAAGCGCGACCCCCGTCAGAGTTGCCTTCAAGTCCCCGTCCCCACGTCGCCGCGCGAGCCGCCTTGGTCGCTCCGAAATGCGGCCAGAGCGTGGCTCCGTCAGAATCAAACCGCATTTCTGCGGGCGATCGCCCAAAGCTCCTCAGGAGGGCGAACGCTCCTTGAGACACGTTCGCCCTCCTGGTGCGGCTGCTAGGGGGCGAGCGCAGCCGCGGATGGTCGGCAGTCGAAGCTGCTGACCGGCGGGCTTACGCGCCGCGCGGCCGGTCGGTTCACCGTCGGACGCCGCGCAGACTGCGTGAGGCGGCCGCGCCGAAGGTTCGGCGGAAATCATGCGCAAAATGGGCCTGATCGGCGAAGCCGGCCGCATGGGCCGCGTGCGTGAAGCTCGCCCCGGCGACGATCTCCGCAATCGCGGCCCGCATCCGTCGCCAGGCGCGGTAGCGACGGATCGGCACGCCGATCTCCGCCGCGAACAGGTGCTGCAGCCGCGACGTCGACAATCCGCAGAGCCGCGCGAGCTCGGGCACGCTGAGGCGGTCCTCGGGAACTGCGGACAATGCGGCGACCGCGCGGCTGGCGCGCGGGTCGATGCTGCGGCGCGCTCTGGGGGCGGAATAGGCGATCAGATCGTCCAGCGCGGCGTCGGCCCAGCCGAGGCTCGCCCGGTCCTCGTAAAGCTCGCGCATCAGCGGGATCACGCGCGAGCGGCCGAGCAGAGCGCCGTCGACCTCCCGCGCGTCGCCGAGCAGCGGCGCGAGCTCGCCCGCGCCGGCCACGTCGGGTTCGACATAGAACACCGCGAGCGGGTCGCCGCCGAGATGAAGCTCATGCAGGCGGCCGGCCGGAATCATGGCGGCCTCGCAGGCCTGCCAGCGCCCGCCCGGAAGACGCAGCCCGAACGGGCCGCCAAGGCTCGACAGGAACACCGGCGCGCCGTGCTGGTGGAAGGCGTTGTGGTCGAGCGAGCCGATGAACAGCGTCCGCCCGGCGTCGAGCCGCCAGAGCGGAGCGAGCGGGGCCTCGCCTGTCGCAGCAGGTCCGTACAAGCGCCGCGCCTCCGCCGTTCCTAACCTCGCGTCCGCCGGATGAGCCGGCGACGAGAGGGACGCTAACGATGTTTCGCCAGAAGATCATCATGACCCGCAGAGGCGCTGTCGCCTGCGCCGCCGCCGCGCTCGCCGCGCCTGCGCTCCTGCGCGGTCTCGTCGCTCCGGCGGACGCCAAGGCGCCGCTCTCCGGCCCCGCGTCGGCCGCCTATCTCAGGTTCCGCCTCGGCGCGTTCGAGGTCACCACCCTGTCGGACGCCGCGGCGATGATCGACGGGCCGTGGCCGATCGTCGGGGAAGACCGTCCCGCGGCGGAAGTCGAGGCGCTGATGCGGGACAATCTGCTGCCCGAGAAGCGCTTTCAGCCCGGCTTCACCCCGACGATCGTCAACACCGGCCGGGAGCTGATCCTGTTCGACACGGGCAACGGCCCTGACGGCTTCGTGCCGCGCCCGGCCGGCGGACGGCTCGCCGAGTCGATGGCGCAGGCGGGTCTCAGGCCAGAGCAGATCGACGTGGTGGCCCTGACGCATTGCCACCCCGACCACATGGGCGGCCTGATGGAAGGCGGCAAACCAGTATTCCCGAACGCCCGCTATGTGGTCGGCGCCGACGAGCACGCCTTCTGGTCGAAGGAGGAGCGGCTGCAGGCGCCCGAGGGCGGCAACGAACTGGCCTCGGCCAAGATGTTCCGCCGCAACGTCGCCCCGTTCGCGGACCGCACGACGTTCCTCAAGCCCGGACAGGAGGTCGCGGCGGGCGTCCACGCGATCGCCGCCTTCGGGCACACCCCCGGACATCTCGCCTACCATGTCGAGAGCGACGGCCGTCGGATGCTGATCTGGGGCGACTGCGCCCACCATGAGGTCGCCTCGCTCGCCCATCCGGAATGGAGCGCCTTCTTCGACACCGACAAGCAGCAGGGCGCGGCGACGCGGAAGCGGATCTACGACATGGCGGCGACGGAGCGGCTGCCGGTGATCGGCTACCACACGTCCTTTCCGTCAGCCGGCTATGTGGAGCGCGCCGGCGCGGCCTATCGCTGGCTGCCCTTGACCTACCAGCTCAACCTCTGAAGCTTGGCGGTAGGGCGGGTCGCGGCGGGGCGACGCGTCCGCCTCGTCCCGGCGCTGCGCGCGCTGGAGGGGCTGGCGCGCCCGCCGGAGCGCGTGCGCATGCGACCTGCCTTGCCGGCCCTGCTCAGCCTGATCGCCGGTTACGTCGACACGGCGGGCTTTCTCGCCCTGCACGGGCTGTTCACCACCCACGTCACGGGCAACTTCGTGACGCTCGGCGCGGCGCTCGTCCTCGGCACCTCGGGCGCGCTCGCCAAGCTGCTCGCGCTGCCGCTGTTCTGCGTGGTGGTCACGCTGGTGACGCTGCTCGGAAAACTCTTCGTCCGGCTGAGGGTCCCGGGCCTGAGCGCGATGCTGGCGCTCGAACTCGTCTTCCTGATCGGCTCGGCCGTGCTGTCGCTCCAGCTCGCGCCGTTTCCGGACGGCGACGCGCCGCGCGCGCTGATGATGGGCGGCGCGCTGATCGCCGCCATGGCGATCCAGAACGCGGCGCAGCGCATCCACATGTCGGCGCTGCCCCCGACCACCATCATGACCGGCACCACGACGCAGATCATGATCGATGTCGGCGAACTGATGCATGGCGGAATGAGTCCCGAGGCGCGCGCGCTCGCCAGAGGCCGACTGAAGCGCATGGCCTTCGCCGTCGTCACCTTCGCGGTCGGTTGCGCGCTGGGAGCGGCCTTCTACGCCTGGCAGCCGGCGTTCTGCTTCATCGCCCCTGCGGTCATCGCCGCCGCCGCGCTCGCGCTGACGGAGGGGGAGACGCGGGCGGGGCCGGCGTGAGGCGCCCCGCTCACACGCTCCCGACCGTCTTCAGCCGCGCCCGCGGATGCACCTCGTTCTGCGACATCACCGGCGTCTGAGCGCGAAAACGCTCGATGATGGAGCGCACGAACGGCCGGGCGGCGGCCGAAGTCAGCAGCACCGGCGACTCGCCGATCTTCGCCGCGTCCTCGAAGCGGTCGCGCACCGTCGCGATGAACTCGTGCAGCTTGGAAGGCGCCATCGCGAGGCTCTTCTCCTCGCCGGTTCCGACGATCGACTCGGCGAAGGCCTGCTCCCAGGCGGGCGACAGCGCGATCAGCGGCAGGTAGCCGCCGAAGGACTGGTGCTGGGCGCAAAGCTGGCGCGACAGGCGCGAGCGCACATGCTCGACGATCTGGGCCGGCGC
Organism: Hansschlegelia sp.; assembly: GCF_035538955.1. Classification (NCBI taxonomy): domain Bacteria; kingdom Pseudomonadati; phylum Pseudomonadota; class Alphaproteobacteria; order Hyphomicrobiales; family Methylopilaceae; genus Hansschlegelia; species Hansschlegelia sp. The sequence goes on from NZ_DATLJK010000017.1 coordinate 252,927, forward strand.
GCGCGTGTAGCCGACCGCCTCCGCCACGCCTTCGAGGATCGCGCCGAGATCGCGGATCGAGACCCGCTCGGCCAGCAGCAGCTGCAGCACGCGCTGCACGACGGTGGTCGAGATCTGGCTGGGGATCAGGTCGTCGACCAGCTTGCGCTGCTCCTGCGGCAGCTCCTTCAGGAGCTTCGCCACCTCGCCGTAGGACAGCAGGTCCGGCATGTTGGCCTTGATGATCTCGCTGAGATGCGTCGAGAGCACCGTGGTGGCGTCCACGACGGTATGGCCGCGGATATTGGCCTCCTCGCGCAGCGAGGCGTCGACCCAGGTGGCCGGCAGGCCGAAGGTTGGCTCGACGGTGTGGACGCCCGGCAGGTCGACCTGTCCGCCCGACGGATCCATGACCATGAACTGGCTCGGATAGACGGAACCGGCGTCGGCTTCGACCTCCTTGACCTTGACCGTATAGGCGTTCGGCGCGAGCTGCAGATTGTCGAGCAGCCGCACCTGCGGCATCAGGAAGCCCATGTCGCCCGCGATCGTCCGCCGCAGCGCCTTGATCTGCTCGGTGAGCTTGTCCGGCCCGTCCGAGGCGTCGACCAGGGGCAGCAGCGCGTAGCCGAGCTCGATCTTGAGGTCGTCCATCCGCAGCGCGGCGGCGATCGGCTCCTCGGCCGTCGCGCCGCCCGTGGCGTCCCGGGCGATCTTCGCCACGCGCTCGGTCTCGGCGGCGCGGTTCGCCCGCTCGGCGCGGTAGGCGAGCCAGCCGGCGCCCGCCGCCAGTCCGCCGAACGGAATCAGCGGGATGCCCGGCAGCAGCGCCATCACGCCCATAACGGCGGCGGCGAGCGCCAGCGCCTTGGGGTAGCTCGAGAGCTGTCGCACCAGCGCCCGGTCCGCCGAGCCGGACACGCCGGCCTTCGAGACCAGCATGCCGGCGGCGGTCGACACCACCAGGGCAGGGATCTGGCTGACGAGGCCGTCGCCGACCGAGAGCAGCGTGTAGGAATGCGCGGCCGCCGCAAAGCCAAGCCCGTTCTGCGCGATGCCGACGATCATGCCGCCGAGCACGTTGACGAAAACGATCAGCAGGCCGGCGACGGCGTCGCCGCGCACGAATTTGGAGGCGCCGTCCATTGCGCCGAAGAAGGTGCTCTCGTCCTCGAGCTCCTTGCGGCGCGTCTTGGCGGTGGTCTCGTCGATCAGGCCGGCGGACAGGTCCGCGTCGATCGCCATCTGCTTGCCCGGCATGGCGTCGAGGGTGAAGCGCGCCGCGACCTCGGCGATCCGGCCGGAGCCCTTGGTGATGACCACGAAGTTCACGATCACCAGGATCGCGAACACGATGATGCCGATGACGAAATTCCCGCCCATCACGAAGGCGCCGAAGGCCTCGATGACGTGGCCGGCGGCGTCCGTTCCTTCATGGCCGTGCGCCAGGATCAGGCGGGTGGAGGCGAGGTTGAGCGCCAGCCGCAGCATCGTCGCCACCAGCAGCACCGTCGGGAACGCCGAGAACTCCAGCGGCTTCTCGATGAACAGGGCGGTCATCAGGATCAGCACGGACAGGATGATCGAGATCGCCAGCAGCAGGTCGAGCAGGATCGCCGGCAGCGGGACGATCAGGACGCACAGGATGACGAGGACGCCGACCGCAAGCCCGATGTCGCCGCGGCGCACCACGTCCCACGCTTTTGCGAGGCCGGCCGGGAACGTGACGCCCGAACTCCTCGCGGCGGGCGTCTTCGCCCCGCCGACGATCGTCACGTCCGACATCCACGCCCCCGCATCCTGCGACCTGCTAGGCAGAAACTGCCGAGCGCATGGTTAGCGGGAGGTTAACGGCGCCGGGACGTGATTGCCGCGGGGTGGCGATAGGGGCGTGCGCAGCGCCGGGCCGGCGGCGAGTTTGAGAGTTGCATAAGTCCGGTTCGTCCCGCAGCATTCGCGACAAGACTCCTTCTCCTGGGCTCTCGCCCTCACCCGGAGCAGGTCGGACATGGCGGGAAGCTCGAGCTCCAGACTTGTCGTTTTCGGAGCGCTCGCCGCCGCCATTGCGGCGGCGCTGATCTGGATTCCGAGGGGGGACGCGAGCGAGCAGCCGGATTCCTCCGCGTCGCGCTACGCCTCCGCCGACGCCGAGCGGACCGTAAGGACGGCCTGTGCGTCGTCCGCGCCGTTTGTGGTGCTCGACACCTTCGCTTTCCTGAAGCCAGTCAACATCGACGACGAGATCGATGCGCGGAACGACGCCGGCGAGGCGCGGATCGGCCATGGCGACGTCGTTGCGGCGATCGTCTCGGCGTCGCACCCCGCGATCGCGCCGTATCAGATCGATCCGGTGTTCAACGTGCGGACGCTCGCGCGCGACTTCGGCCGGCTGGCGGACGATCTCGAGGCCGGCCGGATCGCAAGACCCGCCGCCGTGGTGAGCTCGATCGTGCTGCCCGTTTCGCTTGGCGAGGCGAATGCGCGCGTGGCCGCCGCACGCCGGTTCTCCGCTTCGGACGTCGCCGCCCGCCGCGGAGAACTGCGCGCGCTGGTGACCGACGACGGGGCGCCCGGCAACCCTTATGCGGAGATCGACCGCCAGCTGAGCCGGCTGCGGCGCGCCGGCGTGCCGGTCTTCGTCGCCGCTGGCAACACGGCGCCGGACGACCTGTTCAACGTGCTCGCGCTGTCGGACGGGGTCTACGCCATCGGCGCGCTCGACCCGGAGGGGCGCAGGACCGCCTACACCAGCATGCCGGAGCTCGTGTCCGCCTGGAGCGACGGCTATGTGGTGCTGCGAGACCCCGGAGGGCGTCAGCGTCACCGGAGGACACGGCGTCGAGCTTCGCGGCGCAAGCCTGCCGGAGGAGCGCGAGGCGATCGAGGCTTTCGCGGGCAGGAAGGCGCACGACGTGGTGCTCGACGTGCCGGAGGACATCGCGGCGCTGCCGCGCGCCGCGCCGGTCTATCTCCGGACCGGCTACATGCATGCGGCGATGCAGCCTGGCGTCTATCGGACGCAGGATCTGCTGGCGGCCTATGGCTATCCGCCCGACTCCGGGAATTTTGTCCGAGCGCTCGCTCAGGGGCCCTACATGCACTTTCCGTCCGACACGATCTTCGCCGCCGACATGGACGGCGCGCTGCGCTTCGATCCTCTGGGAGACGGCACGCCCGGGCAGGTGAAGCTCGAAGACGCGACCTCCTTCGCCGCGCCCAATATCTGCGCGCCCGAGACGCAAGGTCGCCGGGCGCGGCTCGCCTCGGCGGCGGGCGGCTGACGTCTAGCCGCTCAGCAGGCTGGAGCCGACGCTGACGCTGAAGGCGATGATCACGGTGTTGAACACGAAAGAGATCACGCCGTGGACGAGCGTCAGGCGGCGCATGTCGCTTGACCGGGTGTCGGTGTCCGACACCTGAAACGTCATGCCGACCGTGAAGGCGTAATAGGCGAAGTCGGTGAAGCGCGGCGGCTCGTCGCCCGGGAAATCGATGCCGGGCTCCTTCGGCCCATCTCTGAAGGCGCGGTGCGCGTAATGCGCGGCGAAGGCCGTGTGCAGCAGGGTCCACGAGCATGCGATCGTGAAGGCCGCAAGCGAGAGGATGATCGGGCTCGACTTGTCGGACACGATCGAGAAGATCGCGACGAAGCTCGCCGCGACGGCCGCCGTCAGGATCAGCATCAGGGCCCAGCGCCCTTCGTCCTCCTGCGCCGACCAGCTTTGAACCTCGCTGGCCGAGGCCGGCAGCAGCGTCCACCAGACCCGCGCCGTATAGGCGAGCGCGCCGGCGTCCCATCCCGTCACGGCCGCCGCCTCGGGCGGCGCGATCAGCCCGGCGCCGGCGCCGACGAGCAGTCCGACCGCCGTGCAGCACGCCAGGCGCAGTCCATGTCGCCTCCAGCTCTCCAAGGCGTTCCCCTTCGCTACTCGAACGCGCCGCACCATCTATCGCGGCGTGTATAATGCGCCCGCTCGGTCGCGAAAGCTGGAGAACGCCCTCGATGTCGCTGCGCGCCTATGTCGTCGTTCTCTGCCTGGTCGCGCTGCCTTGCGTGCTGTTCCTGGACTACGTGCTGCCGCGGCACGATGTGGTCCGGATCGTGAATACGGAGGTGAAGCGCGTCGATCCGCGAGGCGGTTCGGTCGGCGACCAGCGAGAGCCCGGCGCGGACGTCTATTACATCTACGCCGAGGACATCGAGACCAAGAAACCGCACGTCTACCGTAACGAGGACACCGGCTGGGGCTTCCCGTTCTACTTCAAGTTCAACAGCGCGGACGTCCAGGCCGTGGCGTCCTCGATCGCGTCGGAGAAAGGCATCGCCCTGATCACCAAATACGGTTGGCGGCTGACTGTCTTCTCGATGTTTCCGAACGTCACGAGCGTGCGGCGCTGGGACCCGGCGGACACGGTGGTTCCCTGGTTCAACATCGTGTTCTTTTCTCTGATCGGCGCCGCAGCGCTCTACGTCGCAATCAGGATCCGGCGCCGCCGCTCGGCGTGAGCTGCGGCCGAGGGGAGGGAGGCAGGAATGGCCGGCGCACTGACTGAAAACCGCGAGATGAGCGATCTGCTCGCGAAGAACTGGTGGGCCATGGCGCTGCGCGGCGTCCTGGCGATCGTCGTCGGACTGATCGCGCTCGCCGCGCCAGGCGTCGCGCTGCTGTCCTTTGCGCTGATGTTCGCCGCCTATCTGATCGCCGACGGCCTGTTCGGCGTCGCCGGGGCGATCTGGGCCGCGCAGAAACATGAACGCTGGGGCCTGCTGCTCGCGGAGGGCGCGCTCAACCTTGTGATCGGCGTGGTGGCGGCGTTCTTCCCGCTCGCCGCCGTGGTGGCGTTCGCGCTGCTCGCGGCCTTCTGGGCGCTGGCGACCGGCGCCCTGCTGCTCGCCTCCGCCTTCGCGCTGACGCCTGCGCACGGGCGCTGGTGGATGATCCTGTCCGGCGTGGTCTCGATCCTGTTCGGCGTGGCGCTGCTGATCGCGCCGCTCATCGGCGCCGTCGTGCTGACCTGGTGGTTCGCCGGGTATGCACTCGCCTTCGGAGCTTTCCTGCTCGTGCTCGCCTTCAGGTTGCGGCGAGAACGCCGGCAGACGCCCTCCGTCTCATTATGACACACCACCGGGCTCTGTGATCTCAGCTGCGAATCGGTCCATCTGACCGCCGCAAGGGCTTGGAACGCGGCGCGGCCTCCGCGCCGGAAGCCGGCTTGGGAGGGAGTGCGGATGGGCGGCGTCGCTCTCCTGGCGCTTCAGGCGACCGTCTATTTCGGCGTGATGGCCGCGCTGCTCCGCGCCCGTCGGGTCTATGGCGTCGGCCTGTTCGTCTGCGCGCTCGGCGTGATGCACTTCCTCGAGACCTACCTGGCGGCGGTGTTCTTCATCGAGCTGCCGTTCGGGTTGTTGTCGCCGGGCTCGACCGTGCTGTTCTCCGGCAAACTGATGATGTTCCTGCTGCTCTACATCCGCGAAGACGCGGAGACGGTGCGGCAGCCGATCTACGGGTTGTTCATCGGCAATCTGCTGCTGGTCGTGCTGGCGCTGATCCTGAGGCTTCACACCACTGTGGTGCACCTGCCGGGCGACGGGCCGAACCTGCAGTTCGTCGACCAGATGGGCGTGCTGATGGTGTGGGGCACGCTGCTGCTCTTCATCGATTGCATCGCGCTCATCCTGCTTTACGAGCAGTTCGCGCGCCGGCTCGGGCGCAACGCCGTGCTGGCGGCGTTCCTCAGCGCCGCCGCGGTGCTGAGCTTCGACCAGATCGCCTTCTATCCCGCCCTCAGGATCACGAGCGGCGTGCCATTCTCCGCCCTGACCGGAGGCTGGGTGGCCAAGATGGGCGCGGCGGCGCTCTACAGTCTCCTGATCGGGGTCTATTTGCGCTGGGTCGAGCCGGACGGCGAAGGGCGCGGCTCGCGCCGTATCCGCGACGTGTTCGAGACCTTGACCTACCGCAACCGCTACGAAGACCTGCTGAGGCGGTCGCTGATCGACGAACTGACCGGCGTCCGCAACCGCAGCGCCTTCGAGCAGACCTGCCGCGACTGGCTCGCCCGCCAGGCGCCCGACGGCCAGGCGGTGACGCTGGCGATGATCGACATCGACCGGTTCAAGGCGATCAATGACGGCCTCGGGCATGCGGCGGGAGACGAGGTGCTGCGCAGCGTCGGGCGGACGCTGGAGGCGAACATGCGGGCCGGCGACCTCGTGTTCCGCTATGGCGGCGAGGAGTTCGCGCTGGTGCTCAAGGGGCTTTCTCCCGACGAGGCCATGGCGTTCGCGGAGCGCCTGCGGCGCACCGTAGCCTCGGACGTCCGCTCGATGAGCGGGGAGGCCGTGACGGTGAGCGTCGGAGTCGCGAGTTCGGCGTTCGGCGGCGGCGACCTGCGCAGCCTGCTGGACCGGGCCGACCAGCGCCTCTACCAGGCCAAGCGCCTCGGCCGGAATCGCGTCATCGGCGAAACGGCACCCCGGCGCTCGCCTGCCGGCTGAGGCGCGGAAAGCTCAGGCGGCCGCCACGCCGGCCTGCGGCGGCGGCACCGGGAAGCCCTCGTCGTCATACTGGTTGAGCTTGTTCCTCAGCGTCCGGATCGAGATGCCGAGAATGTTGGCCGCATGGGTGCGGTTGCCGCGGGTGTGCCCGAGCGTGTCGATGATCAGGTCGCGCTCGACGTCCGCGAGCGTGCGGCCGACAAAGCCGCGCGCCACGGTCTCGGCGGTCTCGGCCGCGCGCGCCGCGGCGCCGCGCGGCGTCGCGTCGAGCGGCGACCCGTCGGGCGTGCGGATCGCCTCGGCCCCGATCTCGGCCCCGGTCGCGAGCAGCACCGCCCGATGGATGGTGTTCTCGAGCTCGCGGACATTGCCGGGGAACCGGCCGCGCGCGAGCTCGACCCGCGCCTCCGCTGCGAGCGGCCGCACCGGCAGGCCATTGGCGACCGCATATTTCTTGGCGAAGTGGGTCGCGAGCTCGATGATGTCCGCTGGACGCTCGCGCAGCGGCGGGATCTTCAGGTTCACGACGTTGAGGCGGTAGAGCAGGTCCTCGCGGAACGTCCCCTTGCGGACCTCGTCCGCAAGGGTCCGGTTCGAGGTCGCGATGACGCGGATGTCGACAGGCACCGGCTTGCCGCCGCCGACCCGATCGATCACGCGCTCCTGCAGCGCGCGCAGCAGCTTCGCCTGCAGCCGCACGTCCATTTCGGAGATTTCGTCGAGCAGCAGCGTGCCGCCGGAGGCTTCCTCGAACTTGCCGATGCGCCGGGCGGTGGCGCCCGTGAAGGCGCCCTTCTCATGGCCGAACAGCTCGCTCTCCAGAAGCTGCTCCGGGATCGCGGCGCAGTTCACGGAGACGAACGGCGCCTTGGCGCGCGGCGACGCGGAATGGACGTGGCGGGCGAGCATCTCCTTGCCGGAGCCGCTCTCGCCGGTGATCAGCACGCTCGCCGAGGAGGCCGCGATCTGGGTCGCGAGCTTGATCAGCGACACCATCGCGGGGTCGCGGAACACGAAGTCGCGCGCGTCGTCGGCGACCGCCGACAGCACGGCCGCGATCAGCTCCGGGTCCGGCGGGAGCGGAATGTACTCCTTGGCGCCGGCGCGGATCGCAGCCACCGCGGCGCGCGCGTCGTGCTCCACCCCGCAGGCCACCACCGGCACATGAAAGCGCTCCGTCTCCAGGGCCTCGATCAGCTCCCGCACGTCGAGCGCGACGTCGATCATGATCAGGTCGGCGCCGCGGCCGGCCCGCAGGCTTCGCATCGCCTGATCGACGCTCTCGGCATGCGTCACGGCCGCCCCGCGGTCCATCGCGATGCGGGTGGCCTGCGTGAGCTGGCCCTTCAGGTGGCCGACGATTGTGAGGCGCATAGGGCTCTCCTCTCGCTCCGTCTCAGGCCCTGTCGGGCTTGATGATTTCAGTCATGGTGACGCCGAGCTTGTCCTCGACGAGCACCACTTCGCCGCGCGCGACGAGGCGGTCGTTGACGTAGATGTCGATCGCCTCGCCGACCTTGCGGTCGAGCTCGATCACCGCGCCGGGCTTCAGCCGCATCAACTGATGAACCTCGACCCTGGCGCGTCCGAGCACGGCCGAGACCGCGACCGGCACGTCGAACACCGCCTCGAGGTCAGCGGCGCTGCGCGCCTCGGCGGAGGCCGGCGGCGCCCGGTCCTCCAGCATCGCGAGGTCGCCGTCCTCCGCGCCGAACTCCGGCAAGGGCATCGATTTGTCGCCGCTCATGGCTGAGCTCCTTCATCGTCCGCCGGGAGGGTCTGGGTTTCGAAGTGCAGCGCGATCGTCTGCTCGACGGCGCGCGCCACCGCCGCGCTGTCGCGGACCACGCCGCCGTCCGCCCATTCGAGCCGCGCGTCGCCTTCAGCGACGTCCGGATCGCCGAGCACCACCAGCCGGCCGGCGAAGCCGCGCTCCTGGGCGACCGCAGTCAGCTCCGCCCGCACCGCCTCGACGAAGTCCGGCGCCACCCGGACCGCGAGGTGAGGGGCGCTGCGCAGCTCAGCGAAGCATGTTTCCGCCGCCGCCCGGATTTCCGCGAGCGGGAAGCGCCGCGCGGCGGCCGCGGCGAATTTCTGTGCGAAGGCGAGCGCCAGCGCGACCGCCTCACGCTCGGCGGAGACGGCTCTGGCGTCCGCCTCCATGAAGACTTCGGAGAGCCGCGCGCCCAGCGCTTCGACGGCCGAGACGAGCCGCGCGGCCTCCGCCTCGCGCGCCGATCGGCGGCCGTCGGCCTCGCCGCGGCGGTAGCCGGAGGCCTCGGCCTCGGCGAGCGCCGCCTCATGCTCGTCGAGCGGAACCGAACCCGGCGCCGGAGCGGACGCGGCGGCGCCCGCAGCCGCAGACTGCGTCGGCCGTCCGAAGTCCAGGTCGAACAGGAACGGGACCGGCCGGCTCATCGCGCGGCCTCCCGGGCCGAGGCGGGGATCGCGTCAGTAGACAAGCTCATCCTCGCCCTTGCTCTTGGAGATCGTGATCTGGCCTCGGGCCGCGAGGTCCTTCGCGAGATTGACGAGGGCCGCCTGCGCCTCGTCGACGTCCCTGAGCCGCACGGGGCCCATCGCCTCCATGTCGTCGGCCAGCATCTTGGCGGCGCGGCCGGACAGATTGCCGAGGATGAAATCGCGCATCATCTGGCTCGCGCCCTTCAGGGCGACGGTCAGCCGGTCGCGCGGCGCGTCCCGGAGCAGCGTCTGGATGCCGGCGGAATCGAGCTTTGCGAGGTCGTCGAAGGTGAACATCAGCTGCTTGATGCGATCGGCGCTCTCCTTCGCCGCCTCCTCGAGCTTGGTCAGGAAGCGCGTTTCGGTCTGCCGGTCGAAGGCGTTGAAGATCTCGGCCATGACCTCGTGGGCGTCGCGCCGCGAGGTCTGCGACAGGCTCGACATCAGCTCCGAGCGCAGCGTCTGCTCGACGCGCTCCAGAATGTCCTTCTGGACGGACTCCATCGCCAGCATGCGGCGGACGACGTCGAGCGCGAAGTCCTCCGGCAGGATCGCCAGCACCCGGGCTGCCTGTTCGGCGCGGATCTTCGACAGCACCACCGCGACGGTCTGCGGATATTCGTTCTTCAGGTAGTTCGCGAGCGCCGCCTCGGGAACGTTGGAGAGCTTCTCCCACATGTTGCGGCCGGCCGGACCGCGGATTTCCTCCATGATCGACCCGACGCGCTCCTTCGGCAGGAACTGCTTGAGCAGCCGCTCGGTGGAGTCGACGTCGCCCACGATGCCGCCATTGCTCGACAGCCGCGTGGCGAAATCCACCATCAGGTCTTCGACGGTCTCGACCTCCACCGCGCCGAGCGACGACATGGCGGCGGACAGGTCGCGGATCTCGTCGTCGTCGAGCAGCTTCCAGACCTCCTCGCCATGCGTCTCGCCGAGCGCCAGCATCAGTATGGCCGCACGCTCGACGCCGCTGAGCCGGCGGCCGGAGGAGGCGGTGAGAGCGCGAGACGCCATCTCAGGCGGGCTCCTGCAGCCACTGGCGAATGATCGCGACGCTCTCGGCCGGGTTGCCGCGGACCAGCTCGCCGAGCCGCTCGACGTTTTCGGACTTGCGGCCGGAGATCTCGGCCGCCGTCAGCCGCCGGCCTGCGGCGGGGCTGCCGTCGCCGGCCAGCGCGCCCTCCGCGCCGAGAGGCGCCGCCACCAGCGTGGCGGGCGATCCGGCCGCGAGCTGCGGCGCGGCGGCGCCGCCCGCCGCGGCGTCGGTCGCCGCCGGCGCAGGCAGGAAGACCTCGGACGACAGCGCCTTGCGCATCAGCGGCCGGACCACGAACAGCAGCACCAGCAGCGTCAGCAGGGCGAGCACCGCGAGCTCCGCGAAGCGCATCACGTCATCGCGGGTGAAATCGAACATCCCGGGGGCCGGCAGCTCGCCTGCGCCTGCGCCCGGCAGCTCGGCGAAGCGGAGGTTGACGACCTCGACCGTGTCGCCGCGGGCCTGGTCGAAGCCGACGCCCGCCCGCACCAGCGCGCCGATCCGGTCGAGCTCTTCCTGAGGGCGCGGGGCATAGCTGACGTCGCCGTTCGGCGCATGCGCATAGACGCCGTCGACCAGCACCGCGACCGAGATCCGCTTGAGGCGTCCGCCGTCACGGACCTCCGTGCGGGTGGTGCGGGAGATCTCGTAATTGACGACCTCCTCGCTCTTGTTGGAGGCGTCCTTCGTCTGCTGCGCCGTCTGGTTCTGCTGCGCGTTCGGAAGCTGGTTGGCGACCGTGACGCCCTGCTCGGCGGGTTCGCTCGACTGCGAAGTCTCCTCGCGCGTCTGGGTGGAGCGGACGACCTTGCTTTCCGGATCGTAGGTGTCGGAGGTGAGGGTCGACTTGGTGCGATCCATCTCGGCCCGCACCTCGACGCGCGCGCGATCGGCGCCGACGACGCGGCCGACGATCGCCTCGACGCGGTCGCGCAAGCGCTTTTCAAGCGCGGCGGCCTGGTCGTCGGCCGCGCCGGCAGGGTCCTCCGAGCTCGCCCCGTCGGCCAGAAGCTTGCCGGCGTCGTCGATCAGCGAAACCTTCTCGGGCGTGAGGCCCTGCACCGCCGACGCGATCAGGTGTCGGATCGCGCGAATCTCGCCGGCGCCGAGCTCGCCGCGGGTGCGGATCACGATCGACGCCGAGGGGCTCGGCGCGTCTCGGGTGAACAGCGGGCGCTCCGGCACCACGAGATGGACCCGCGCCGAGGCGACATGGTCGAGCGAGGCGATCGAGCGCGCCAGCTCGCCCTCGAGCGCGCGCAAATGGTTGACGTTCTGGACGAAGCTCGTGGCCGAGAAGCCATCGCCCTTGTCGAAGATTTCCCAGCCGACGCCGCCGCCGGAAGGCAGCCGCTGCTCGGCGAGCTGCATGCGCAGCTTCGCGGCGCGGTCTTTGGGCACCAGGATGCCGGCGCCGTCCTGCCGGAGCTCGTAAGGCACGTTCTGCTGGTCGAGCTCCCGCACGATCGCCGCGGAGTCGGAGAGCGACAGGTCCGTGAACAGCGGGACCATCTCCGGAGTGGTGAAGCGGATGATGACGAAGGCGAAGAAGCCGATGAGCGCGAGCGTGACGGCGCCCATCGCTGCGATGCGGCCGGGACCGAACGTGCGCAAGAACTGGAGCAGACCCGTCAACTGCAATCCCCCGTCGCCGCGACTCCGAGGAAGGCGGCGCCCGGCAAGAATTGCCCGGCGCATGGTAAACGGGGCGTTAACCACGACCGCGACGGCGCCGGAAACGAGCGCGCCGGCCACGAGGGCCGGCGCGCTAACGGTTCCGAATGCTTGCCTTGTTCAGGCGCGATACTGTTGGATGCGGGTCGTCCGGAGCCCCGCCAGGCCGTGGCGGTCGATGGAAGCCTGCCAGGATAGGAACTCTTCGACCGTGAGCGTGTAACGCTGACAGGCCTCTTCAAGGCTCAACAGGCCGCCGCGAACCGCCGCGACCACCTCTGCTTTGCGGCGGATGACCCAGCGCTTCGTGTCGGACGGCGGCAAGTCCGCGATCGTGAGCGGACTGCCGTCCGGTCCGATCACGTATTTGGTTCGTCCGCGATGCACTTCGGTCATCGATACTCTCACGCGCGTCTGACCCTTACACGCTGACGTTACGAGCCTCGATTTAACATTTGGCTAAGCGGAAAAGCTGTTTTCGAGGAAGTTCCAAAGGTTAAGAGAGAGTAATTTGAATACTAACGATTTATGATCTTCGGCCTCTCCCAAGTACCTTCTCGAAGGCGGCAGAATTTGCCCGCGCAGGCAGAAACGGCCGGGCGCGAAAGGGGCTGACGCCCTCTGAATTGAGGCGTTTTCGGTGGCACGTCGATTGCTGCTGAGAGGCGTCCGACCACCGAGACCAGAATGACCGTCATTCTCGCGAACGCCGCTGCGAGCCTCGCCGCATTAACGCCGGCCGCGTCCCTGCGCCCGACCGACTCGGCGCCGGCTGCGCTCTTCGGCGCGCTTCTGGAGGCTTCGACGGCGGTCTCGGACGTGATCGAAGCGGCGATCGAGCCGACCCCGGGCCGTCGCAAGACGGAGCGGGAGGCGCCGGACGTCGCCTCTCTGGCGTCGGGCGTCCCTGGCGCTCCGGTAGCGGCGGCGATGGTGGTCCCGCCGCCGTTCCCCGCGCCGAGCCCCGCGGCCGTTCCCAATGGGGAGGCCGAACTCATGGCCGCCGGCGAGGCCGGAGGTCTCGGGTCGATCGCATCGGAAGGGCCGGCCGCGCCCGCCGCCGCCGCGCCTTCGCAGCAGGCTTCCGCCGCCCCCTCCTTTACGCAGGAGCTTCTGAGGGCGGCTGGCGTCCCGGATCCAGCTCTCGCCGACGCCGCGCCTCCGCCACAGTCCGGCGCGACTGCTCCGGCCCCAAGCGGCGCCGCGCCGCAAATCCCTGTGACGCCCGCCAGCGCCGCGCAGGCGCCCGTCGCGACCGCGCCCGCTGCGGCCGCCACGCCAGACCAGGGCCGCAACACCGTAGCGGCCGCGCTCGCGGTCTCGGCCAAGGCCATCACCGGCAAATCCAAGCCGGACGCCGACGCCCCGGACGCCGCGACAGCCGTCCCGTCGGACGCGGCCGACGCCGCGGCGTCGGATGAGGGCGGCGACGCCAAACCTGCCACGATCCCGGAGGCCATTCAGAAGGGCGCGCAGGCCGCCGCGCTCGCGATCGCGCGTCCAGAGCAGCCGCGAGCGCCCGAGCTCGCGGGCGCGGTCGGCGGCGCGCCGCAGCCGCCGACGAACGCGGCTCAGGCGACGAGCGAGCTCTCTCCCAAAACCGCCTCCGTCGCCGCACAGACGAAAGCCAAACCGTCTCCTGCGTCCGACGCCGCAAACGCGGCCGAGACGTCAGGGACAGACGCCGCCGCGGCGACGCCGGACGTCGCGCAGCCGGTCGCCGCGCGCCACGGCGAGCCGACCGCGCCCGCAGCCTCGCCCGACCGAACGGTCGGCGCGTCGTCCGGCGCGGCCGCGCCGGCGCCGAGCCTGGCGGCCTCGCCCCAGGTCGCCTCTGCTGCGGTCGCGGCGGTCGCCAACGCCATCGCGGCGAACGCCGGCGCCCGGCGGACCCGTTTCGAGGTGCGGCTCGATCCGGACGATCTCGGCCGGGTCGATGTCCGGCTCGACATCGCCCATGACGGACGGGTCGCGACCCGGCTGATCGTCGACCGGCCCGAGACGCTGAACATGCTGCGCCACGATGCGCGCGAGCTCACCCGCACGCTTGAGCAGGCGGGTTTCCAGCTTCCTGACGCGGGTCTTTCGTTCCAGCTTCGCGACGGCCGGCAGGATTCCTGGCGCGACCAGCAGGCTGCGCAGTCGTTCGGTTCGGCGGGGGTCGTCGACACGCCTGACGCGCGCTCAGAAGCCGCGCCCGCTCCCTATCACCGGCCGGCGCGCACAGGCGCCGGCGGCGTCGACATGACGGTCTGAGGACAGGTTTGATGGCGGTCGATCCACTCTCCGGCGCAGCCTCGACGAGCAGCGCGACCGCTACGACGCGCACCACCCTCGCGAGCAATTTCGACACCTTCCTGACGCTGCTGACCACGCAGCTGAAGAACCAGAACCCGCTCGATCCACTCGACACCAATCAGTTCACCCAGCAGCTCGTGCAGTTCGCCGGCGTCGAGCAGCAGCTCAAGACCAACGACACGCTGACGGCGCTGCTGTCGGCGACGCAGACGAGTCAGGCCGGCACGGCGCTGGGCCTCGTCGGCAAGTCCATCACCGCCGAAGGCGACACGTCGCTGCTGTCGGGCGATTCCGCCAAGTGGCGGATCAACGCGCCGAAGGACGGCGTCGCCGGCACGATCACCATCCGCGACGCGAACGGCTCGGTGGTCGCGACCAAGGAGGTCGAACTCGCCTATGGCGATCAGGACTTCACCTGGGACGGCCGGAAGGCCGACGGCTCCCGCGCCACGGGGGGCCTCTACAGCATTTCCATCGACGCCCATGACGTCGCGGGCAACGCCGTTACGGTCACGTCGGAGGTTAGCGGCGTCGTCGACGGCGTGGACCTGTCGACCGGCCAGGCGGTGCTGCTGATGGGCGATCTGAGAATCCCGCTCGGCTCGCTGAAGTCGGTGCGCACGGCGTCCTAGCCATCGCGAATTGCGGGCGCGGGAGCCCTGAAGTAGCGTCCGCCGCTTCTTGGAAGCGCGGCCCGGATCCTTGAGCGCGCGCGGCGAGGCTGGATGCCGCGGACCGTCAAGCAAATCGTGCTCGCAATCTATCACGCCGCCGTCGAGCCCCTCGCGGCGCTCGCGCGGCGGCGCAAGCGGCTGGCGATGTTCGAGAGGCGAGGGGAGGCCTGGCCGCCGGAAATCGCCGTCCGGGCGTTGCGCGCCCGCGACTGCCCGCCGCGCTGCAAGGCGGACCCGCACAGGATCGAAGGCGTCGTGGCGCGCTATCTCGGCGTACGCCGCCGTCCCTCCCGGTTGACGCCGCTGATCGTCGATCTCGATCGCTATCCGACGAACGCCGCCTTCGAGAGCTATGTCAGAAAGCGCTCCTCGCGCACGCTGCCGAAGGTGCGCCGAGCGCAGCGGCTCGGCTACCAGGCGAAGCGTTTTCCGCTGGCGCGCCACGTCCACGACGTCCATGCGGTCAAGACGTCGATGAAGCGGCGCGCCTTCGGGCTGGTTCTCGACTACTGGCTGCTGCGGCTTGAGGACGTCGGCAAACCGGCCGTGAAGCCGGTCGCGTGGCGGACGCCGCCCTGTCGGCGGCACTGGACGATGTGGTGGGGCGTATTCGTCAGCGAGCCTGGCCACGCCCAGGGCGCCGTCACGGTCGACGAGCGGCTCGTCGCCTATGTGAAGCTCGTCCGCCGCGGCGACTTCATCCACTATGCGGACTTGATGGGCCATGGCGATCATCTGAACGAGAACGTCATGGCGCTGCTGCATTTCGAGATCATGCGTTGGCTGCTCGATCGCGAGGACCCACTCGTCGAGGGCGTGCGGGCGGTGCTCTACGGCGCGGCCGAGCAGGGCGGGGACGGGCTCGTGACCTGGAAGAAGCGAGCGGGCTTCGAGCCGGCCCGGCTGACGCTGATCGAGGAGAGCTGAACCTCGTGGGCTTTCGCCGCGCCGCCGCGCGGGTTAAGACCGCCTCGATTTCCGGATAGCGGCCGCCATTTCAAGCCCCATGACGCTCGATCTCGAACTCCCCGGCGACCCTCGGTCGACCCGCGTCGTCGTGGCGATGTCGGGCGGCGTCGACTCCTCCGTCGTCGCCGGCCTGCTGAAGCGCGCCGGCTATGACGTCGTGGGCGTGACGATGCAGCTCTACGACCACGGCGCCGCGACCGCGCGCAAAGGCGCCTGCTGCGCCGGCCGCGACATCCATGACGCGCGAGACGTCGCCGACCGGCTCGGCATCCCGCATTACGTGCTCGACTATGAGGCGCGGTTCCGCGAGGCGGTGATCGAGCCCTTCGCGGCGAGCTATCTGGCGGGCGAGACCCCGATCCCCTGCGTGGCCTGCAACCAGACGGTCAAGTTCCTCGACCTGCTCGACATGGCGCGCGATCTCGGCGCGGCGGCGCTCGCGACGGGCCATTACGTCGCCTCCCGGGCGCTGTCTGGCGGCGGCCGCGGCCTGTTCCGCGCGGCGGACGGCGACCGCGACCAGAGCTATTTTCTCTATGGCACCACGGCCCAGCAGCTTTCGATGCTGCGCTTCCCCCTCGGGGACATGACCAAGCCCGAGGTGCGGTCGCATGCGCGCGCACTCGGGCTGACGGTCGCCGACAAGCCCGACAGCCAGGACATCTGCTTTGTGCCGCAGGGCCGCTATTCGGACGTGATCGAGAAGCTGAAGCCCGGCGCGGCCGAGCCGGGGCCGATCCTGCACGTCGACGGACGCGAGCTCGGCCGGCACGAGGGCGTGCTGCGCTACACGGTCGGCCAGCGCCGCGGCCTCGGCCTCAATGATGGCGGCGAGCCGCTGTTCGTGGTGCGCATCGAGGCCGCGTCGAAGACGCTAGTCGTCGGCCCGCGCGACGCGCTGGCGGCGCGGACGATCCGTCTGCGCAATCTGAACTGGCTCGGCGACGGCCCCTTCGAGGCGCTGCCCGAGGAGGGGCTCGCGGTCCGGGCGAAGGTGCGCTCGACCCGCGCCGCGGCGCCGGCGCGGCTGCGGCCGATGGGGGCGGGAGAGGCGGAGGTCGAACTGCTCGACGGCGAGAGTGGCGTCGCGCCCGGCCAGGCCTGCGCGCTTTACGACGACGCGACCGGCGAGCGGGTGCTCGGCGGCGGGATCATCCGAGCCGCCGCGAGCGGCGCGCGGCCGGAGAAGCGGCTGAGCGAGGCGGCGGCGTGAGCGTCCAGTACGATCTGGCGGGCCAGAAGAAGGCCTATGAGAGCTGGGCCCCGTTCTACGACAAGGTCTATGTCCGGTTCCTGGCCGACGGGCAGCGCAAGGCGGCCGCGGCCGCCGCGGCGTGCGGGCCGGACATTCTCGAGGTCGGCGTCGGCACCGGCCTGGTGCTGCGCTACTACCCGCCGCAGGCCCGCGTGGTTGGAGTCGACCTGTCGACCCACATGCTCGCAAAGGCGCGCGAGAAGGTCGTGACCGAAGGCCTGTCTCAGGTCCGCGGCCTCGTCTGCATGGACGCCTGCAATCTTGGCCTGCCGGACGCGTCGTTCGACGCCGTGACGGTGCCCTTCGTCATCACCCTGGTGCCGGACCCGGAAGGCGCGCTCGACGAGATGCGCCGCGTGCTGCGGCCGGGCGGCGAGATCATCGTCGCCTCCAAGATGGGCGCGGAAGGCGGGCTGCGCATGACGCTCGAGACCGCGCTGGCGCCGCTCGTGAAGAAGGTCGGCTGGTCGACCGACTTCAAGGTGTCGCGCCTGCGCGCCTGGGCCGCCACCACGCCCGACATGGCGGTGGTCGACGTCCAGCCGATCTTCCCCGCGCCGTTCTTCCAGCTGATCCGGATCAAGCGGGCCGGCTGAGCCTACGAGGCGTCGGAGCGGCGGTGACTCTCTGAGAATAGCAAGTTACTGCGATCGACAAACTTGCAATCGACTGTGACGACGGATGGCAAAGTCGATCTGCGGCCTAGTCTTGGCGGCCTTGGTGTCCCCTGCCTCAGTTTTGGCGGACGAACCTCCATTCTCTCCATTGCCGCAGGTTCCAGACTACGTCGTCCAGCTGAAGGTCTTCGAGATAACAGGGCCTCCGATCGACGCGTCGCGAACGGTGACGCGTTCAGGCTCCCGCCTTCGGATCGACACCGTGCGCGCCGGAAGGATCCAAATGGCGTACTTCGACTATAATGCGCCAAGGCTGGTGCAAGTCGGGCGTCACGAGGACGGCGCCTTAAGGAGCTTGGCGATTGATAGAGACTTCGATGCCCAAGGTCGGCGTCAGACCGTTGGAGTCGTCAGTCGCAGCGTTCGGACCGGCCGATTCAAGGTCATCGCCGGTGAACGTTGCGAGATATGGGAGAGCTCCCAGAGCAGCGTGAGCGAGATAGTCGATCTCAGATGCGTCACGGCGGACGGAATCGAGCTCTGGCGAGGGTTCTCTGGCGGCCCCACTCTCTACGAGGCGGTTAAGATTGATAGACGGAGCGTGGCGTCGGGGGAGGTGGACCTGCCGCCTGGCTTGATGAATCGCGACAACTGGCCTTTGCCCGACACTGATGAGATCGCTGATGGCTCCGTCGTGAGCCTGGTCGCTGAGCGGCCCGGTGCGGCGGCCAAGACCTTTCCAGTTCGTGAGACGATAAAGCGTTTCCGATCATGGACTTTGAGCCTCTCAAAGTACGGCGACGGCGGCCAGCGGATAACTCTGAAGGACGGGGCGGCTTGGTCATTCCTTTCGGCCGAGATCGCGTCGGATGGGACTTATCTGCAGTTCTCGGCCTTGTTCAGGAGGGATGGGTCGGCTGCTTCAGGAGCAACTATGCAGCCGGTTCCTCTCGGTCGCTCGGAACTCATCCTGAGAGAGCCCTGCGACTGGTACGACATGACGCCGCGCCTGATGGACGGTGGGGAGAAACGATGCCTTGCGAAGGACGGTGTGACGCTGAAGCGCGCGCCCTGGTCGCGGGGAGATGGGACGGTCTTGAGCGCTGTCACGGTGAAGCGCGCACCCGTTTCGTTCCGAACTCTGCTTGATCCTCCAGAAGCTTTCTCCGCGGCGACCTGGGGGCTCCCCGATTGAGGAGCGATCATCTGCTTCTGAGAGACTCCGCTGAGCCCACGTCGGGTCGCGTCGCCGCTCTTGCATCCGGCAAGACGCGCACGACGTAAGCCCGGCATGCCTTCAGACCGCGATCTCGAACGTAACCGCCTCTCCGCCCGCGTGGGGCGCTATGCGCGCGTCGGCGTCAATGTCGGCGGGGTGGCGGCCAGGATCGCGCAGGCGCAGCTGTTTGGGCGCGCCGCCGGACGGGCCGACCGGGCGGCGGATCTGCGGGCTGCGCTCGGTGGCCTCAAGGGTCCCATCATGAAGGTCGCGCAGCTGCTCGCGACCATTCCGGACGCGCTTCCGCCCGAATACGCCGCCGAGCTCGCGCAGCTCCAGTCGGACGCGCCCCCGATGGGCTATGGCTTCGTGCGCCGCCGCATGGCCGCCGAGCTCGGGCCGGACTGGCTGGAGAAGTTCGGGTCGTTCGAAAAGGAGCCGGCCGCCGCCGCCTCGCTCGGCCAGGTGCACCGCGCCACAGACCTTAAGGGCGCGCCGCTCGCGGTGAAGCTGCAATATCCGGACATGGCCTCCACCGTCGAGGCCGATCTCGGCCAGCTCCGGCTGCTGTTCGACCTGCGCCGCCGGTTCGACGCCTCGATCGACACCAGCCAGATCGTCGAGGAGATCGGCGCCCGCATCCGCGAGGAGCTCGACTACCGCCACGAGGCGAAGAACGCCGCGCTCTACGGGCTGATGCTCAAAGGCACCCCGGAGGTGCGCGTGCCGGGCGTGCGGCCGGAGCTCTCGACCGGCCGGTTGCTCACGCTCGACTGGCTCGAGGGGACAAGGCTGCTCGCCCACAAGGACGCGCCGCTCGAAATCCGCAACCGGCTGGCGGTCGCGATGTTCAAGGCGTGGTGGGGCCCGTTCTCGACGCATGGCGTCATCCATGGCGACCCGCATCTCGGCAACTACACGGCGTTCGCCGAGGGCGGCGAGCCGCAGGGCATCAACCTGCTCGACTATGGCTGCATCCGGATCTTTCCGCCGTCCTTCGTCGGCGGCGTGGTCGATCTCTACGAAGGCCTGCGCGACGGCGACGACGCCCGGGTGGTCCACGCCTATGAGGTCTGGGGCTTCAAGAATCTGAAGCGCGAGCTGATCGACGTGCTGAACATCTGGGCGCGCTTCATCTACGGCCCGCTGCTCGATGACCGGGTGAGGACGATCGCGGACGGCGTTTCGCCCGGCGAATATGGCCGCAAGCAGGCCTTCGAGGTTCAGCAGGAGCTCAAGCGCAAGGGCCCGATCACGGTGCCGCGCGAGTTCGTGTTCATGGACCGGGCGGCGATCGGGCTCGGCGCCGTATTCCTTCACCTGCAGGCCGAGCTGAACTTCTCGGCCCTATTCCGGGAGGCGATCGCGGGCTTTTCGGTGGCGCAGGTCGCGGAGCGCCAGGCGAGCGCTTTGGGAGCCGTCGGGCTCTAGGCGCTACGCTGCTAACGTCGTGTTTGGTATGTGGCATGCCAGACTATCGGCGCAATTGCCGCATCCGCGCCTTTCCGGTACATGGCGACACAACGACGCTTCCAGACGCCGCAAGGGGGAACCAGCATGGCCGAGCACGCCGTTGAATACGCCACCGCGACGGGCAACGATTACGCCGAGCACGAGCGCACCTACACCGCCTTTCTGAAGATTGCGAAGGTGTTCACCGCCCATCTGGTGGTCATCCTGATCGCGCTCGCGATCGGCGGCGTGAAGGGCGACTGGGCGCTCTGCGGCTTCGGCATCGTGATGGCCATCGTGGCGGGCGTGATCGGCGCCATGACCCCTAAGGGCTCGGTCGTTCCGGTGGCCATCGCCGGGGTGGTGCTCCTGGGTCTCTACGTGCTGTTCGGCTGAGGCGATGAGGATCGCCGTCGCCAAAGAGACCGACCTTGCCGAAACCCGAGTCGCGCTGACGCCAGACGTCGTCAAGCGGCTCGTGGGAACAGGCGCTCAGGTGACGGTCGAGAGCGGCGCGGGCCTTGCGGCCGGCGCCACGGATGAGGCCTACCGGGAAGCGGGGGCCACCATCGCCGGCTCGCGCAGCGAGGCGCTGTCGGGCGCCGACGTTTTCCTGACCGTCCGACGCCCCGCGGCGGGAGGGCTCCAGGGCCTCAAGCCCGGCGCGCTCGTCATCGGCATCATGGACCCCTATGGCAAGGGCGCCGAGATCGCCGAACTCGCGCGGACCGGCGTCTCGATCTTCGCGATGGAGCTGATGCCCCGCATCACCCGCGCGCAGGTCATGGACGTGCTGTCCAGCCAGGCGAACCTCGCCGGCTATCGCGCGGTGATCGACGCGGCCGCCGAGTTCGGCCGCGCCTTCCCGCAGATGATGACCGCCGCCGGCACCGTGCCTCCGGCGCGAGCCTTCGTCATGGGCGCCGGCGTCGCCGGCCTTCAGGCGATCGCGACCGCGCGGCGCCTCGGCGCCGTGGTCTCGGCGACCGACGTCCGGCCCGCCGCCAAGGAGCAGGTCGCGAGCCTCGGCGCCAAGTTCGTGGCGGTCGAGGACGACGAGTTCAAGCAGGCCGAGACCTCCGCCGGCTACGCCAAGGAGATGTCGGACTCCTACAAGGCCAAGCAGGCCGAGCTCGTCGCAAGCCACATCGCCAAGCAGGACATCGTCATCACCACCGCGCTGATCCCGGGGCGTCCTGCGCCGCGGCTTGTCACCGCCGCCATGGTGAGGTCGATGAAGCCGGGCTCGGTGATCGTCGACCTCGCGGTGGAGCGCGGCGGCAATGTCGAGGGCTCCAGGGCCGACGAGGTGGTCGAGGTCGACGGCGTCAAGATCGTCGGCTACGCGAACGTCGCCGGCCGGCTCGCGGCGTCCTCTTCGGCGCTCTATGCCAAGAACCTCGCGGCGTTCCTCGAGACGCTGGTCTCCAAGGAGACCAAGGAGCTTGCGATCAACTGGGACGACGAACTCGTGAAGGCGACCGCGCTCGCGCGGGACGGCGCGCTGGTTCACCCGATCGTCAAGCCAGCCGACGCGCCGACGCCCGCTCCTGCGGCGGAAGCGCCCTCTGACGTTTCGCCCGTTCAGGAAGCCCAGTAAATGGCCGAGCTCTCTCCCGACCAGGCGCTCGAACGCGCCCGCGCGGCGGCCGAGGCCGCCCGTGAATCCGCCAACGCCGCCCAGGCCTATGCGGACCAGATCGCCGACGCCGCCGGGGTCGCCGTGCACGGCGCGACGGGCGGCGTGATCGATCCCTTCGTGTTCCGGCTCGCGATCTTCGTGCTCGCGGTGTTCGTCGGCTACTACGTCGTGTGGAGCGTGACGCCCGCGCTGCACACGCCGCTGATGGCCGTCACCAACGCGATCTCCTCCGTCATCGTCGTCGGCGCCCTGCTCGCCGTCGGCGTCGAGTTCGCCGGCGGCGCCGGCCCCTGGTGGGCGCGCGCCTTCGGCTTCATCGCCCTCGTGCTCGCCAGCGTGAACATCTTCGGCGGCTTCCTGGTCACCGAGCGCATGCTCGGCATGTACAAGAAGAAGGGCTGAGGCCGGTGACAGACCTCGTCCAGATCCTCTACCTCGTCGCCGGCGTCCTCTTCATCCTGGCGCTGCAGGGCCTCTCGAGCCCGGCCTCGTCGCGGCGCGGCAACTACATGGGCATGGCGGGCATGACGCTCGCCATCGCCACCACGCTGTTCGTCTCGCCGCCGCACGGCGCGGGCGGCTGGATCCTGGTGCTGCTCGGCCTCGGCATCGGCGGCGCCGTCGGCGCGGTCACGGCGAAGCGCATCGCCATGACGGCCATGCCGCAGCTCGTCGCCGCCTTCCACTCGCTGGTCGGCCTCGCGGCCGTGCTGGTCGCCGCGGCGGCGCTCTATGCGCCTGAGGCCTTCGGCATCGGAACGCCGGACGCCATCCACGGGCAGAGCCTCGTCGAGATGTCGCTCGGCGTCGCAATCGGCGCGATCACCTTCTCGGGCTCGATCATCGCCTTCGCCAAGCTCGACGGCCGCATGTCCGGCCGGCCGATCATCCTGCCGATGCGGCACGCCATCAATATCGGCCTCGCGGCCCTGCTGGTGGTGCTCGTCATCCTGTTCGTGCTGACCCAGAGCATCGCGCTCTTCTGGCTGATCACGCTGGTCGCGCTGGTCTTCGGCTTCCTGATCATCATTCCGATCGGCGGCGCGGACATGCCGGTCGTCGTTTCGATGCTGAACTCCTATTCGGGGTGGGCTGCGGCCGGCATCGGCTTCACGCTCGGCAACCTCGCGCTGATCATCACCGGCGCGCTGGTCGGCTCGTCGGGCGCGATCCTGTCCTACATCATGTGCAAGGGCATGAACCGCAGCTTCATCTCGGTCATCCTCGGCGGCTTCGGCGGCGAGGTGGCGGGAGGCGCCGGCGGACAGGTCGAGCAGCGGCCGGTCAAGCAGGGCTCGGCCGAGGACGCGGCCTTCATCATGAAGAACGCCTCCAAGGTCATCATCGTGCCCGGCTACGGCATGGCGGTCGCGCAGGCGCAGCACGCGCTGCGTGAAATGGCCGACAAGCTCAAGGAGGAGGGCGTCGAGGTGAAGTACGCCATCCACCCGGTGGCGGGCCGCATGCCGGGCCATATGAATGTGCTGCTGGCCGAGGCGCAGGTGCCTTACGACGAGGTGTTCGAACTCGAGGACATCAACTCCGAGTTCTCGGGCGCGGACGTGGCCTTCGTGATCGGCGCGAACGACGTCACCAATCCGGCGGCCAAGACCGACAAGACGTCGGCGATCTACGGCATGCCGATCCTGGACGTCGAGAAGGCCGGCACCGTGCTGTTCATCAAGCGCGGCATGGGCTCCGGCTACGCCGGCGTCGAGAACGAGCTGTTCTTCCGCGACAACACCATGATGCTGTTCGGCGACGCCAAGAAGATGACGGAGGCGATCGTCAGGGGGCTGTGACCTCCGGCCGTCGCGATTGCAGGGCAGGAAAGGCCGGACCGGAGCGTCCGGCCTTTTCCATTCCAGGAGCGGATTTTCGGGATGACGGGCCTTTGCGCTGCCCCGGTGATGGAGACCCTATGACCACGCCGGCCCGTGGCTTGCTCGTGCTCGTCCGGCACGGACAAAGCGAGGACAACGCCCAGGATCTGTTCTCCGGGCTCCGCGATCCGGCGCTCACGCCCCGCGGCGTGGAGGAGGCGCGCGCGGCGGGCCGGGAACTGCGGCGCCTGGGGCTGAGCTTCACGCACGCCTTCACGAGCATGCTGACCCGCGCCGGCCAGACCATGGAGCTGATCCTCGACGAACTCGGGCAATCCGATCTTCCGGTGCGCAGGCACGCCGCGCTCAACGAACGCGACTATGGCGGCCTTGCAGGACTGAACAAGAGCCAGGCGCGCGAGCGCTTCGGGGCGGAGCGGGTCAGGATCTGGCGTAAATCCTACGACGCCGTTCCGGAGGGCGGGGAGAGCCTGGCGATGACGGCCGCTCGCGTCTGGCCATTCTACGAGCGTGAGATCGCTCCGGTCGTGCGAGCGGGGGGCTGCGCGCTGCTCGTCGGCCACGGCAACGCGCTGCGCTCGATGCTGATGCGCCTCGACGGCATCGACGCCGCGACCATCGAGGACGTGAACATCGGCACCGCGCAGGCCTTAGTCTACGCGCTGGCCGAGGACGGGCGGCGTCTCGTCAAGACGAACCTTCCGGCCGCCGATCTGGCGGAGCCGTCGTCCCGCGCCTGACGAGTTGCAAACGCCAGACCTCAGCGCGACATTCGGCGCATGAGTGACGTCGCCGACTACGACACCGACATCCTGCTCTGGTCAGAACGCCAAGCCGCGCTGCTGCGCGACCTCAAGACTCGCGCATCGGGTTTGCCGAACGAACTCGATCTCGAAAACGTCGCCGAGGAGATCGAAAGCGTGGGGCGGTCGGAACAGCGGGCGTTCGAGAGTTACGTCAAACAAGTATTCGTCCATCTTCTGAAGATGGCCGCCGTTTCCGATCCTGACCTTCGCCTCAAATGGGCTGAGGAGATCGACAACTTCAAGTCGCAGGCCGAAAGCGCGGTCACGCCATCGATGCTCCAGCGGTCGGACGTCCACAGCGTCTGGCGGCACGCGGTCGCCAACGCCCGCACCATTCTGCGGAGACGCGGCGAAGCGTTGCCGGGCGAACCGTCGAAGCAGAGCCCTTTCTCGTTCGGCGACATTCTCGACGGCGAGGAGATCGACGCCGAGGCCCTGGCGAGCCGCATTACCTTCAACGCCTGACGCTCCTCCGCACTCGACACCACCCTCGATCGCTCCTAACCTGCGCCCATTCCGAGGGGCGTCCCGCTGCGATGCGGGGCTGAGATGGCCAGAGGCCGATCCCTTTGAACCTGATCCGGGTCATGCCGGCGAAGGGACGGGAACCGAAGGCCAAAGGGCGTCCGCGCCCGGTCTCCCTGACATTTCGTCAGAATCCGGATCTCCCAACGAGAAGCGCTCGAGGAGATTCCCGATGAACGTCCACATCCCGCCGAAGGACGCCAAAGCCGCGCCCGAAAGCGTCACCACCGGGCCGATCGCCGGCTCCCGCAAGGTCTACGCCGCGCCGAAGTCGCATCCCGAACTTCGGGTGCCGTTCCGCGAGATCACACTGAGCGATCCCAATGAGCAGCCGGTCCGCGTCTACGACCCGTCCGGCCCCTACACGGACGACGCCGCCCGCATCGACCTCGCCGCCGGGCTGCCGCCGGTGCGCGAAAGCTGGATCGCGGCGCGCGGGCTCGACGTGGCGCCCGGCCGTGCGGTGAAGCCCGAGGACAATGGCAACGTCTCCGCCGACAGGCTGGTCGCGCCATGCCCGGCGACCCGCCTGATACGCGAGGCGGCGCGGGGCCAGATGGTCACGCAGTATGAATTCGCGAAGGCCGGGATCGTCACCGAGGAGATGATCTATGTCGCCCACCGCGAAAACCTCGCCCGCGAGGCGGCGCGCGACGGCGCGCGTGAACGCCATGCCGACGGCGACAGCTTCGGAGCTTCTATTCCGGAGTTCGTGACGCCTGAATTCGTGCGCGACGAGGTCGCGCGCGGCCGGGCGATCATCCCGGCCAACGTCAATCACCCTGAGCTCGAGCCGATGGCGATCGGCCGCAACTTCCTCGTCAAGGTCAACGCCAACATCGGCAATTCGGCCGTCACCTCCGGCGCCGCCGAGGAAGTCGAAAAACTTGTCTGGGCGATCCGCTGGGGCGCCGACACGGTGATGGACCTCTCGACCGGGCGGAACATCCACAACATCCGCTCCTGGATCATCCGCAATTCGCCGGTGCCGATCGGCACGGTGCCGATCTACCAGGCGCTCGAGAAGGTCGACGGAGATCCGCTGAAGCTCGACTGGGAGGTGTTCAAGGACACGCTGATCGAGCAGGCCGAGCAGGGCGTCGACTACTTCACCATCCACGCCGGCGTGCGGCTCGCCCACGTGCCGCTGACCGCGAACCGCGTCACCGGGATCGTGTCGCGCGGCGGCTCGATCATGGCGCGCTGGTGCCTCGCCGGGCACCGGGAGAGCTTCCTCTATGAGCGCTTCGGCGACATCTGCGACATCATGCGGAAATACGACGTGTCGTTCTCGCTCGGCGACGGCCTGAGGCCGGGCTCGATCGCCGACGCCAACGACGCCGCGCAGTTCGCCGAGCTCGACACCCTGGGCGAACTCACGAAAGTCGCCTGGGACAAGGGCTGCCAGGTGATGATCGAAGGTCCCGGCCACGTGCCGATGCACAAGATCAAGCAGAACATGGACAAGCAGCTCGCCGTCTGCGGCGAGGCGCCGTTCTATACGCTCGGCCCGCTCACCACCGACGTCGCGCCCGGCTACGACCACATCACCTCAGGCATCGGCGCGGCCATGATCGGCTGGTTCGGGACCGCGATGCTTTGCTATGTCACGCCGAAGGAGCATCTCGGCCTGCCGAACCGGGACGACGTGAAGACCGGCGTCATCACCTACCGGATCGCGGCGCATGCGGCCGACCTCGCCAAGGGCCACCCGGCCGCAAAGCTGAGGGACGACGCGCTGTCGCGGGCGCGCTTCGACTTCCGCTGGGAGGATCAGTTCAACCTGTCGCTCGATCCCGACACCGCCCGCGCCTTTCACGACGAGACCATGCCCAAGGAAGCGCACAAGGTGGCGCATTTCTGCTCCATGTGCGGGCCGAAATTCTGTTCGATGCAGATCACCCAGGAACTTCGGGCTGAGGCGCGAGCTTTGGAGGCGCAGGCGGGCATGGCGGAGAAGTCGCGCGAGTTCCTGAATCAGGGCGGCGCGCTCTACGTTTCCGCCGACTGAGCCGGCAAGGGGGCGGTCCGCCGCCCCCAATCCCGTCGCCCACGCACGCGCCGGTCGTCAAGCTTTGACCTCTGCTCGCCGACGGTGCGAGAGCTTCGATATGTAGCCGTCTGCCCTGCCGGAAGGGAAGTGCTTGCGGCACGGAAACTGCACATAATAGCGCCGTGATGGAGGGGTCATCATGGATTGGTTGCTTAAGCTCGCCTTTGATCAGCTCGTCGAACGTGGATCACTGATTGTCCGGGCGCCCTCCGGACGAACGCTCACCTTCGGAAACGGACAGGGCGCCCCCGTCGCCATCCGGTTCGCCGATCGACGGGCGGCGCTCGCTCTGGTCCTTGATCCGGATCTCAAGCTTGGCGAGCTCTACATGGATGGCCGGCTCGTCGTCGAGCAGGGCGGGATCTACGAGTTCCTGGAGCTGGTCCATGACCAGCCGGCCGGCCTGAAAAAGCCGCTGCTCGGCCGCCTGCTCGATCGCGCCCGGCTTGCGCTGCGCTGGCTCTCGCATAGCAACGGCGCGGCCCGATCACGCAAGAACGTGGCGCATCATTACGATCTCGATGGCCGGCTCTACGATCTCTTCCTCGACAGCGACCGACAGTATTCCTGCGCCTATTACGAGAGCCCGGAGGCGACGCTGGAGGAGGCGCAGAGCGCCAAGCGCCGGCACATCGCCGCCAAGCTCGTCGTGCGCCCGGGGGACCGGGTGCTCGACATCGGCTGCGGCTGGGGCGGCCTCGGCCTCTATCTCGCCGGGACCGCCGGCGCCGGCGAGGTTCTCGGGGTGACGCTGTCCGAGGAGCAGTTCGCGACCGCGCAGCGCCGCGCCAGGGAGGCGGGCCTCGCGGACGCCGTCAGGTTCGAACTGCGGGATTACCGGGCGGTCGAGGGGCGGTTCGACCGGATCGTCTCGGTCGGCATGTTCGAGCATGTCGGGCTGCACAACCAGCGCACCTTCTTCGACAAGTGTAAGAGCCTGCTCACCGAAGATGGCGTGATGCTGCTGCACACGATCGGCCTGTCGGACGGCCCCTGGTTCACCAACCCGTGGATCGACAAGTACATCTTCCCCGGCGGCCATCTGCCGGCGCTGTCCGAACTGCTGCCCTGGATCGAGAAGTCGGGCCTCGTGCTGACCGACGTCGAGATCCTCCGGCTGCACTACGCCTCGACGCTGCGCGACTGGCGCGAACGGTTCATGGCGCGCCGCGACGAGGCGGTGAAGCTCTACGACGAGCGCTTCTGCCGGATGTGGGAATTTTATCTCGCCGGCTGCGAGGCGGCGTTTCGCTGGCGCAATGTCGTCGTGTTCCAGCTCCAGCTCGCCCGCCGCCAGGATGCGGCGCCCCTCACGCGCAATTACATCGAGCAGGCGGAGGACGCGCTGCGCCGCGCCGAGGCCGACGCCGGCCGCGCGGTCCGGCCCGAAGGCCGCAGGCTGGCGTCCGTCTAACCGGAGCGGCCCCCCTCTCGCCGGCTCGCCTCCGCCAAGGCGAGCCGGCCCTGCCGGCATTCCCGTCGTGACCGCTTGCGCGGGAGCGCTCGAACCGCCATAAGCCTTACCTCCCGTTGGTCTCGGGGCGTAGCTCAGCCTGGTAGAGCGCCTGCTTTGGGAGCATGCGCCGGCGGTTCGAGAAGATCGCATCCTTAGCCCTCATTCTCTTGGGACTTCCGCGTGATTTCCGGGAGGCGTGAATCGGGCGCTTCGGGACTATTCCGGGACAGCCCGAACGACGCCATGCCCTCCCGAAGATCGTCGTCCAGCACGTGCGCGTAACGCGCCGTCGACGAGATGTCAGAGTGTCCGAGCATCCGTTGGACGAGCTTCAGGTTCTTCGTGGCCCGTAGCGCCCTGGTGGCGGTGTCGTGCCGGTTGTCGTGGAACCGGAACTCCGGGATTCCTGCCTTCAGCCTTGCCGCCTCATGAGCCTTTCGAAGCGTGTCGTAGCCGATCGGCTGGCGCGAGCCCTTCACCCGCTTTTCGCCGCCGACCGTCCGCGTTTGCTGCACCACGTAGGTGAAGACCTCCGGTAGGGCGTGCTTCAGCATCTCGGCTTTGAAGATCGCCCGAATCTCGGGCGTGAAGGTGATGAAGTGGGCGCGCGGCTCCTCGCCACGCTTGCGCTTCAGCATGATCGTGAAGCCGTCTTTCTCCCAGTCGACGGCGCTCCGCGGCAGCTTGCACAGCGCCGAGCGCCGGACGCCTGATAGCAGATAGACGCGCATGATCGGGCGCAGATCCTCGCGGAAAGCCTCGAGGTAAGCGGCCCGTTCGCTGTCGTTCAGCACGCGCATGCGCTGGCGTTCCGGGAGCAGCATCGATTTCCAGTCGATGTCGGTGTCGACCGGGACCTTCCATGCCTGCTTCGCGCGGATGAGCAGGCGCCGGGCGCACTGCACGATCTGCCGATTGACGGTCGCGGCAGAGACCAGGCCGTGCTCCTTCAGGCCGGTGCGAGTCTTGATCGTCACCCGCTCGGCGGCGCGTTTCCTCGCAGCGTTCGCGATCATCTGACCGTCGATAGTCACCAGCGGCGTCTCGCCGCCGATCAGCCGGCAAAGGTGCCCAAGGGAGGTCCGCGTGTCGTCTATGCTGGGCTGGTGCTCAAGCTCCTCCTCGTAACGGAAGGCGGCCTCCGCCAGGGTCATGGCATGCTGAAGCCGGCCGGTTGCGGCTAGCTCTCGCTTCGCAGTCTCGACGCGCTCCGCTTTCGCGCGCGTTCTCTGGCCAGTGCTGCCGTGAAAACGACGACTTGCCCCGTCCGGTGTCTTGATGACGAAGTCGAAGTGCCAGAACTCCGAGCGGTAGGAGCCGTCTCTGCGTTTCGGGCGGTAGACGGACACGGCTCGGCTCCCACATAGGCTTCGATGTCTTCGCGAGCGTAAACCCGCCACACCCGGCCGCGAAGCCGGTAGCGGATGAGCCCGTCGTCCCCGAGCTGCTTCAGCGTCTTGTCGGAGATCCTGAGCAGCGCAGCGACCTTCGGGTGCGAGGCAAGCCAAGTGCCGTCGAACAGCGCGTCGAGCTCCGCCTTCAGCGCGGCGGGGATGTAGAAGGCCGCGTCAGCCATCTGCCGATCTCATGATGAGGTCGCCCCTCAGCGGCTCTATCTCCGCCGCTTGTCGAGCAGAGGGTCGTCGGTAGCGGTGGTGGACGCTGCCACGCCACAGATCATGGGCGCTGCAGAGGCAAGCGCCTTGAGGATCGTCTCGGCGTCTCCAGACTCGCACGCCCTCTGCAGCAGCTTGGCCCGGTCGTAGTAGTCGAGCAGGGCGCCCAAGCCGGCAATGGTGGTCGGCGTCGTCGCGATAAGCCTTTCCCAGCACGCCACTTCCTTCTTGTCGGCGGCTTTGAAGGCGGGGTGTTCGTCCGGCGTGTGGTCGCCGAAGGCCTTCCACTTGGTCCAGGCAGCTCGATGCTCTTCGATGATCCGGAAAGCGGGGTCGGTTTTGGGAGACCCTACGATCCGTTCAAGCCCAGCAAGCGCGCCGCGAAGGACGCTGCCGGTGCAGGAGTCGAAACCTTCGATGTCTGAGATGCCGTAGCGGAGCGCGGCGAGGACACCCGCCATGGATGTCGCGGCCGGCGCGTTCTTCTGCTCTTCGAACAGCGGGTCGTAGATCGCGTCCGAAACCGCCTCGTCCTCGGCGGCCTCGGCGGACAGGTAGCCCAGTCGGGTTCGCTCCATGAGGTCGAGCAGAGGGTCTCCGATCTGCACGCGACGTTGGGCAGCAGCGGCAGCATGATCAATGACCTCGGCGGCCGAGGATCTTTTGACCTGTTCTCCGGTCGTCTTGCGAGCGGTGGCGCGGCGAGGACCGTGGGCAGTGACGTTGGCGGCGGTAGCAAGTGACATGCTGGGTCTCCATCAGCCTGTATGGCCACCTCAAGCTACACGTATCGTGTAGTTGCGCAAGCGCGAATTACATTATTCGTGATGTCGTTCGGCGTCACTCATTTCGGAGCGGCTGGCCTAGCGACGCTTCCACTCGTTCAGGATCTCGGCGGCGGCCTCAGCCGCTTCCTCGACCTCTCCCACGCTCAGGAGCGAGCCGACGACAAGCTCCGTCTTCAGCCGCACCTCGTGGAGGTCTGCAGGTGCGCGAGTGCGAACTTCATCGACGATGCGGTCGACGGTCTCGCTGAACGGGCGGATCAGCTCGATCAGCAGACTTTCGAGCTGATCCGTGACGCGCGGCTGGGCCAGCCTGTCGTAAACCGCGTCCGCGCCTGCGGAGAGTACCGAGTGCATCGTGTGGAGATCGGCGAGGCTGAAGTGGCAAATCGACGTCGCGGGGGAGGGCGGCTCCGCCGTCTTTAGGGCATGGGTGGTCATTCGCCTGATCTCCTGGATCGGCGTTTCGACGATGGGCGGAGGAGGCCTGCGCCTCCACCGCACGGCTCAGTCGTTGATCAGGCGGCTACAGCGGACGCCGGCGGCGGCATCAGCTTGCCGAGTGCAGCAAGGCCCTTCGGCGTGATGCGGACCTGCTCCGTCACCTTTTCGGAGCCGTCGGCGCGCAGAACGGTCGTGACCTTGTGCTCGAGAAGGCCGGTCGCGACCTTGGTCTGGTAGCCGAGATCGTGGCTGGAGCCGGGACGCCGGTAGATCCAGCCGTGCTCGCGCAGGTAGGAGAACAGGTCCTTCGGCCGTACCTGAAGCGCCTTCGCCGCGTCGGTGATGCAGAGGGAGCCGTCCGCCTTGGCGATCCGGTCCAGGGCCTCGACGGCC
Organism: Hansschlegelia sp.; assembly: GCF_035538955.1. Classification (NCBI taxonomy): domain Bacteria; kingdom Pseudomonadati; phylum Pseudomonadota; class Alphaproteobacteria; order Hyphomicrobiales; family Methylopilaceae; genus Hansschlegelia; species Hansschlegelia sp. The sequence continues at coordinate 284,629 of NZ_DATLJK010000017.1, forward strand.
GGCGCCATGTCGGCGACCCGTCCTTCGAGCGTCAGCACCTTTTCGCTGTAGGTGAGCAGCAGGCCGCGCATCGCCGCAGGATCGTTCAGCACCGCCATCGGATCGGCGGGTGCCGCTTCGCGTGCCTCCAACTCCATCCAGCGATCGATGATCTTGGCGCGGAGAGCGTCATCATACCCTGAGACGACGACAAGGGTATCGCGCTTGGTGAGGTCGTAAATTTCGGTTGGCCGTCCTCCACCTTCAGGGCGGTAGGTGCGAGTGGTTTTGCGGCTTTCCCGCAAAACCTCTTTCTCGAAGAGCCGCTCGATCGTCTCGACGATCTGATTGTGGCGAGTTTCAACGAGGTCCGCGATTTCGCGGCTCGACATGGTGAGGGACGAGCGGCCGGCTCCCGCAGGCGACCCGAGAGTGGTAAGGTCCATAGTCCGTGGCTCCGTTCAGCCGTGGGTGACGTCGCCGCCCTGCAAGGCAGCGGTGTTCGAGGAAGCGGCGGGGGTCGCGTCGGCAAAACCCTCCCCTGCCGCTTCCGGAGCGCTCCGGAGAGCGCGCTCAAGGTGGATCACCACCTCGGCGTTCATGGATCGGCGGTTCTTGGCCGCTGCCTGCTTGATCTCTTCTCGAAGCCCCATCGGAAGGCGTAGTTGAAGCCTGTCGGCGAACCTGCTGGGAGACACGGGATCCTCGTGATGTCCAATGGACTGCACTGTCATGATGTCCAACGGACGCTATTGCGTCAATTGCTTTTTTGCGTCCAATGGACATCATGAGCGAGGAAGGCCGGACGTATCAGGATAAGTTCATGCTCCGCATGCCTGAAGGGCTGCGAGATCGCATCAAGGTCGCGGCTCAAGCAAACGGCCGCTCAATGAATGCGGAGATTGTTGACTGCTTAGAAGAGCATTATCCGGCAGAGCCGTTGCTCGAAGATCTTATCTACCTCGCGAGAGAGGTGGTTGGCGACTTTCAAGACGCACCGGATTATGCGCGGCTTAAAGAACTCCGCGACGTTCTTAGTAATTTGGTTGACGCGCTACGAGTCGGGAAGGAGAATGGGTATTCTCTTCCCCAGGTGGTGCTTTTTGAGAGCCTTGAGAGGGATTTTCCCGAGCTATACGAGAGCGTGAAGCATGGACGTCTCAAGTTAGAAGACGCAATGAAGTTCGTCGAGATCGCTGACAGAGACAGATACTTGGAATCTCAACGCGGTGGAAAAATTTAGGCCAGCAACAGAAGGATCTGCCGACCGGTTCGACGTAAGACCGACGCATGTCCGCCGGACCCGTCGACACCCCTATGGTCCGCCTCGCGCGCGAGATGAAGGAAGAGAGAGCTAGGCGACGTAGGCCATGAAAAAGACTCGCAAGAGGCCGCCAGCTAAGCGCCCGCTCTGATGAACGACGATCGACGCGACCGGCTGCAGAACGCCCTAGCCAAGAGCACCCTCCGGCTGGAGCTCCGAATCCAGGATCTCGAAGCGGAGGTCTCCAGGCTCAGAGCTCGGTTCGTCGACTACGAGCGGTACCGATCTGTCCACAACGCCACAACCGTCGGCATGATCGTTCTTGTGATAGCCTTCTAGTCGGTCGGCTGGCGGGGTCTTAGCGGCTCAGGCTGAGCCAGCTGGCGGATCCCGCTGGACTTGCTTAGCGAGTTCCCGATGTTTCTCTCGTTGTGGGTCGACGCAGAACGACCTGAACGTCTCCATGATTGCCGCCCCCTTTACGTTCTCCTTTGCCAGAAACTTTTCGCGCATTGTTGCAAACGCTGACGCAAGGTCATTGGCGGAAGCCGCATTTGCATTAATAAGAACATCCAGAATGAGCTTGAGAGCCGCACCATAGGCGGCGTCTTCGTCGGTGTACCGGTTAGTCATGGGGATGTGCCTTTTCTACTCGGCAGGGTAGTCCTAGCCAGCTTGATCCTCTCAAGTGGTCTCTGCCCAGCGACGACCGCAAGGACAGGTCGCAAAGGCGGGCCCGCAGCGGCTGCAGCATGGTGGCTGAGTTGCGCGCCCAAGTCGGGAAAAGGCGGCGGCTAAGGTGTTGTCTAAGGCTTCCTAGGACCACCGCCGGTCAGGGGCATCTCGATCGTTTCGCCGAACTTCGGGAACGCGCGGTCCAATGCGCGGCGAAAGCCCTTCCAATCTTCAGAGGCTCGAAGCAGGGCAATGACGCCCGCGATATGCTCTTTGAGTTTCGGATGACCACGGTCCGGGTTGAACCACTGGTGGTGCTTATGCGGCCGGCGGCCGGATTCTGCGATCGGGTTTTTTGTCCTTAGTTCTTCCGTGAGCCCCGGCGCCAATCGGTCATAGACGAAATCGTCTGTCCAGAGCGCCACGACGCTCGGGCGCTTCGTATTCCACGGCTCGAACTTCCAGCCCCTAAGTCGATAAATCTCCCGATAGAAGTCGATCGGAAAAGTCAGTGCCCACTTCTGGCGCTCCTTTGCCAGAAACGTTGTGAAGATTTTTGCCAGCGCGTCCCTTGCGCGCTCATCCTGATAACCAGTTGCTTCATCAATCAGGGCGACGACGCCAGTGTCGGCGAGGGCCAGCGTTAGAGATTCTGCCGCCTGTGCCTTTCCCAGCTGCTGCTTCTGAAGTGCGCCCTCCTGCCTTGCCTTCAGCCAAACACCGCAAACGGCGACTAGGATTGACGCGTCATAACCTCGTACAACGCGGTCGCCGTCGACATAGTCGATCGGCTTAAGGGGCCCATCCAAGAGTTCTTGCGTAATGAATGGCTTAAGCTGCCTCGGGGCCACAAAGAGCGGCAAAAGGGCCCCTTCATCCTCTGCAGCCTTTTTCAATCTCTTCGAAGCGCCAGAACGACTACCGAGGATCGCGTTGGTTATGCCATTCTCGCTCAATACACGCTGTACGCCGTCTGGCCCTTGAACAACTGCACAGGGGAGTTTGGTCCCCGCGAGGTTGAGGACGTTTGAATATCCCTCCAATACCCGGGGCATATCCGGGGTCGGGTCCGCTCTATCGGCCCAACGTTTCTTCGCGGCTTCTGACGCAATCTTACTGCGCTCTTCTGGCGACAGCGCTTCCGCGCGGGCTAACCCGCCTTTAGCGCGACCTTCAGCCGGGGGTCTCATTGCAAGCATCCATTAGGGATCAGTGCTTGCAAGCGATACTCCCTGTCTACAAAAATTGCAAGCATGAATCCGGCGTGCATGCGTGCATTAAAATCTGGCGCTATGGCCCCGAGTGTCCACTCCTTTAAACTCTCGGAGCGTTCCTGACCCCACTGCGCCTGGCCGATCAGCGCGGCTACGATCAGCGGCACGGGCTCTTCTGGCTTCGCTACGAGGACGGCCGGAACGAGAACTACTGGTTCGGCTGGGCCGGCGAGCGGCCAGCGGATGAGGAGCTGTGCGCGGAGCTCGGGATCTCGCCGCGGTAGGCGGTCGAGCAGAGCGCGGGCCGCTCGACGCGTGTGGAGGCGTCGACGCCGCTTTCAGGTCGACCTTTGCTTTTCTGTGCAATTTGCTCGGAAATTCGCTCGCGCTTCATCTGTGCAAGCTCGATCGAGCGAGCGACGTTCTGATCGCGCTCAAGCGCCGTCAGCATCTGCGCGATGCAGGTTCTCACTGACCTCTCACGCCTCGGCGTCGACGGGTCCGTCCGCTGTCTCACGCCGTCGCAGGCTGCGAAGAACACCGCGGCCCGCAGCGAGCCGCGGAAGACGGGGCACGTTCCAGGTCGAGCGGGCGCTGACGGTCTCGCGGAGCGGTGCGGGGTAGCGAAGGCCGATATGAGCAATGAGGGTGTGGGTGCGGGCGTCACCCACCAGGCCAGCCAGAGAATCAAACGGCCGCTGGCGCGCCGGCGTCGGCGGGCTCTAGGACACGCCAATCCCCTGCCGATCATCCACCCGCTTAACGGGTGGTTAATAAGTTATTTCCACCGCATTAACCGCAACTCATGCACGATCGCGCAAGCGCGTGCGATCGGGGGATCGTGTCATGAACAAATTGTATTTCGGCGACAACGTCGACGTATTGCGCAACGACATTGCAGATGAAAGCGTGGACTTAATTTATCTTGACCCCCCATTTAATTCTAATGCTCGCTACAACGTGTTGTTTGAGACTCCTGATACGGAAAAGACCTCATCTCAAGCTGAAGCGTTCCGGGACACCTGGGTGTGGGGAGACGAGGCGGAGCGGGCCTACGACGATATCATGACCAAAATCAGGGGTAATACTGCACGATTTCTCGAGTCATTTCGCTACGCCTTGAAGGAAAGCGACATGATGGCCTATCTCACGATAATGTCGGTAAGGTTGCATGAGCTGAAGAGGGCGCTTAAGCCAAACGGCTCCGTCTATCTACATTGCGATCCGACTGCTAGTCATTACCTGAAGATAATGATGGATGGCATCTTTGGCCCCCAAGCGTTCAAGAACGAAGTAGTCTGGAAGCGAACTAGCGCTCACAATTCAGCAAGAAAGTGGGGTCCGATCCACGATACAATTTTGATGTATGCTCCATCAGATAAGTTTTTTTGGAATAAATCCCTCACGCAAAAATATGATCAAGACTATATTGATGCATTCTTTGTTCACGAAGACCCGGATGGGAGAAAGTGGGCGCGAGGAGACCTAACCGGTTCCGGTACCAGGCGAGGGGAAAGCGGCAAACCTTGGCGAGGAATCGACGTAACCGCTAAGGGGCGTCATTGGGCCGTTCCACACCATGAGCTAGAAAACTTGGATCGAGCCGGGATGATCCATTGGCCGGAAAAGGCAGGCGGTGTTCCCCGTCTCAAGAGATATGCTGACGATCTTCCCGGGATGCCTCTTCAGGACATCATTACAGACATCAAGCCTGTTCATAATATCGGGCGAGAACGACTAGGATATCCTACGCAAAAGCCCGTCACTCTCTTAGAAAGAATAATACGGGCGTCGTCCGATAATGATGCTGTTGTGCTAGACCCGTTCTGTGGGTGTGGGACTACAATCGAGGCCGCACAGCGCCTGGGGCGGCGATGGATTGGTATTGATATCGCTTATCATGCTGTCCGTGTCATTGAGGGGCGTATGAGCGATGAATTTAGAGGAACATCACGCTTTCAAGTCTTAGGAATACCGGCGGCCTTCGACCAGGCAGTGGCGCTCGCCGGGCGGGATAAGTATCAGTTTCAATGGTGGGCCAATTATTTGTTCGACCCACACGCTGTAAGGGAAATTAAGAAAGGAGCAGATCGTGGCATTGATGGAGAGCTATATTTTCCGATGGGGCCTGGGAGCCGATCGTACGGAAAGTTGCTGATCTCGGCAAAAGGCGGCAAAAAACTAAGCCCGAGTATGATTAGAGAATTCCGAGGGGTTCTGGATAGGGACAAGGCCGAGATGGGGCTCTTTGTTTGTCTTTACCGACCAACATCGGAAATGGTCCGCGAAGCGGCCACCGCCGGCTTTGTAGACACGGCACAAGGACGAAAGCCGCGATTGCAGATCGTTTCCATCCAAGACTGGTTTGAAGGTTATCGTCCGGACCTCCCCCACGGCCCACAGCTCGATTCAGCGGCGTTCTCTCGCCGTCGTAAGCGGCCGTCGATACCCACTAAGCTTCCCAAACCAGACCAGCCTGAGCTGCCCTTGGTGATCGCCGGTGCGCCGACTGACGATGCCGTAGTTCGCCACTTCAATCCGTCTAAGGTCAGGAAGGCATCCTAAACCGACGCCTTCCGCTGGCAATACCCCTTCCACTCCCGGCTGACGCCATGCGCCAGCCCGAGTCCAAGCGCGCGGTGCGCCAGGGCGACGTTGTCCATGCGGCGGTGAGCTCCTAAGCCGCCTCGTCGGCATGTGAGGAGGCCCGCATGTCCAGCGCCTCTTCACACGCCGCGATCCGTCTGAAATACGGCGAGCGACGTCCGAGTTTCGCTCGAGCGCCGCGAGTTCGGCATGGTTCAGGTGTCCCGCGACTTGCGTCGCGCGCCACGCGTCGAGCTCTGACATACCCAATTCGCGGGCGGTAGCCCGCGGGCCGTCTCACTGACGCCAGCCTCGTGCGGCTTTGGGCCTCCGGGGAGGGATCGCGGCCGGCTTCGGTCGGTGGCGATTTGCGTTCAGCGGTGATCGAGATCAGGCTCGCTCCATGAGTGACGATCCAAAAGACGACCAGCGCCCACAGATCGACAAGTTCCGCGACGCCGCGCGCGCGCTACGCACGGACGACGATCCGAAGCGGTATGCGGAGAGGGTGAGGAAGCTGGCTAAGGCCTCTCAGGCGTCGAAGACCGAGAAGCGCACGATGACCTACCACGTCGAGATCATTGAGCTGTCGAGCCCCACAGACGAAGGCTTCTTGTCGCAAAAGCTGCCCGAGGCATACCCGACGCTTGAGGCGGCGCGGACTGGCGCTCAGGCCTATGCCGATAGGCGAGACGCCAAACTCGGCAGGGTGACGTTCAGGATTGTGGACGAGAACGGAAACCCTGCGGAGGATGGTGACGGCTAGTCGCGGTTGGCTCGGGACTGAGATGGCGGGTAAGCAGACTTTCCCTCAGCTTCAAGCTGAGCTTTAGCGCGCTTCCAGTATAGGTCCGACTTTCCGTCCGGACTGCCATCTTTTTCCCACATGCAGTATGCGAGTTCGCGAATCCGATCGTCTATGTGAGCGGGATCAGTGTCGTTCTTGTCATAGGAATGCTTTGGCTCGCCGGCCATGATCGCAGCCTTTTCTTTGCTTGAACCGGGATCATAGCACGACACGCCGGGCTTTGCGAATTGCGTGAGGAGACTGTCGCCCTCAGACAGGCATGCGGATTAGCGTCCTAGACTAGGCTGCCGCGTCAGCATCGCCTAATTTGGCGGCATGACGATTCCTGGATTTTTCCAAGGCACCGGGATGCCTGATGCGGGCTGGTGGGAGGCGCTGTGGCCCGACCCAGCCAAGGTGCTTCACGATGTTGGCGTCAGGCCCGGCACGAGCGTCGTGGACCTCTGCTCGGGCGACGGCTGGTTCACCCTGCAGATCGCTAAGAGCGCTACGCACGTCACAGCGATCGACATTGACGGCGCTCTCTTGGAGACCGCGCAGGCGCGGCTTCATGAGGCCGGCGTGACCAACGCCACGTTCATTGAGTCCGACGCCTATGATCTAGCTCGCTTTGTTCCCGAGCCGGTCGATCACGTCTTTCTCGCGAACGCATTCCATGGCGTGCCTGACAAGGCACGACTGGCGGGCGCCGTCCGGGACGTGCTGAAGCCGGGCGGGCTCTTTTCAGTAGTGAGTTGGTATGCGCGACCGCGTGAAGAGACGACCGTTCTGGGCCAGCCTAGAGGCCCGGCAACGGAACTTCGGATGTCGCCTGACCAAACGATCGCGGCCGTTGAGCCGAGCGGTCTGCGCCACGAGTTCACGGTCGATGTCTCCCCGCACCATTACGCTGCAGTGTTTATACGCTGACGCCCGAGGCGGTCGGACCGCATCGGCATGCCTGACAGGTACGCTGATTGGCAGGCCTTACGCCGGTGGTCCTGGCGCAATGCTGCGCGCACTAGCGGAGGTGGAAGCCTGCTTCGACGACGAGCCGGCTTTCAGGACGGCTTAGAGGGGCGGTAGCGGTCACTTGCAATCGGAGAGCTGTATCATATGATATAGTTGTTCGGATCAAAGGAGATCGCATGTCGTTCCCGGAAACCGCGCCTCTTCAGGCTCAGGCTGACGCCAAGGACCGGACGGCGACGATCGTTAAAGCCGTCGTGCGTGCCTGCGAGTTCTGGGGCCTGACGAATAGGGAGGCGGCCGACCTTTTCGACGTTCCGATCGCGACCTGGAACCGCATGAAGGCCGGGACCTTCAGCGGACGGCTCGATCAGGACAAGCTAACGCGGGCCAGCTTGATCGTCGGCATCTTCAAGGCGCTGCGGATCCTGTTCAATCAGGAGATGGTCACCGGCTGGCCCAAGGCGGCTAACACGGGGCCTCTGTTTCAGGGACGATCTCCCGTTGCCTGGATGATCGAGGGCGGCATTCCAGCAATGCTGAGAACCCGCCGCTACCTCGACGGGCTCCGCGGCGGTCTGTGATCCCGGGAAATCGATTTTATCGAGGGCCGCACGGTCCGCCTGATCCCGACCGCTTACATCGATGAGCCGGCGGTCCGGCCGCTCGCCGACGATGCCGACGAAGAGGCGATCCTGAACGAACTCGAGGGTCTCACCTCGGCCCGTCTCGGCTCCGCGGCTCTTCCGCTCGGCGTGGACCCTCGGGAGCTCCTGAACGAGAGCTATGGCTACGGCTGGACGTTCATCAACGCCGCCTTCTGCCACGCCAAGCCTCCCGGGAACCGGTTCAACGACGAGGATCGCGGTTGCTGGTACGCAGCTTTCGGCGAGCACGACGCGGAGACCGCTGAGGCTGAAGTGACCTTCCACATGGCGAACGCGCTTCGTGAGGCGGGCGCATCTGCGGAGTTGGTCACCTACGGGCAGCTGTTGGCCGGCTTCGCCTGTCGCTTCCATGACCTTCGAGGTGACCCCAGTCACCCGAGCCTCGATCCGGACCCTGCCGTGGGTTATCCCGCAGGGCGGGCGCTGGCGAAGTCCATTCGGGCAAAGGGCGGCAACGGGCTGCTGTATCCGTCCGTGCGGTTCTCAGGCGGAATGTGCCTGGCGGCGCTCCGGCCTTCGGTGATCCAGAACGTCCGGCGCGGCGACAGGGTTACCTTCGAATGGGACGGAGAGCGGATGAGGAAGGCGGACTGACAACACTACATTGGGCGCTTCCTACCCGATTATGCCACCGGAAGAGTGACGCGAAAAAGCCCGCCGTTGAGGGCGGGCCTAGAGTTTCGTTCTGCAAATCTCAGTCCGGCATCCTTGATATCCGTCGGGCATCGACCCACCCCTTCAGCCAGGCGTCCCGCCGGACTGTGTCTTTGTAGGGGCAGTGGCGGAGATTGACGCCCGTTGAAAAGGCCCTGCGGCCCTCTTCTTCGATCGCATGCATGAGCAGGTCCTCTTCAGGGAACAGATTTGCCGTCGCTTCCGCTGTGTTCGCGGCTCCGGTTACCCGATCATCTCGATGACGATCCGGCGCATTTCCTCGCGAGAGATACTGGTCGGTTGGGGCCTCCAGTCGCTGGGCGAGCGAACTTCGTTTGTGGTCGGCCAAACGCGCTCGCGCGGACGGGCACGAACGGCCTCGGTGTTCTTTTTCATCATGTCCTTGCAGCATTCCGCCGGAAGCGCGCCGCGATCCTCCAGGATCGAGCTGCCAACATCGGCGATTGTTGGGAGTCGGAGGATGGCAGGCATAATCCGCATGCCGGATCGTCCGATGCAGCTTTCCTAAACGGCAACGGTGTCCGCATGAAGGCGGGCAAACGGGGAAAAACTGCTGCTACACGCCATCCGGCATCGCAGGCGAAGGACTTCGTCCTGTCGAACCGCTTCGGTCATATCCTGCACAGCCGCGCAACTGCGCGCCCGATAACCCGCACCTCGCTGGCGGCGTGGGTGTCGGTCGCCTGCTTCGGGTTGTCAGACACGACCTCGATCCGCCCCTCTGAGAGCTTCCGGAGCCGCTTGATCAGGACCTCTCCGTCAGGATCCAGGATCACGAACACGCCTCCCTGACCGATCGACGTGTCGGTCGTATCGACCAGCACGCGATCACCTGACGACAGCGTCGTTTCCATGCTGTCGCCGCGGACGCGAACGACGTGGACACGGTTCGCCTTCGCTCGCGTGTACTCGCCGAGGAGGTAGTCCGGCAGGATGACCTCGCCCCGAATGGCGTCGGCCGCATAGACGACGCCGCCGTCGTGCGGAAGCTGATGGGGCAGGGGAAGCCCGCCGGGCCCGGCGCCCGCGGACACATCGATGTCGGGCATCGCGTTCGGGAGGTGGCCCTCGTAAGGAAGCAGCGAGGAGACGCCAGGCTCGAAGGCCGCAACCTCCTTGTCGGCCTCAAACGGATCGAAGCTGTCGACCGGCGAACGCCTCGGTTTGCCTTCCCCAGTCAGAAGCCAAGCTGCCGAGACGCGGTACGCCTTCGCATACTTCGTCGCTGGCTCCGGTCTGATCCCGTTCTGCCCATTCTCGTGGGCCATGTAGGTCGACTGCCTCCACCCGAAGCGCTTGATCGCTTCGGCGGCGGTCGAGAAGCCGGCGAGTTCGCGGGCGTGGATGAGACGGGCTGCAGGGGTGTCCATCCGCGCACCTTCACGGTTCGTGTAACATAAATCATGTTGAACAAGTTCCACGATACGTGTAGCGTTCGTGGCCATGAGCAGCTTCGCCGCCTTCATCGACCGCCTTGGGCCGCTATCCGAGACCGCCGCCGCGCTCAACATCAGCGCTCAGGCTGTCTGGAACATGAAGGCGAGTAACTCGATCTCGCCGGTCCACTGGATGCGCCTCGTGGCCCTTGCTCAGGACAAAGGCATCGACGGGATCACGGTCGAGATGTTCTGTTCCTGGTACGCGTCCCGCCGTGAGCGACCTGAGGCGCTCGCATCATGACGACCGCCGGCCTCCTCAGCCGGAGCAGCTGCGAACAGGGCGGTCGCTCAGCTTTCCGCTATGACCTGTCCCGTCTCGATCCTCTCTGCGATGCGATCCAGCACGGTCGGGTCCAGTCCGTCGCGTTCGTAGACGGCGTAATCAGCCAGCGCTCGCAGATGGTCGAGAAGCTGCGCCGTACGCTTCGCCCGGTTCAGCAAGGCGAAGACGGCGATCAGGCTGACCGCGACCTCAACCGACGCGATCGCCTGAGCGAGTTCCCGGACATCGCGCCCCGCCGGTTGGTCCCCTTCGCTTCCCGTCTTCGCCTTCCTCGGCATCCTGCTTCCTCTCCTGTCGATGTGTGCTGCGTCTCCGTCCGCCAAGACCCGACGCGCCGTTACCTCGCCCGGGCCAACCGGCCCGCTCTCTCAGTCAGTTCCTCATCGCCAACCTCCTCTCGCCCTGAAGCTAGCGAGAGAGGTTCTGGCGTTGGAACAGAAGCCTTTGCAGGATCAGCAAATGTCTGACGTGGCGCTGAACGGCGTCGACGCCGGAGACAGATTGGTCGAGCGCGCCGCCCGGTGGGCGGACGCCCTGGTGCGAGCTGAAAGTCGCGGACCGGGTGACCTCGACAACGCCATGCGCCGCATCGCGCGCCGCTATAGGCTGTCGCACAGCGTCCTCTGGCGACTGCGGTACCGGCGGCCGCGCGACGTGCTCGCGTCGGTCTATTTCACCCTGCTCGCCGCCTACGAGGCGGAGTGCGCTCGGCAGATCGATCGGCTCGCCCATGAACTCGAAATCACGAAAGCCGTTGCCGGGGTTGATGGCCGTGCTGTTCGCGCGGCTCAGGCTTTGGTGGACAAGACGCATGTCCCGCCGTCGGTAGACGACGACGGCTCCTCCGACGGGGGAGCCGCATGAGCCGCGCCGTTAAGCTTCCGAGGTTGGCGCCAGGGCCGCCGAGTTCGTCGACCGAAGCGCTCGCCGCTCAGGCCTCCGTGATCGTCGTCTCCGCCTACCGCGAAACATTGCACCAGGTCGGGCAGCAGGCGGCGCTCGAGCTTCTGGAGCAGATCATCGGCTCCGCGGCGGCCATGCTCGCGGGCGGGTCCGGCACGTCGCCGTCTGAGGTCCTCCGTAGGATCGCAGAGGGCAGCGGGCATGGCTGACGGCCGCGCTGCCGTGCATGCCGCCCTGATCGAGGCCCGGAAGGTCAAGCCGAGCATCTCTGAGATGCGGATCGCTGCCCGAGACGAGGCGGCGCGGATCGAGACCGTGCAGGCCGGCCTGATCGACTGCGGCGCGCGCGTCGACTCCGACCGCGAGCAGATCAGAGCCTTAGCCGTCTGGGACGCGATCGAGCGCGTCCTCCAGCTCTTCGAGCGCCACGAGGCCGCCGTGCGCAGCCTTCTTCAACAACTTCAGCAGCGGGACGCGACCCGATGAGCTCGGAAGCCATGAAATGGGCGAAGCGGCAGAAGATCGCCAATCAGCCAATGAAGGCTGTGGTGCGAGAGCTGGCCTGCTACGCCGACCGTGCCGGAGCGTGCTTCCCGTCTCAGGCCACCTTGGCGGCCGATACGGGGCTATCGGAGCGGTGCGTGCGCTACTGCCTCGCTGACCTCGAGCGGCTTGGCGTGATCCACCGGAAGGCCCGCAGCAAAGGGCGCGCAGGGCGGTCGACAGACCTGATCGTCATATCGCTTCACCGCGATTTCGAGATCTCGAAGACGGACATCGACCGTTCGCGGACCCGCCCCGCGCAGGCTCCTTCAACCGGAACGCCGTGCCGGTTGCAAACTGATCTCCAACCGGCACGCCGTTCCTTTGCAACCGGCACGGCGTGCCAGGGAATAACTAAGGGAACAATTAGATATCCCATCCAAGAAAGGGTTCGTAGCTCTACGTTTCAGGATGTAGCGCAGGACGGGCGCGAGGTTTCGACCGGCATCTGGCCCTCGTGGCCTGAAGACGCTCCATTCGGCGTGGGGAGGGCGTGATGGCGATCGCTCGCCCACTTCGCCCACATCAGGTCAAAGCCCTCGATCTGATCCGCTCGGCAGTCCTGGATGGGTCTTTCCGACCGCTGTTGCAGCTCGCCACGGGTGGCGGAAAGACCCGCCTGGCGGCTGAGATCGTCGAGCGCGCCCGAGTGAAGGGCAATCGCGTCGTGTTCGTGGTGCCGGCGCTCAGCTTGATCGACCAGACCGTGAAGGCCTTCATCGAAGAAGGCATCCCGGCGCACGAGATCGGGGTAATTCAGGCCGATCATCCGATGACTGCGCCGCACCGGCCGATCCAGGTGGCGAGCGTCCAGACGCTCGAACGACGTCTGCTGCCGATCACCGACGTCGTGATCATTGACGAGGCACACCGCTGGTTCCGGCTCTACGCCCGCTGGATGGCCGCCGATGGTTGGCAGCGGAAGCCCTTCATCGGCCTGTCGGCGACCCCTTGGGCGAAGGGGCTGGGGAAGCACTTCGACCGCCTCCTCATCGCGGCGACGACCCAGGAACTCATCGAGGCCGGCTTCCTGTCGCCGTTCAGGGTGTTCGCCCCGTCTCACCCTGATTTGTCGGGCGTACGCACGGTCGCCGGGGATTACCACGAGGGCGACCTGTCCAAGGCTATGGATAGGCCGGACCTCGTCGCCGACGTCGTACGCACCTGGCTGATGCGCGCTGACCGCCGGCCGACGCTTTGTTTCGCCGTTGACCGGGCGCACGCGAAGACGCTGCAGCGCCAGTTCACCGAAGCGGGCGTGAGCTGCGGCTACGTCGACGCCTACACAGGTCCGGATGAGCGGGAGGACGTCCGCAAGGCGTTCCACTCCCGCGAGATCGAGGTCGTCTGCAATGTCGGCGTCCTGACGACCGGCGTCGACTGGGATGTGCGCTGCATCATCCTCGCTCGGCCGACGAAGAGCGAGATGCTCTATGTGCAGATCGTCGGCCGGGGGCTGCGTACGGCCGAGGGAAAGACGGATTGCCTGATCCTCGACCACAGCGACACCACGCTGCGGCTCGGCTTCGTCACCGACATCCACCATCCGGAGCTCGATCTTGGGGACGGCCGTCGGAAACAGGAGCGTGACCGCCGTTCGCCTCTGCCGAAGGAGTGCGCGAAGTGCACGTTCCTCAAACCGGCGAGGGTCCACGTCTGCCCGGTGTGCGGCTTCGCTCCGGAACGACAGTCCGGCGTCACGTGCGACGCCGGCGGGGCGCTGTTCGAGCTGAATGGAGGTGGCAAGCGGAGGAAGCCGACGCCGCAGGAGAAGGCGACCTGGTACGCCATGCTGCTGGGCTACGCCGAGCGCCACGGGAAGACGACCGCATGGGCCTTGGCGAACTACCGCGAGAAGTTCCTCGAGTGGCCGTTCCGTAAGAACGACGTGAGGCCGTGGCCGCCGTCGGATGAGGTCTACGGCTGGGTCAAGTCTCGCGCGATCGCCTACGCCAAGGGCAAGCAGAAGGGGGAGGGGCGCCATGCGGCCTGATCGTCGCCCACTGGCCGAGCGTTCCCGCGGTCGCTGGCAGGGCATCCTCCCGCAGCTCGGCGTGCCCGAGAAGGCGCTCACCAACCGCCATGGGCCCTGCCCAGCTTGTGGTGGCAAGGACCGCTTTCGCTTCGACGACAAGGAAGGGGCAGGCTCCTGGATCTGCAGCCAGTGCGGCGCAGGCGACGGCGTCAAGCTTGTGATGCTCGTCAACGGCTGGGACTTCCGCGAGGCTGCTCCGCGCATAGAGGCTCTGATTGGAAGCGCTGCGCCGGCGGCGCTCAAGGCTGCCCCCAAGGCTGACAGAAAGGCCGACAGAAAGGCGCTCAACAACCTTTGGCGCTCGGCGACCGCAATTGCCGCCGACAACGCTGCGGGAAGGTGGCTAGCGAGGCGTCTGGGATCCGCCATCGCAGTTCCGGCACTGCGCTATACGCCCCGGCTTAGATACGTCGAGGGCGACTCCGTCGCCTTCCATCCCGGCATGGTCGCGATGGTCACTGGGCCGGATGACAAGCCTGCCACCCTGCACCGGACGTATCTGACGGCCGCCGGTGAGAAGGCACCCGTGGCGAGCCCTCGGAAGCTCATGTCGTCCCCGCCGAAGGGCTCAGCGATCCGGCTGGCTCCGCCGACGGAGGTCCTCGGCGTGGCGGAGGGCGTCGAGACCGCGCTTGCCGCAACGGCCCTGTTCCGCGTGCCGTGTTGGGCAACCATCAACGCCACGATGCTCGAGCAATGGCGTCCTCCGGCGGGCGTCCGATCCGTCGTGGTCTTCGGGGATCACGACAGGAAGTTTGGCGGCCAGGCAGCCGCCTACGCGCTGGCGCACCGTCTCGCCTGCGACGGGCGGCTTGGGGTGACGGTCACGGTGAGCCTCCCGCCTGACGAAGGCGAGGATTGGAACGACGTCCTGCTGAAACGGAGGATTGCTGCTTGAAAAATCAGCTCATGACGTCCGCGACCCGTAGGAGCTCCAGGCGCTCGACGCTCACCGCCGAGGAGCGCCGCAGGCAGATCGAGGCGGAAGCCGCGCGCCGAGCCGCCGCCCGCGCTCTGTCGCTCGACCGAGAACACGAGGGCATGCCCTGGTACGCGATCTTCACGAACCCGCTCTGTGAGCGCCGCGTCGAGTTAGGCCTGATCGGCATCGGTCTTTGCGCCTACGTTCCGGAGGGAAGGCGCTGGTTCAAGCCGCGACGCTCGCCGCACTACGTCGAGCGCCTGAGGCCAGCCATGCCGCGCTACGTCTTCGTCGCCTACCCTGATCGCCGCCGACCCGACATTCGCTCTGTCGATGGTGTTGCCGGTGTAGTCGGTATGGGCCGCTATGGCGCGCCCGTCCTGATCCACGAGAGCACGATCGCGGACATGCGGGCGGCGCAGGACATGGGCGCACTCGACTTCGGGCGGGACCCGACGTTGAAGTTTGACGTCAACGATCCTGTCGAGGTGACCTCCGGTCTGATCCAAGGCCAGAGCGGCCGGATCGTCCGCTGCAATAACGCCAACGAAGTGACCATCGATCTGGGATGGATCAGCGCGATGCCGGTGGTATCGGTTGACGTGCTGAGGAGGGTGGCCTAAAATTTGCTTTAGGACGACCGCGGTGTGTCGGATTAGCCGAGGCGCGGATCCAGGGAGCGGAAACACCGCTCACCGCGCCGGGCTTCTATTGCCCTTTTGTTGGCTATTCAACGCCTCGTAGATCTGGTTCTCCAGAGCCCCAATCGCGAGCTCGAGATCGGCGACCTTGCTCAGCGTCTTGTCGGTCGGCAGCCTACCTCCTGCGGCGGCAGACTGAAGCAGCTTCATCTGCTCGACCTTCAGGCGGTCTAGAAGGTCCTTCTGATCCTGCACGTGGTCCTCCGTCGTTTAGCCGGACTGTCCCTCCGCAGCCGCTCACTTCGATATTGCAACGCCAAATTCGAGCCTATTGCGGTATTAAGCTAGGCCTCAGGGAAAGCGTCCCCAACTCTTTCACTCCTGAGTTAGCCCGCCGTCTCCAATCAGACGGCGGGTTTTTTCGTCCATGCGCCGGCAGGTAGGTGCAGGGGGCCGCAGCGCCGGCTAATCTCGCGGGCGGCATCCTCAGGCATCGCCGAACATTCAGACTCTCACGAGGCGCCACCCTCGTCGCGAGAGAGGGCGAAGGACGACGAGGGCGGCTAGGCAACGTAAAGGCCGCCTCGCCTCAATACGCTGACCATCCAGGATGGATGCGGCGCCGTCCGCTCGCGGGCTCGCCTTCCTTTCAGATCAGACGAGAGATCTCGTCTTCAGTGACCATCCGCTCGTGGCCCTCGGCCAAGTCTTTCACTCGATAGGCCGGCGGTAGGTTCTCTCGAGCCGCCGGCATGAGGCGAACGACCGTGACGGATGTGCTCGGACCCAGGCCGAACTTGTTGGTCAGGCGAACGATGTCATCGACTGCGAATTGATGTTTTTCCATCAGCCAACGTAGCACGCCTTCGGCCTCTGGAGCGCGTTTCATTCAGGAGATCGGCTGACTCGGCTCGGCAGCCGCAGCCTGCTCCAGCTCTTTGAGAGTGAGCATGTTCCCATCTAGGTCGGCGATCTCGAAATCCGCACGACCTGCATCTTCATGTTGGCGGATGATGGTTAGCGCCTCGCTGGCGGTCTCGGTGACCACCGTCAGCGTTCCTGCATCTGGGCTCCATCCAATCCGATAAGGCATTTTGTTCCTCCTGGAGGCGCCGCAACCTAGCATGGCGGCGGCCCGCGCCTACCACTTCGTCGGCTTCCGCGACGAGGATTGGACGTCAGCTAGATGCGTCCCACGCCGGACACTTCCGCTGCAAACGTAGACAACTCTCCTTGGCACTAGCAGAAGCCGTCCAGTGACGGCAGTAAGCGGGTGCTGGACACCGCCGCAGAACGGTGTCTCGATCGGCCTTTCCCCTCAGGGCACAGGAGACGGGAGGCCGATGCTCCACGCGGAACTCGTGCTGCGACTGATCGCCGCCGCAGCGGCAGGCAGTATCGTGGGCTTCGAGCGCGAGCGGCTGATGTGGGCCGCGGGGCTGAGGACGCACATGCTGGTGTGCGTCGGCGCGTGCCTGGCGATGATCGTCTCGGCGCATGGCTTCGGCGACGTGCTTGGACAAAGCCATGTTGCGTTCGATCCCTCGCGGGTCGCGGCCCAGGTGGTCTCCGGCGTAAGCTTCCTCGGGGCGGGCACCATCCTGCTTCGCGGCGAGGTGGTGCGCGGGCTCACCACCGCCGCCAGCATCTGGAGTGTCGCCGCGATAGGGCTCGCCATCGGCGGCGGGCTCTATGTCGAGGGTGTCGCGACGACGGTGATCGTGATCGCGATCCTCGCCGGGGTGAAGCCGATCGAAGAGCGTTACCGGAGCCGGATCGGGACGCGGGAACTGCGCGTCATCGCTCCGGCCGGCGCAGTGACCATCGATCTGCTTCGGGAGATCGCCGGCGAGCGCGCCTCGCGCATTCGCCAGTTCGTTACCACTCCTTCCGAGCGAGATGGCCATGAGGACATCCGGATCGCCTTCGCGCGGCTGTCGCAGGCGAGCGTGGACGCCATAGCGCGCAAGCTCGCGGCGATCGAGGGCGTGACGCTGGCGGACGGGGCGGGGGAAGACGGATGATATAAGCGGGCGGCCGTCGCCGACGAGTGGGGAAGCCGGTACGCGTTCGTGGGTGTGATCGGGGCTCGCCAGCATGCCCCCGGCATACAACGGCTTATCTCGGGGCGAGTTCTTGCTGCCTCCGCATCGTTTATCTCGTTCGACGTTGTCGGTCAGTTCTCGCCTTCCAGATAAATTCGACGGGCTATCTTAGGCTCCAGTTCCAGAAGGCCGAGCGAATGAACTCGTGCTTTCACGTGCTGCTCTGTGCGGCCGGTGAGCAGCATGATCGCCTGGACGAGAAGGGCCTGAGCCAACGTTTTGTCCGGCACGCCTCGCTTGAGCGCCTCCGTGTGCGCCAGGCGCACAATCCGGCGGGCCCATTCGTCGTGGGATTGCTCGGTATTCGGCATCCGTGGACCCTAGGGTAAGCGGCCAACGGCCACACTCTGAGCGCGAAAACTGAAGCATCTGCTACCGA
Organism: Hansschlegelia sp.; assembly: GCF_035538955.1. Lineage (NCBI taxonomy): Bacteria > Pseudomonadati > Pseudomonadota > Alphaproteobacteria > Hyphomicrobiales > Methylopilaceae > Hansschlegelia > Hansschlegelia sp. The sequence goes on from NZ_DATLJK010000017.1 coordinate 302,696, forward strand.
TGACGCTTAAGACGGTTCAGCCTTCGGCTTCGCACCGTCGACACCCGCGCGGCGAAGCCGAGCGCAAAGACCGGTGATCCGCTCTACCACTCCTCGCCCCGGCGCACGCTGCTGAAGGGCAAATAGACCGCATCACATCCCCTTGCCAGAGAGGGACCGGTCAGGATCTCATCGCCGCCGCGCTGCTTGAGCGCGATATGAGGCGGCTGGAGGCTCCATGACCCGGGTGCGCGTAGCGGGCTTTGCCGTGTCCATCGACGGCTTCGGCGCCGGCCCGAACCAGAGCATGGACAACCCGCTCGGCGAGCGCGGCGGGGAGTTGCACAAGTGGTTCTACCCGACCCGGACCTTTCGATCGATGATCGGAAAGGACGGCGGGACCGACGATCGCTTCGCTCGCGCCAGCATGGAAGGCTTCGGCGCCTTCATCATCGGGCGGAACATGTTCGGGCCGGCAGGTGATAATTGGGGCGGCCCCGATTGGAGAGGCTGGTGGGGTGACAATCCCCCATACCATGCGCCGACCTTCATCCTCACGCACCACGCTCGCGATCCAATTGTCATGGAAGGCGGAACGACCTTCCATTTCGTCACAGAAGGCATCGAGGCGGCGCTGGCTCAGGCGAAGGCCGCGGCGGGCGAGTTGGATGTGAAGATCGGCGGCGGAGCCTCGACGGTCCGCCAGTACCTGCTTGCGGGAGCGATCGACGAATTGCACCTTGCGGTGTCGCCGGTCGTTCTCGGTCAGGGCGAGCCGCTGTTCGCAGGCATTGACCTACCAGCCCTAGGGTACCGGGTGACGGAGACTGTCCCAACCGAGTTGGCGACCCACGTCGTGCTGTCCCGCTGATCCGCACGGGCGGACAAGGGGCTCGAAAATCCGTGGCGGTAGGGTCCCCGCCGCATCGGGTCTTTGCATGAACTACGACGACATCCTGGAATGACTACATGGGCATCGTCGAGCAGATCGTCGCCCTCTGCCTTCAGGCGGAGCCCGGCGCCTGCCGCATCGTGCACCGTCGGCAGCCCGCCCCGATCTCCGGCTGTGCCCTGATCGAGGACATCGAAGAGCTCACCTCGCCGCCAGGCTATTACCTCGCCCGGTGGACCTGCAGGTGGCGGGGGTAGTGGAGACGTACACCGAAGATCTCCGGCTATCGGCGGCCCCTAAGCTCAAACCAGATGACGTAGGCAAGCACCGGCAACCCGAGCATGAGGAAAGGCAGGAGCCCAGAGCCCCAGCCGATGTTCGGTCCGACTGCCACTGCGCCAGCTGTCGCTGGCCAGCCCAATGCCGAAGGGAACAGAATCCCTTTGATGAGCGTCCGCGTGATCATCGCAATTTCATCGGCTGGCAGGCTGGCTAAGGCAAATTGAAGACGCTGAAGACGATCGGGCCTCGGCTCCGGACGATCGACACCCGCACGGTGAAACCTCCACCAAAGGTGGCCGACGCCGAGCTTCAGACGCCGGAGCACAGGGCCTGGGCGATCGAGGTGAAGCGTCGCGCCGGCTGGCGCTGCGAGTGGGTCGAGAAGGGAGAGCGCTGCAAGGTCGCCGCTCCGGGCCGCCTCTTCGCGGACCACATCGTCGAGCGTCGAGACGGCGGCGACCGCCTCGATCCGAAGAACGGGCGCTGCCTCTGCGGCCGGCATCACAGCCTCAAGACCGCGGCCGAGAGGGCGAAGAGGATGGTTTTGTAAGGAAGACCGCCTGCATGCTCGCGAGATAGGGTGCATCGCCAACAGAGGACCGGCTATGGCGCGGAAGCAAGAGGAGCGGTCCAAGGCCCAAAACGTCGCGCTGCTCGTGATGTCAGTCGCGTTGCTCTTCTATGTGTACGGCGGCAAGAAGCTGAAGGAGGTGGCGTTTATCGCGTTCGTCAGCGCGGGCAGCTTCTATGGGGGTGTAGTTCAGGAGCGGGCCCGCGCGAAGGATTCAGCGCAGCGTAGGATGTGGGACAAGGGTGAAACCTGAACGGGTGCTTCACACCCGCCTTCATGCTCGACTTCGACGAGCGGGCCACCATGATCCAGGCTGAACCTAGTTCAGCAGCTCCTTGCGCAGGTCATCCAGGAGCGCCAGCGTCATAGGCTCCGCGCTTCCCTTTGCCAGCTCCATTTAGTCAGCCAAGGCCTCGGGTAGTCGCCTTCCTTCAGAGCGCCGGACCGCTGCAGGCACAGCAGCAGGACTCGAAACGCGGCGAGCGTCGCCGACATGTGAGCGGCTAACACCTCGGCCTCGGGGCTCAAGTTGTCAGGCATCAAGATCCTTCCTCCTACTCAGGCAGAGGCTACCGCCCGGCTCCTGAAGGGGTAGGGGGGTCGAAAGTCTGGGGCCCAGTGGGCCGTTACCGCATCGGGCAGCATTTGCAGAATTTTTCCTCCGCCGCGCTCGAAATCAAACGGGCAGAAATCAAAAGCATGGTCACGAAATCAACTGGCGTCGGCCGGGGCGGGAAGCGTCCGGGTGCTGGCCGCAAGCCGAAGCACGCGCTTTCAGCGCCTAAGACCGAGCGCGGGGTGGCTGACGCTGTCAGAGCCGTCGCCGACGCGAAACTCGCGCGGGTCGCCGCTAGAGCTGCAGCTGACCTTGTCGAGAAGGCTTACGCCACGCTCGAGGATGTCATGGACAACTCGCCTTACCCTGCGCCTCGCGTCTCCGCGGCCCGCGCGGTCATAGACCTCGCGAGAGAAGAGGCGGCCGAGAAAGCTGGCGCCGGCGGCAAGAAGGCGCTTCGGCAGGCGAACGCCGAGAAGGCGGCAGGCAGCGGCCGCTTCGCTGTCCCTGAGCCGCCCAGGCTTATGCAGTAACGTGAGCCATACGACCGCCTGCTTAGACTGGCAGGAACGGATCATCGCGCAGCGACCGCTGATTGTTTCGCCGCCGCTCTTCCCAGAAGAGGCGGCGGCCGCGCTGGACGTGTTCAGGGCGCTGCATGTCGTTGACGTGCCCGGCAGCCCGACCTTCGGCGAAGTCGGCGAGCAGTGGATCTTCGACTTCGTCGGAGCGATCTTCGGAGCCTATGACCCCACCACAGCCAAGCGGCACATCCGCGAAGGCTTCCTCTGCATCTCGAAGAAGAACGGCAAGTCCACGCTCGCCGCAGGCATCATGCTCACGGCGCTCATCCGAAACTGGCGGCGGTCGAATGAGCGCTGATCCTGGCGCCGACGATTGAGGCGGCGCAGAACAGCTTCAAGCCTGCGGCGGATATGATCCGCGCAGATCCCGAACTCAACGCCGCGGATGGCGGGTTCCTGCATATCCAGGACCACATCCGGACGATCACCCATCTGACCACCAAGGCCGCGCTGAAGGTCATCGCGGCTGATACCGCGACAGCGGTTGGTAAAAAAGCCGGCTTCGTTCTAATCGATGAGCTTTGGGAGTTCGGGAAGAAGCCGCATGCGGATGCGATGCTTCGGGAGGCCACGGGCGGGCTGATCTCTCGGCCCGAAGGCTTCGTGATCTCGATCACGACGCAGTCGGACGCTCCCCCCGCAGGGGTCTTCAAGGACAAGCTCGACTACGCACGAAACGTCCGTGATGGCCGGGTTGAGGATCGGAAGTTCCTCCCCGTCATCTACGAGTTCCCGCCGAGGATGATCGAGGCGCAAGCCTACCTCGACCCGGCGAATTTCTACGTCACGAATCCGAATCTGGGGCGCTCGGTGAGCGCGGAGTGGCTCGAGGATGAGCTCCGGAAGGAGATCGCCAAGGGGCCGCAGACACGGAACGTCTTCCTCGCCAAGCATCTGAACGTCCAGATCGGTAACGATCTGCGTGAGAACCGATGGCCCGGCGCCGAGTTCTGGGCCCGCCGGGCCGACGAGGAGTTGAAGTCGCTCCAGGATTTGCTGGAGCGATGTGACGTCGCGACGGTCGGGATCGACGGCGGCGGGCTCGACGACCTGTTCGGGCTCTGCGTGCTTGGCCGGGAGAAGGTCACCAAGCGGTGGCTGGTCTGGTCCCACGCCTGGTGCCACTCGGGTGTTCTCGACCGGCGGAAAACAATCGCTGCGCGGCTCCGTGACTTTCAGGCGGCCGGCGAGCTGACGATCGTGGATGACGAGCTCGGCGACATCGACGCCATCGTCTCCGTGATCGAGCAGGTGAAGGACAGCGGTCTGCTGGCGAAGGTCGGCGTCGATCCAGCCGGACTCGGGGAGTTCATCGATGCTCTCGCGGACATCGACGTCACGCAGGAGAACAGTCTCCTGGTCGGTGTGCCGCAGGGCTACGGCATGATGAACGCCATCAAGACGGCCGAGCGGAAGCTCGCCAACGGCACGCTCGTACACGCGGAATCCGGACTGATG